>JBFMFL010000089.1:0-22585 GCA_040752145.1 Gemmatimonadota bacterium
AGAGCGTGTGCGCCTGCTCGCCGGCGCGCTCACCCAGCGTGTGTCCGCTGCCCACGTGGATGGGGGTGCGGCCGCGCAGGTCGGGCAGCGCGAAGTTGACGCGGCCGTCGCCGCCGAAGGTGGTGCCGAGGAGGGAGAAGAGCGCCTGGTTCTGGTTGATCGGGAGGAGCTGTCCGTTGCAGAGCGCCCATCCTTTGGGCGCAAAGACGAAGCTCATGATCCTGATCTCGGATAGGAACGGTTCGGCCATCGAGGTCTCCTGGTCCGGAGGGTGAAAGGGGGTAAGCCAGGGGTCCCGCGGTCCTGCACGAGCGCCCCTCCGGAACCGGAGGGGCGCTCGCACTTGGGCCGGAGGCGGGCGGAGAGCCCGCCTCCGGAATGGGGAGAGTGGATCAGGGAAGCGAGCAGTTGGTGAAGCCGCTGGTCGCCGAGATCAGCAGCACGCCGCCGCCGGCCGGGTTGAGCCCGGCGACGTAGGCTTCCACGCCCGGCGAGCTGGTGGCGGCCATTCCGTTGATGCCGAACACGTCGACCGCCGGGTTGGTGCCGTCCTTGCGCAGCCCGATGCCCTGGCTGCCTCCGCTCCCCGCGCTGGTGTTGCCGGAGATGTTCAGGCACACGGTCGCGTTTCCGTTGGTCCGGCCGGAGTCGACACGGATTCCCGGGCGGACGCCGCCCAGCGGGGCAGCGACCGTGTTGTTCTGCAGCTTCACGCGCAGCGTGTGGCTGGAGGCGCCCGAGATGGCCCAGATCCCCACCCCGTCGCTCTGGCTGACGTTGTTGCCGGTCACCGTCGCCGTGTAGGTGCCGTTGCTCGCCATGTTCGCCGTGCTGTCCGCCCCGATCTCCAGCCCGGCGGAGGCGAAGGTGTTGTTGGCGACGATGGTGTTGTTGCTGACCGTGGAGGTCATCGTCCCCTGCCCGAAGGAGGAGACCGCCATCGCCCGCCCGGTGGTGTGCCGAACGTCGTTGCTGGAGACGTCGAAGTTCGCCTGCCCCCGGCCGTTCAGCAGCGCCAGCAGCCCCTCCGTGCCGATGCGCGCGGCGGCGCTGGTGCCGCGGACCTGGTTGCTGGTGATGGACACCACGTTGGTGCCGCTGCCCACCGTGCCGCACTCGCCCAGCGGACCGCCCGCGCTGGCGTTGCCGCACTGCACCTGGAGCCCGGGCGACTGCATGCTGCCCGTGATCTGGTTGTTGGCGATGGTCGCCTTGGTGATCTTCGCCACGTTTCCGGCTCCCCCGAAGGCGATCACCCGGATCCCGCCGCCCTGGGTGGAGCTGTTGGTGAGCACGTTGCTGGAGAGGTTCAGGTCGCTGATCGTCCCGCTCCAGTTCTGGATGTCCACGTTGTGGAAGGCGGGCGCCGAGAGCGTGTTCCCGGTGATGGTCACCACGCCCGACAGGTTGTTCTCCGTCCCGGGGGCCGTGTCGGCGAAGAAGTCGATGTTGCTGGCGTTGGCGCCGCCGCCGGTACCCGAGGTGGCGATGGTGCTGTTGGTGAGCGTGAAGCCGACCACGCCCGTGCCGAAGATGCCGCTGCCGCCGTTGCTCTGCAGGCTGATGCGGTCGAAGGACGGGTTGCTCGTGCTGGTCAGCGAGATGCCGTGCCCGGTCGTGTTCTGGATCGTACCGCCCGACCCGGCCGTGCCGCTGCCCGTGACCTGAAGGCGGCCCACGGAGCCGGTGTTGTTGAGCACGATCCCGCTGGCGCCCCCGTTCGCGCTGATGCTGCGGAAGTTCAGCCCGCCCGCGCCGATGGTGGTGTTCGCCACGTTCAGCGCCACGCCACCGGCCGAGGTGATCGAGTTGCGGGTCCCCGCCACCGTCACCGTGCCGCCGCCGGTGGCGCTGAAGCCGCCCCCGGTGGTGGTGGTGATCCTGAGCGAGTCCGCGAAGCTGATGGTGGCGCCGGTGTTGGTCGCGAGCGTGACCGCCGGGTTCGCGCCCGTGCTCAGGACCTTGCTGGCACCCGTGAACTCCACGGCGCCCCCCGTGCCGTTCTGCACGAGAATCCCGGTGCCGGTGTCGCTGATGTTCCCCGAGAGGGTCACCGTGCCGCCCGTCCGCCCGCTGATGGAGACCGACCGGCTGGCGGTGTTGGTGATGCTGCCGGCATAGCTGATGCCCGCGTTGCCGCCGCTGACCAGGAAGTCCTCGGCCGCGGCCGTGCCGATCGAGCCCGAGCCCAGGCTCCACGTCCCGCTCACGCCGGTCAGGCTGATCCCCCGGTTCGGGCTCCCCGTGGAGCTGGTGGTGGAGAAGCCCGCGCCGTTCAGCGTGGTGCTGGTGGCGTCGATCGCCGGCCCGCCCGTGGCGCTGATCGTCCCGCCCGCCACGCTGAGCGTGCCGGCGCTGGAAGCGAGGAGCCCGGTGCCGCCGCTCGTGGTGACGGCGAGCGAGGAGAAGGTGGTCGTGCCCGTGTTGCCCTGCAGGTGCACGCCCGTCCCGCCCGTGGCGCCCTTGCTCACGGTGGTGCTGCCGAAGGAGAATCCTCCGGAGCCCTGGACGTGGATCCCCGTCTCGCTCGGGTTGGTGATGCTGGTCGACCCGCTGGTCAGGGTGCCCGTCTGGCCGACCAGGTTGATGCCGTTCCCCGTGCCGCCCGTGGACGAGATGCTGCCGAAGACGGCGGAAAGCGAGCCGGAAGTGGTCAGGTCCAGCGCCCGGCCCGTGCCGTTGTTGATGCTCACGTCCGCGATCGTCAGCGTCCCCACGGCCGAGCCGGCGATCGCCGCGCCCGGCGCGCTCCCGGCCACGAAGCCGCGCAGCGTGTTGCCGCTGCCCAGCGTGATCCCGTCCCCGCTGGTGGAGCCGATGGTGGGAGCGCTCCCCGTCGCCAGCAGCGTCACCGTCTGCCCGTTGACCGTGGCCGTCAGCGCGGCCGGGATCCCCTGGCCGATCAGCTGCTGGGTGCCCTCCAGGGCGATGGGGCTGCTGTAGGTGCCGCTGTGCACCAGGATGATGTCACCCGGGTCGTCCAGGTCCCCCGATCCGCCCGCGCCGTTGAGCGGCGTGAGCGACTGGAACCGGGAGTTCTGCCGGCCGTCGCCGCCCGGCGCGGCGGAGGCGTCCACGAACCAGTAGGTCCCGGTGACCGTCATCGCCACCGTGCCGGTGGCCGTCGCTCCCTCGGTGTCCTTGACGGTGTAGCTGAAGCTGTCGCTGCCGTTGAAGCCGGCGGCGCTGACGTACGTGAAGCTGCCGTCGGCGCTCAGCACGACCGTGCCCCCGTTGGTGGAGCTGATCGTCCCGGCCACGATCGAGAGGTCGGTGGCGGGGTTGTCCACGTCGGTGTCGTTGCCGAGCACGCCCGAAGTGGGGATCCCGGCCTGCACGTTGCCCAGCGCGTCGTACGCGTCCGCGCCCGCCACCGGCGCGTCGTTCACCGGGTTCACCGTGAGGCTGACCGAGACGGTGTTCCCGTCCCCGCTCCCGTCGTTCGGCTTGTAGCTGAACGCGTCGGCGCCGAAGTAGTTGGCCGCCGGCGTGTAGGTGAACGAGCCGTTGGCGTTCAGCGTCAGCGTCCCGTGCGCCGGCCCGGTCACCAGCACGGACGTGAGCGCGCTGTTCTCCGGGTCGGTGTCGTTGCCCAGCACGCCCGGAGCGGCCACGACGAGCGCCACGTCCTCGTCCGTCGTGTACGCGTCGGCCACGGCGGTCGGCGGGTCGTTGACCGCGTTCACCGTGATGGTGACCGTCGCGACGTTGGAGTCGCCGCTCCCGTTGTTCCCCTTGTAGGTGAACGAGTCGGTGCCGAAGAAGTCGGCGTTCGGCGTGTAGGTGAAGGAGCCGTCCGCGCTGAGCGACAGCACGCCGTTCGTGGTCGTGCTCACCAGCACCGCGGTGAGCGTTCCGCCCTCCGGGTTGGAGTCGTTTGCGAGCACGCCCTCCGCCGCCGACTTGCTCAACGGCGTGTCCTCGTTCGTCGAGTACGCGTCGTTGGTAGCCACGGGCGCGTCCACCACCGGGTTGACGGTGATGGTGACCGTGGCCGTGTTGGAATCCGTGGTGCCGTCGTTGGCCTTGTAGGTGAACGAGTCGGAGCCGTTGAAGTTGGCCGCCGGCGTGTAGGTGAAGGAGCCGTCCGCGTTCAGCGTCAGCGTCCCGTTGGCGGGCCCGGTCACCAGCACGGCCGTGAGCGCGTTGCTCTCCGGGTCGGTGTCGTTCCCCAGCACGCCCGGGGCGGCCACGTTCAGCACCACGTCCTCGTCGGTCGTGTACGTGTCGTTCACGGCCGTGGGCGCGTCGTTGACGGCCGCGACGGTGATCGTCACGGTGGCGACGTTGGAGTCGAGCGCCCCGTCGTTGGCCTTGTAGGTGAACGTGGCCTGGCCGCTGAAACCGGCTGCCGGGGTGTAGGTGAAGGAGCCGTCCGCGTCGAGCGCCAGCGTGCCGCTCGCAGGCCCCGTCACCAGCACGGCGGTCAGCGGGTCGCCCTCGGGGTCCGTGTCGTTGGCGAGCACGCCAGGCGCCGCCACGTTCAGGGCCGTGTCCTCGTCCGTGGAGTACGCGTCGTCGACCGCGACCGGCGCCTCCGCCACCCCGCTCACCGTGATGCTGACCGTGGCGACGTTGGAGTCCGCGGTGCCGTCGTTGGCCTTGTAGGTGAACTGATCGGGGCCGTTGTAGTTGGCCGCGGGCGTGTAGGTGAAGGAGCCGTCCGCGTTCAGCGTCAGCGTCCCGTGCGCCGGCCCGGTCACCAGCACGGCGGTCAGCGGATTGCCCTCCGGGTCGGTGTCGTTGGCGAGCACGCCCGGCGCGGCCACGTTGAGCGCCACGTCCTCGTCCGTGGAGTACGCGTCGTCGACCGCCGTCGGGGCGTCGTTCACCGCGTTCACCGTGATGGTCACCTTGGCCGTGTTGCTGTCGGAGGTGCCGTCGTTGGCTTTGTAGGTGAGCGAGTCCAGGCCGCTGTAGTTGGCGGCCGGCGTGTAGGTGAAGGAGCCGTCCGCGTTGAGCGTCAGCGTCCCGTGCGCCGGCCCGGTCACCAGCACGGCGGTCAGCGGGTTGCCCTCCGGGTCGGTGTCGTTGGCGAGCACGCCCGGGGCAGCCACGTTGAGCTGCGTGTCCTCGTCGGTCGAGTACGCGTCGTTCACGGCCGTCGGCGCGTCGTTGACGTCGTCCACCGTGATGGTGGCCGTGGCGACGTTGCTGTCGACCGTGCCGTCGTTGGCCTTGTAGGTGAACTGGTCGGTGCCGCTGAAGCCCGCGTTCGGGGTGTAGCTGAGCGACCCGTTCGCGTCGAGCGTCAGCGTCCCGCTCGCGGGGCCGGTCACCAGCACGGCCGTGAGGGGGTCGCCGTCCGGGTCCGTGTCGTTCGCCAGCACGCCCGGGGCCGCCACGCTCAGCGGGGTGTCTTCCGGCGTGGAGTACGCATCGTTCACGGCCACGGGCGCGTCGTTGACCGGCGTCACCGTGATGGTGACGGTGGCGGTGTTGGAGTCCCGCCGCCCGTCGTTGGCCTTGTAGGTGAACGTGGCCTGGCCGCTGAAGTTGGCGGCCGGGGTGTACGTGAAGGAGCCGTTCGCGTTGAGCGTCAGCGTCCCCTGCGCGGGCCCGCTCACCAGCGACGCGGTGAGCGGATCACCCTGGGGATCGGTGTCGTTGGCCAGCACGCCCGGCGCGGCCACGCTCAGCGGCGTGTCCTCGGCGGTGGTGTACGCGTCGTCCGTGGCCGTCGGGGAGCCACCCTTTCCGCCTCCTCCACCACCTCCTCCGCCGGGGTCCGCGCTGATGAATACGGCGTACTGGCCCAAGTGGTCGATGCCGGGGTTCGTCACCGTGTTTGCAGCCACGTCGACCACGCTCCCGGGCACCTCCACCCACGACCCGCCCCTGAGTTCGGAGATGACGAGCTTGTACTCGTTGCTCACCCCACCCGGGATGTTGGCCTCCGCGTACGCGATGGTCAGCGAGACCGGCGGCGAGAGGCTGCCCAGGAAGGGAGCGATTACGTGCGCCGTGTTCTCCACGTACCCGTTCTGGCTGGCGCGCGTCGGCGAGGCCGAGATGCACCACTCCTCCGAGAGCGTCCCCGAAGGGATGCCCAGCACCACCTTGCCGGTCTGGAAGGAGAACGTCCCGCCCGCCGGTCCGGCGACCTGGCAGGCGCTTGCGCTCCTGGCCGCCGTCCCCAGCACGACCTGGCCGCGGGTGGTCTTCTTCCCCTGCACCGTCTGCCCCCAGGCGCCGACCTGCGTGGCCGGCTGGGGGAGCTGCAGCCCGAACGACGCCATGTTGTCGTAGGACAGGGTCCCCACGATCGGCGTGGCCGCCGGGTTGGCTGCGTTCCTTTCCACCTGCGCGTAGGTCTTGGGCGCCAGGTCGGGCTGGATGACCACCCCGGAGATCCCCTGCACCCAGTCGTAGCGCGGGGAGGTCCCGTCCGGCCGGTTGTCGGAGAAGTCCTGCAGGACGACGAGGCCCGCGGAGCCGTCCACGGCGTACTGGCCGGCGGCCCAGCGCCCCAGGTTCTGGATGAGGGTCAGCTTGCCGGCGCTCGC
The DNA here is from genome assembly GCA_040752145.1 of Gemmatimonadota bacterium. Classification (GTDB taxonomy): domain Bacteria; phylum Gemmatimonadota; class Gemmatimonadetes; order Longimicrobiales; family Longimicrobiaceae; genus JAFAYN01. The sequence continues at coordinate 6,507 of JBFMFL010000089.1, forward strand.
GCCGGAGGTCGTTCCCCGGTCGGGAGTGCCCGACCAGACCGCCACCCGGCCGCGCAGGACCTGCTGGAGCCGGAGCTTGACCGCGTCCTCACGCAGCAGGTCGTACGGGGCGTTTGCCAGCGAGGGGACGAACACCGCCGCATACGACTGGAGCTGCGAATACGGCATCGTCCGCAGCTCTGTGTGCTTCTTGTCCACCCCTCCCGGAAAGACCGGGCTCCCCCCGCTCGTCGCGAGCGCGAGCTGCGCGGCGATGCGGTCGCACCCCGCCATGTCGGTTGGGGGGCAGACCACCAGGGCCTTCGGTCCGGTGGTCTTCGCCAGGAAGACGGCTGGCAGGAGCAGGCAGGACAGCAGCGCGGCCAGCAGGGTGGCGCGCCGGGAGGGGGTCCGTTTCATGGAAGGGCCTCAGGGGCAAGCGTCGGCGATGACGGCCTGATACGTGGCGACGGATTCCCGGAGCGACTCGTCTGACTCGGAGCGCGCCAGCGCCGCGCGCGCTTCCACGAGCTGCTTGCGGTACGCGGCGCACAGGGTGGACTCGCCGACTTCCGGGAGTTCCCTGACCTGCGCGACCACGGCCGCGGAAGCCTCTTCGGCCGGCTCGGTGGGCGACTGCCTCGGCTGGTCCTTGCAGGCCGTGGTCAGGGCGAGTACTGCGATCGCGGAGAATGCCAGGTGCCTCATCGGATTACCTCGGGTGGGACGTGTGGCGGCGGAAACGCCGACGGCGCCCTTCTTCGGCAGCCCGGCGATCTCGGCGGAGACCCGTGGCTTTGCGGACCGGCCTCACGGCCGGGGTGCCTTTGTCGGAAGGAGACGGAGGAGCAAAAAGCAGGAAAAGCGTGTGCGTGCCCGGGGGCCGCCACGCGGAAGACGGTGGGTCGTCGCGGACCCTACGAGGCGGGCGGGGCTCGCAAAATTCCGGCCACCTCCCGGTGTTTGTTTGGCGGTGTGTTATGTTGTTGTGGTGCGGTGTTTTGGAGGGATTGTTCCCTGGGGTGTGCGCCCGTGGTTTTACCTGGAATGCGGCATCCGTGTCCCATCTTTGTGGTACTTGAGCTGCGGTCGAGCAGCGAGATGCTAGGCCGGGGCTGGTTTTCCAAATAAGTACAAGCGTACGACGCGGCTGTTGCACCGCTGCAACAGCCGCGTCGGCGTGGAGGAGGACGCGGGCGCGAGCGTGAGCCTCGCGCCCGCCGCATGGCTCACGGCAGGGAGCAGCTCCCGTAGCCGCTTCCCGACAGGATCAGCGTTCCGCTCCCCGCCGGGTTCTGCCCGTTCAGGTAGGCGACCACGTCGGCGTTGGTCGGCGAGGGGGAGCCGATCCCCGAGATCCCGAAGACGTTCACCGCGGGATTCGTCCCCTGCTTCCGCACGCCGATCCCCGCCGCTCCGCCGCTTCCCGCGCTGGTGTTCCCGGACGCGTTGAGGCAGACGGTGGTGTTCCCCAGGGTACTCCCTGAGTCGATGCGGATCCCGGGTCGGAAGCCCGAGAGCGGCGCCGCCACCGTGTTGTTCTGCACCCTGACACGCAGGGTGTCGCTGGAGCCGCGCGCGATGGCGTAGATCCCCACCCCGTCGGTCTGGCTGACGCTGTTGCCCGTAACCGTCGCGCGATGGCTGGCGAAGCTGGCCATGCTGGCCGTGCTGTCCGCGCCAACCTCGATTCCCGTCGAGCCGAAGGCGTTGTTCGCGATCACGGTGTTGTTCGCCACGGTCGAGGTCATGCGCCCCTGCCCGAAGACGCTCATCGCCATGGCGCGTCCGGTGGTGTGGCGCACGTCGTTCCCGGACACGTTGAAGTTCGCCTCGCCGCGGCCGTTCAGGGTTGCCACCACACCCTCCGCGCCGATGCGGCTCGCGGCGCTCGCTCCCCAGACACGGTTGTTGGTCACCGCAACGACGTCCGTGCCGCTCCCCTCGGTGCCGCACGTACCCAGGGGCCCGCCTGCAATGGCGTTGCCGCACTGGATGAACAGGCCGACGCCGGAGGGTACCTGGCTGATCTGGTTGTCGTCGATCATGGCGCGCGTGATCTTCGCCACCGTTCCACCCGAGCCGACCGCCAGCACCCGGATCCCGCTGCCCCCGAGCGTGGAGGAGTTGGTGAGCACGTTGCCGGTGATGGTGAGGCTGGCGATCGTGCCGCTCCAGCTCTGGATATGCACGTTGTGGTAGTGTGGCGCCGAGAGCGTGTTGCCGGTGATGCTCACCGTGCCGGCAAGGTTGTTCTCCGATCCGGGCGCAGTGTTGGCGAAGAAGTCGAGGTTCGCGTCGTCCGCCGCCGACCCGGTCCCGGTGATGGTGCTGCCGGCCAGCGTGAAGTTGACCACGCCCGTACCCTGGATCCCGCTCCGGCCAGTGTTCTGCACGGCGATGTGGGAGAACGAGGGGCTGCTGGTACCCTCCAGCGAGATCCCCGGCCCGGAGGTGTTCTGGATCGTTCCACCGGAGCCCGCCGCGCCGCTGCCCGTGACGTTGAGCCCGTTGGCCGAACCGGTGTTGCTGAGCACGATCCCGCTGACACCGCCGTTCGCCGAGATGCTGCGGAAGGTGATCCCGCTGGCGCCGATGTCGGCGTCCGCGACGTTCAGCGCCACGCCGCCGGCGCTGGTGATGGTGTTGTTCGCACCGGTCACCTGCACCGTCCCGCCGCCCGTGGCGCTGAAGCCCGCCCCGGTGGTGGTGGACACCGCCAGCCCGCCGCCCGCGAACTGCACCGTCGCGCCGGTGTTGCCGGCGAGCGTCACGCCCGCGCCGGCCCCGGTGCTCACCGTCTTGGACGCGCCGGTGAACGCCACGGTCCCGCCCGAGTTGTCCAGCACCAGGATGCCGGTGCCGGTGTCGTCGATCGCGCCCGACAGCGTCACCGACCCGCCGGTGCGCCCGGACACGGCCACCGAGCGGCCCGCCGTGGTGGCGATGCTCCCGGCGTAGGCGAGCGAGCCGCTCCCGCCCTGCACCTGGAACGCGGCGACGGTGCTGCCCGAGAGCGCGCCGATCCCCAGGTCCGCCGTGCCGCCCACCCCGGCGAGCGACACGTTGACGGCGCCGCCGGAGGAGCTGACGCCCTTGAAGTCGGCCGCCAGGGTGCCGTTGCTCAGCGCCAGCGCCGGCCCGGTGGTGTTCACCGTCACGTCGCTCACCGCGAGCGTGCCGAAGCCCGCGCCCGCGATCCCGGTGCCCGTGGTGTTCCCCACCCGCAGGCCGTGCAACTCGTTGTTCTGCGCCAGGTCGATCCCGTTCGCCGCGCTGACGACGTTCACCACCGCCGCGTTGGCGCCGTCCGTGTCCGGGAGGTCGCTGTCCGCCGGCGGCGTCAGGCCGGCGAGCGCCGCAAGGCTCGCCGAGGCGTCCTGCCCGATCACCCGCTGCCCGTCCAGGAGGGTGAGCGGCCCGGTGTAGCTGGTCCCGCTCTCGTGGATGAAGACGGCGTCGCCGGCCGCCGGGTGGGCGCCCGCGCCGTCGTTGGCGGCGTTGAAGGCGGCGATGGAGTTGAAGGGAGCGCTCAGCGTCCCGCTCCCCGCGCCCGCGCCGTTGTCGACGAACCAGATCACGCCGCTGACGTTCAGCGACACCGAGGCGGTGACGGTGCCGAAGCCGTTGGTCGCGCTGTAGCTGAAGCCGGCCGGCCCCTCGTACCCCGGCGCCGGGTCGAACACGAAGGTGCCGGTCGCGAGGTCCAGGATCGCCGTGCCGTTGCTCACCGAGGTGAGCGCCAGCGTCACGCCGTCGCCCGCGTCGTTGGCGCGGACGCTGAAGCCGGTGCTGCTGGCAGTGTTCACCGGCACGTTGCCGATCAGCGTGGGCCCGTAGGCGTCGTCCTGCGCGCCCGGGCGCGCGCCCACCGCGATGGTCGCCTGCCCCACGTCCGAGTCCACCGCGTTGGAGATGCGGTACTCGAAGGTGAAGAGGCCGGTGAAGCCCGCCGGGGGGGTGAACACCAGGCTGCCGTCCGCGTTCACCGCCAGCGAGCCGCCGCTGCCGAAGGCGGCGGTGCTCCCCGCCGCTTGGTCCGTCACCGCGCCGCCCAGCGAGCCCCCGCCGAAGGACGCCACCGTCGCCGCGGGGACGCCCAGCACGTCGTTCTGGAGGATGCCCGGCGCCGGGAGGCTGAGCCCGGAGTTGAACGGAGCGTGGTACGGATCGCCCGGCGCGCTGCCGGCGGCCGGCGCGTCGTCCACGGCCGTGGGGCGGGCGTTCACGGTGATCGTCACCGTGGCGTCCGAGGTCCCCGCCGCGTTGGAGACGCGGTAGCCGAAGGTGAAGCTGCCGCTGAACCCGGCCGCGGGCGTGAAGGTGAAGCTGCCGTCCGCGTTCACCACCAGCGAGCCGCCGCTGCCGAAGCTGGCGGTGCTCCCCGCCGTGTGGTCCGTCACCGCGCCGCCCAGCGAGCCCCCGCCGAAGGAGGCGAGCGTCGCGGCGGGCACGCCCAGGTCGTCGTTGGCGAGCAGGTCCGTGCCGCCGTCAGGGACGGCCAGCGCCGTGTTCTCCACGGTCGCGTACGCGTCCGCGCTCGCCGCGGGGGCACGCTGCGTGGGGCCGGCCCCCGTCTCGATGCGGAACTTGATGGGGAGCGTGCGGCCGTCCAGGAGCGGGATCAGCTCGTCCGTGTCGACGTTCTTGAGCTCCTTGCCGGTGTTCACCGGGTCCACGTCCGCGTGGCCGAACTCCGTCCCGTTCACGAACACCGAGATCCGGTAGTACTTGGCGGGGTCCAGGTTGGACAGGTCGGTGTGCCAGTTGGCCTGGTAGTAGCCCCCGGAGGTGCTCACCGTCACCACCTGGCCGCCGGTGCCGCTCGTCTTGGTGAACTCGGCGACCACGGTGGAGGTGCAGGTGCTGGGCGGCGGCCCGGCGAGCTCGCAGACCTGCACGGTGGGCGAGACGGTGGGGTCGAAGGTGCCGGAGAAGACCGGCTGCGGCACCAGCGGGGGGAGCCAGTAGAAGCCCTGCACCAGGGTGGAGCGGGCGGCGTCCAGGATCTCCCGGGAGGGAGCGTCCGCGGGCGCCACCGGCGAGCGCGAGTCGCCGCTGCACGCGGCGGTCGCCACGACCGCGGCCGTGCACAGGAGCCGATTGAGACGGAGCATGTGGGTGTTCCTCCGAACGAGGTACGTCCCCGCGGGAGCGGGGACCGGGGTGCCGCCTCTTGTTCGGGAGCCAGGCCGTCTCGAGCGAGACCCTTGGCTTTGCGGACCGGCCTCGCGACCGGGGTGCCTTTGTCGAAAGCAGCGGTGGGGGTCGGGAACCCGGTGGGAAAGCGCCGGGGGGGAAAGCGCGTGGGTTCCGGCCGGAAGGCCGATCCGAATATGAAGGGTGAGGGGCGCGCGCGGAAGGGGTCAGGGAACACGCGAATGCGAAGCGACTGTCCGCGCGCGCCCACCCGCGCCGTCCACGAAAAAGCCGGAGCCGCGGCGGCGCGAGGCTCCGGCCGCGGAACGTCCGGACGGAAACGTCAGATGCTGCGGACGCCCAGCCCCACCACGTCGTCCACTTCCATGGTCTCCACGGTGTAGAAGGGCTCGCCGTACTCCCGGCGGATCAGCGACCCGTAGCGGGCCGCGTGCATCCGCACCTGGTCGTACAGCGGCCGCTCCCCCCCGGGAAAGACCTCGCCGCCCCACGTCTTGCCGTCGAACTGCGACGAGTAGCAGTGCACCGCCCGCATCTTGGTCTCCATGAAGTCGGTGACGTCCACCACGAAGGTGGGCTTCACCGGGTCCTCCCGGTACGTCAGCGCGTACAGCAGCTTGTGCGGGCGGTGCGGCTCGCCCGGCGCGTCGAACCTGGAGAGCCCCGCCAGGAAGCAGGCGTCGTAGGCGAGCTGCGAGGCGATGCGGTGGTCCGGGTGGCGCCCGCTGGTGTAGGGAAGGATCACGGTCCGCGGCCGGAAGGCGCGCACGAACCCGGCGACGAGCCGCCGCGTCTCCGGCGTGTTCTCCAGCCCGGCGTCCGGGAGCCCCGCGTTGCGCCGCGCCGCCACCCCCAGCACCCGCGCCGCCGCCTCCGCCTCCTCCCCCCGCAGCTGCGCGCTCCCCTCGGTCCCGCGCTCCCCCGCGGTCAGGTCCAGGATCCCCGTGCGGTGCCCCTGTGCCGCGGCGCGCGCCATGGTACCGCCGCAGAGCAGCTCCACGTCGTCGCGGTGGGCGGCGATGGCCAGAAGGTCGACGGGCGGCGCGAGCGGCTCGGTCATGGAATCAAAGTGCGAGAGTGCGAAAGTGCGGGAGTGCGAAAGCGCGGGAAACCTATCAGGTCTCCCGCGCCTTCGCACCGGTCGAGTGCGCTCAGTTCGCAGTGGCAGGCTGTTCCCTGTCCCCTGTTCCCTATTCGTACCGCAGCGCCTCCACCGGGTCCAGGCGCGCCGCCTTGTTGGCCGGGTACAGGCCGAAGCCGATCCCGGTGACGGCGGAGACGGCCAGCGCCGCGGCCACCGACCAGAGCGGCACCGTGGCCGGCAGGGGGGTGAAGGCGGCCAGGAGCAGGGCGCCGCCGCCACCCAGCACCATGCCGATCGCCCCGCCGATGGTGGTGACCGTCATGGACTCCACCAGGAACTGCCAGAGGATCTCGCGCCGGGTGGCGCCCAGCGCCTTCCTCACCCCGATCTCGCGGGTCCGCTCCGTCACCGAGATCATCATGATCGCCACCACCCCGATCCCCCCCACCATCAGCCCGATGGAGGAGAGCACCAGCATGATCAGCGCGAACACCCCGGTGATGCGGTCGAACATGTCGGCGATCGCCTGCTGGCGGGTGACGGCGAAGTTGTTCTCCTCGCCGGGGCGCAGCCCGCGCGCCACGCGGAGCGCGGCGGTGACGTCGTCGATCGCCTGCTCCTGCGTCACGCCCGCCGCCGGCACCACCAGGAGCGACATGAAGTCGCGGTCCGCGTCCAGGTACTTGATGGCCGTGGTGGGCGGGACGATCCCCCACTCCTTGACGAAGTTGGAGAAGAAGTTGGGCTTCTGCCGGTAGACGCCCACCACCTGGAAGGGCTCGCCGCGCAGCCGCACCGACTTCCCCACCGGGTCCACCTCCCCGAACACCTTTTTCGCCAGGTCCACGGAAAGGACCACCACCCGGTTGGAGCGCGCCACGTCGTCCGGGAGGAAGTTGCGCCCGTAGACGAAGTCGCCCTGGGCGTAGTCCGGCCACTGGTGGTCGCGCGCCGGGAGCATGACCTGGGCGTACGTGCTGGAGCCGTACTTGAGGTCGGCGCCGGCGTCCACCGCGGCGGCGGCGGAGTGGACGGAAGGGAGCGAGCGGATCAGCTCCGCCTCCTGGAAGGTGACCGGCGGCTTTCCCTCCCAGGGCGGCCGGCCGGTGCCGTCGCTGACGAGGATCTGCCCCTGGTCGAAGCGGGTGACCACGAAGTTCTTGGGGCCGATCCCCTCGATCTCCTGCATGATCCCGGTGCGCAGCCCGCCCACCACCGCGGCCATGGCCATCACCGTGGCCACCCCGATCACGATCCCCAGGATGGTGAGGAAGGCCCGCACCTTGTTGGAGCGCAGCGCGTCCAGCGCGATCCCCACGCCCTCGCGGGCGGATGTAAGGTTCATCGGCTTCGCTCCTATTCGCTCCGCAGGGCTTCGATGGGGTCCAGGCGCGAGGCCCGGTACGCCGGGTACACCCCCGCCGCCAGCCCCACGCCCACGCCCAGGAAGATGGACAGGACGATGGAGAGCGGCGACACCCGCGCCGGGAGCGGCGAGAGCGCCGACACGACCGAGGCGAGCGCGATCCCCAGCCCGATCCCCAGCACCCCGCCGGCGCCGGAGAGCGTCCCCGCCTCGATCATGAACTGCGCGAGGATGTCGCGCCGGCGCGCCCCCAGCGACTTGCGCAGCCCGATCTCGCGGGTCCGCTCGGTGACCGCCACCAGCATGATGTTCATGATCACCACCGCGCCCACCACCAGCGAGATCCCCACCAGCAGCGGGAGCGCGAGCATCAGGTAGGTGGCGATCTTGTTCCAGAAGGCGAGGCTCTCGCTCGCCGTCTCCAGCTCGAAGTCGTTGGGCTGGCCCGGGCGCAGGCGGTGGCGGATCCTCATCCACCCCTCCAGCTCGGCCTGCGCCCGCGGCACCATGGAGGCGTCGGCCACCTTGTAGGTGATCTCGTCCACCACGTTGTGCGGGTTCACGTAGCCGTTGACCCGCGACCGCGCCGGGGCGATCACCACGTTGTCCATGGACATGCCGAAGAGCGAGCCCTGCTTCTCCAGCACCCCCACCACGCGGTAGGGGAAGCCCTGCACGCGCACCGTCTTCCCCAGCGGGCTGCGCCCCTCGAACAGCTTTTCGGCCACGTCCTTGCCCACCACCACCACCGGCACCCCGCGCTCCCCTTCCTGCTCCGAGAACACGCGGCCCGACTCCACGTCCATGTCGCGGCCGGTGAAGTAGCTGGCCGAGGCGCCCGCCACGCGGACGCCCTCCAGGGTGCGGCCGCCGGGGCCGTCCACCCTGCCTCCCCGCTCGGAGTTGATGGACAGGATGCCGGGTGTCTCCATGCGCTCCCGCAGCCACTCCGCGTCCTCGAAGGTGAGGCGCTGGCGGCGGCGCCACTCGCGCCGCAGCTCCGGGTCGTCGCTCATGGTGACCGAGGGGCGGCGCCGCAGCATCACGCTGTTGAAGCCGTACACCTTGCCGGCGAAGTCCTCCTTCATGTAGGAGTCCATCCCGGTGATCAGCGTGATCACGGCGATCAGGAACGTCACCCCCATCACCGTGCCCAGCACGGTGAAGAAGGCCCTCAGCTTGTTGACGCGGATCATCTGGAGCGAGACGCGCAGCGCCTCGCCCAGCGGCATCCGCGCCCGTTTCCGGGGGGCCACGTCAGGCCCCGGAAAGGGCCGGCTCCGCGTCCTCCGCCGGGGCGGGGCGGGCCGCCACCGGGGCCGGGGTCTGCCTGCGGTCGCTGTGGATGGTGCCGTCGCGCAGCGTCACCACGCGCTCGGCGTGGGCGGCGATGTCCGGCTCGTGGGTGACCATGATCACCGTCTGCCCCTCGCCGTGCAGCCGCGCGAACAGCGCCATGATCTCCTCGGAGGTCCGGGAGTCCAGGTTGCCGGTGGGCTCGTCGGCGAGGAGGATGCTGGGCGTGTTGACCAGCGCCCGGGCGATGGCGACGCGCTGCCGCTGCCCGCCCGACAGCTCGTTGGGGCGGTGGTCCATGCGGTCGGCCAGCTCCACCGAGCGGAGCGCCTCGACCGCGCGCGCGCGCCGCTCCTGCTTGCCCACGCCGGCGTAGACCAGCGGCAGCTCCACGTTCTCCAGCGCGGTGGAGCGGGGGAGCAGGTTGAAGGTCTGGAAGACGAAGCCGATCTCCTGGTTCCTCACCCGCGCCAGTTCGTCGTCGCTCATCCCGGCCACCGGGTGGCCGTTGAGGATGTACTCCCCGGAGGTGGGCGAGTCCAGGCAGCCGATCAGGTTCATGAAGGTGGACTTGCCGGAGCCGGACGGGCCCATGATGGCCACGTACTCGTTGCGGCCGATCACCAGGTCCACCCCGCGCAGGGCGCGGACGGTCTCCGTGCCCAGCTGGTAGTGCTTCTGGAGGCCCCGGGCCTCGATGATCACGTCGCGCGCGGCGCTCATCGCTTTTCCTTCGGAGAGCCGCCCTTGTCCTTGGCCTCGGGGAGGCGCACCCGCGAGCCCGACTCCAGCTCGCGGATCGCCTGGTAGCTCCCCGCCACCACCGTTTCCCCGCCGCGGAGGCCGCGCTTCACCTCGAAGTAGCGGTCGCCGGCGATCCCCACCTCCACCGGCACGAAGGCCACGGAGTCGCCCTGCATCACGAACACGCCCTCCACCCCGTCCTCGTCCGGCCGGCGCCCCGCCTCCGGCCGCGCGGGGGCCGCGTCGTCGCCCTCGTCCTCGTCCCCCGAGCCCAGCTTCTTCCCCGCCGAGTCGCGCACGGTGAGCGCGATGATGGGCACCGACAGCGACCCCTTCCGGGTGTCGGTGACGATGTCCGCCGTGGCGGAAAGGTCGGGGCGGAGCTGCTCCGGCGGGTTCGCCAGCGTGACGACCACCTCGAAGTCCACCGACTGCTGCTCGCCGCCCGCGGCGCCGCCCATCCCGGCCGTGGCGCCCCGGAGCGAGCTGTTGGCGATCTGCGTCACCGTGCCGCCGAAGACGCGGTCCGGGAAGGCGTCGATCCGCACCCGCGCGCTGTCGCCGATGGAGATCCCCGGCACCTCGGTCTCGTCCACCTTGACCTTGGCCTCCATCACCGACAGGTCGGCGATGGTGAGGAGGAGCGAGCCCGGGTTGTTCATGGTCCCCACGATCGCCGTCTCCCCCTCCTCGATGTTGAGGCGGGTGACGCGGCCGCTCATGGGCGCGATGATCGTGGTCTTGCGCAGCGCCTCGCCGGCCTCGGTGAGCCCGGCCTGCGCCTGGGCCACCCCGTAGCGCGCCGCCTCGAACTCGGCCTGGGCCACCGCCGCCTGGGTCTCGGCCTGCTCCATGTCCGCCGGGGAGATGAGCTGCTCCGTGCTGCTGGCGAGCTGCCGGGCGCGGCGGGCCGCGTTCTGCGCCTGGATCAGGTTGGCGCGGGCCTGCGAGGCGCGGGCCTGCGCCTGCGCCACCGCGGCCTGGGCGCGGCGCACCGCCGCCTGGTACTGCGTGGGGTCGATGCGCAGCAGCAGGTCGCCGCGCTCCACCCACTGGCCTTCCTGCACCGGCAGCTCGATCACCCGCCCGGAGATGTCGGCGGAGATGTCCACCTTGCGCTTGGGGTCGATGGTCCCGCTGGCGGTCACCACCGAGGTGAGGTCGCGCCGCGCCACCACCTCGGTCCTCACCTCCGTCCCCTTGTCGGCCATCGCGGTGCGGGCGAACACCCCGCCCGCGGCGGCCGCCGCCACCACCCCGCCGATCACGATCGTCCTGGTCTTCATCCTTTATCTCCAAACCCCCGGGGGGTTGTCGTCGAGTGGGTCCCGCTCCCGTCGCGGACGCTTCAGCGCAGCCGCGTCCCCACCAGCGCCTCCAGCGCCGCGAGCGACTTGTGGAAGTTGTACACGGCGTCGATCTTGGCCTGCTCCGCCTGCGCCAGGCTGGTCTGCGCGTCGGTCACCTCCACCGAGCTCGCCGCGCCGAAGCGGAAGCGCTCCCGGGCGAGCCGCAGCTCCTCCGTGGCGGTGCGGATCACCTGGTCCTGGAGCTGCGCGGTCTCGTACGCCGTCTGCATGTTGCGCAGCGCGGTGCTCACGTCCACCCGCAGGGTGTTCTCCTGCGCGCGGGTCTGGTACTCCGCGTCCTCGGCCCGGGCGCGCGCCTCCTCCACCTGCTGGTGCCGCGACAGGCCGGTGAAGATGGGGAGCGACACGGAGAACGAGGCGCTCACGGGCTGCCGCTGGTAGTTGAACGGGTAGCCGGAGTTCTGCTCCCGGACCTGGCTGCGGATCTCCTCCGGCGTGAAGGCGAACTGGCCGCAGTCCCTCGGCGCCTGGCCCAGGAGCTGGGCGATCCGGTTGCTCTGGAAGCAGCTGTCCAGCCGGTTCTGGGCGCCCTGGATCCCCTCCTGCACCAGCGGGTCCAGGTCGCCGGCGCGGAACACGAAGCCCTCCCACCCCATGTTGAAGCGCAGGGTGGGGAGATAGCTGGCCTGCGCGGCGCGGACCCCGGTGCGCGCGGCCCCGGCCTGCGAGCGCGCGGCCCGGAGGTTGGGGTTGTTCGCGGTCGCCTGCGCGACGAGCGCCGCGGCCTCGAACTGCGGCTGGAACAGGGCGAACTCGGAGGTGAGCTGCGCGCCCGGCTGCAGGTCCACCCCCATGAGCTGCCCCAGCGCCAGCGTCGCCGTCGCCTGGGTGTTGCGGGCCTGGAGGAGCCGCACCTGGGCCTGCCCCTTCTGCGTCTCGGCCCGGCGCACGTCCAGCGGCGTCCCGGCGCCCACCTCCAGGCGGGCCTGCGCCAGGCGCAGGTGCTCGTCGGTGCGGGCCACCTCGCGCTCGGCCTGCGCGACTACCTCCTGCGCCTGCAGCACGCTCAGGTACTGCTGCGCCACCTGCGCGTCCAGGTTTGCCGCCGCGCCGACGATGCGCTGCTCGGTGGCCCGCTCCTGCGCGCGGGCGATGGAGGGCTGCATCAGCTTGGCGCCGCTCAGGTCGGTGGACAGCCCCAGGCTGTAGCCGGACGAGTAGATGGCGGGCTCGGTGGCGATGGCGACGGAGCCGACGCGCCGCTCGCCTTCGCCGGTGTAGCCGAAGACGTTGGAGATCTGGGCCGAGGGGATGAAGTCGGCCCGCGCGGCGCGCGAGGCGGCGCGCGCCACCCGCCGGTCGTTCTGCGAGGCGAGCAGGTCCGGGTTGTTCCTGCGCGCGATCGCGATCGCTTCCTCGATGGTCAGCGTCGCGGGGACCGCGGGCGCGGGGCCGGTCTGCTGCGCCCGGAGCGCGGCGGGCGCGGCGAGCACGGCGGCCAGGGCGAGGGCGCCGGCCGCCCGGCGACCGAGGGCCGGGCGGGAGGTCTGGGTGCGATGAGAGAACATCACGGGATCTTTCCGGGGTCGGGAAGGCGGAAGGGGCTGCGTCGGACGACGGGGACTACGGGGGGGTGGAGCCGAAAGTTTCAGGGTGCTCCCGGCCCTTCCGGAGGCGCGTCCGGCGGCGCGTCGCGGAACAATCTAACGGGAAACGTGCGGCGCGAGTATCCTGCTGGCGCGCAACGCGTTGGCCGGGGTGGGGCCGGGGCCGTCAGGCCCCGATCGCGGCCACCCCCACGGCGGCCGCCAGGTACACGCCCAGCAGCACGGCGGCGGCGCGGGCGAAGGAGAGGCGGCGGTTGACCAGGCTGACGCCCAGCGCGGCCACCAGCAGCGCCCACAGGGTGAACACGTCGAAGCCCTCCAGCAGCCGGTGCGCGAAGCTCCCCGGCGGGACCACCGGGAGGAGCGCGGGGGTGATGCCGCGCGGCTCGGCGCCGCGCAGCAGCGCCAGCGCGGCGGCCAGGAGCGTCCCCAGCGCGGTGACGAGGGAGGCGTGCGCCGCGATGGACAGGTACTGCACGTAGCGCCCCTCGCCGCGCAGCAGTACGCTGAAGAGCAGCGCCAGCACCCCCGCGGCGGCCAGGATGATCAGCGGGTGCATGGCCAGCGTGCCGAGCATGTCGAGCATGCGCCCGTAGTGGGCGATGGTCTCCAGGTCGGAGGTGATCTCCACCGGCCGGCCGCGCCGGTTCACGGGGGGCTCGGTCAGCTGGTACGCCTGGTCGGGGACGGCGAGCACCGCCACCACGGCCACCAGGGTGGAGACGAGCACGGGGCCCAGCCAGGGGGCGTACCCCCCGGACCTGCGGAACAGGTCGGCGGGGGCGAAAAAGGTCTGCAGGACGCGCCGGCCCAGCGGGGCGGGGGCGGCGGGGTCCGGGGGCGTGGTGTTCACGGCGGCTGCGGTCGGGTGGACGGGTCGCTGTCGGCGCCAAAGATAGCCCCGCGGGGCGGGGGAGGGGAGAACCCCCGCCAAGCACGGCGCCCCCCGGCCGCGGGGGCCGGGGGGCGCGGGGGAGGAGGGCGCCGGCCGCGTCAGCGCGGCAGCTCCGTCCGCGTGGCCTCGTAGCCGGTGGCCGGGATGCGCACCCGGATCACGCGGCTGAGGGCGTCCACCCACACGTGGCGCTCGCTGGAGCCGGGGACCTGCACCACCAGGTGGAAGAGGCTGGCCTGCGTGCCCCCCACGTCCACGCGCTCCTCGCCCCGGCTGGAGACCGTGGCGACCACCTGCCGGTTCTCGCGCGGGACGATGACGGGCACCGTGCCGTTGCGCTGCCGCTGGGCCAGGAAGTAGTAGTGGTGCGCCACCGCGTCGTCCAGGATGAGCGCGCGGTCGCTGGCCACGTACTCGCGCAGCTGCTCGCCGGTGGCCGAGACGATGCGGGCGCTGAAGCGCCCCGCCCCCACCTGCCCCAGGATGCGCCGCGGCGAGTCGCCGCCCACGTCCACCTGGTAGCTGACCGGCGCCGCCTCCAGCCCGCGCGCCCGCAGCCGCGGCACCAGCTCCAGCGTGCCGCCGGGGAGGGTGACCTCCACCCGCCCGGTGGCCGTGACCTCGCTCCCGGTGCCGCTGCCGCTCTGCCGGATCACGAACTCCTCCGTCCCCGCCGTCTGCCCGCCCACGGTGACGCGGAAGCTCCCCTGGTCCACCACCGTCCCCTGCGCGCCCAGCGGCGCCGCCAGGGCCAGGAGGAGGAGCGGGAGGACGCTGCGTGCGAAAGGCATGGAGTCTCCTTGGATGGTTTCGGTGTGCGGGGGGTTACCCCGGAGGAGTGCGAAAGTGCGGGAGTGCGAAAGTGAACGGCAGTACGGAGTACGAAGTACGCTGACTGCCGGCCGTGCCGTTTCCGTTCGTCGTTCCGCTGTACCCATATGAATCTGTTCGGGGGGAGACTCGCCGGCGCCGCAGTTCAAAGGCGCTGTGCGAGGCTCACCCCGGCGGAGGGAGACAGCCGGGTAGTTTCGGCTGGCTCCCGGAGCCCGCGGAGGAGACCGGCGGGGCGGTTTCCGCCGGGCTCCGTAGCGGCCCGCATCGACACGAAAGATCACTCGTCGTCGGCGGGCGGGGAGATGAAGATCTTGTGGCGGATGCGGTCGAGGATGTGCTCGTAGATGCGGCGCCCGGTCTCGGCGGTGGCGAGGGTGGGCCGGCCGATGGAGCCGGGACAGCCGGCGGGGAGCACCGGGAGCTTGCCGCGCACGAAGCGGCGGTACTTCTCGCTGTCCATCTGGCAGTCCTGGGCGGCCTCCATGTCGACGGCGTCGGGACGCAGGTGCAGGAGCAGCGACGTGACCGCCTCGCCGCCGTGTTGCGGCCCCTCCGGCTCCCTGAGATATTCCGAAAGATCCACCGCGAGCGCCTCCACCACCCGCACCCGCGTCCGGTTCGCGTACACCGTCGCCATGGCCTCCGCCTGGGGGTCGTGCTCGCTGGCGGTGACCATCACGATCTCCGTGAACCCGTGACCCTCCCACGCGGCGACCAGCTCGTTGAGCGCGCGGTGCAGCGTCTTGCCGCGCAGCGTGGCCGTGCCCGCGAAGTCGCGCTCGGTGGGGACGTTGACGCCGTAGGGGAAGGTGGGCGCGCGCAGCACCCCGAACTCGCGCGACAGGTCGTCGGCGAGCGCCTCGGCGATGCAGGTGGCGGCCCCCAGCGGGAGGTGCGGCCCGTGCTGGTCGCACGCGCCCACGGGGAGGATCAGCCGCCGGTCGCGCTCCAGGTGCGCGACGACCTCGGGCCACGACAGGTCCACCAGGGAGTATGAGCGCAAGGAGCCGGGCATAGTGGCGGGGAAGGTGGCGACGGTCGCCGCGCCAGCCCCGCAAGCGGCGGACCAGCCACCGCCCGGCCTGCGCGAGCGCGCGGGGTGGGCGGCGGGGTGGATCGCGCTGGTGGCGCTCGCCCTGTGGATGCGGCGCACCTCGCCGGCGCTGCTCGTGGTGGCGGGGGCGGCGGCGCTGCTCTGGACCGTGCTGGCGGCGCGCGGGGGAGGGCGCTGGAGCCTCGGCGCGGCGGCGGCGCTCTGGCTGGGGCTGGGCGCCGCGGCCGGGGTGCAGCTGCGCCTGGACCGGGTGGCCAACGACTGGGAGCTGGTGCGGCTGCTGGTGGAGGAGCGGGCGGGGGTGGCGCTGGGCGAGGACCTGAACGCGCTGGTGGACCGCGGCGAGAACGCGGTGGACGGGGCGGTGGCGGCGGCGCGGGCGGGGCCCGGCCGCGCCGGGCTCTTCCAGCGGCTCTCGGCGCTCCGCGGGGAGAACGAGGTGTCGGCGGTGGCGGTGTACGGCCCGGACGGCGCCCCCGTGGCCTGGGCGGGGGAGCACCGCGGGGCGGTGCCGGACTCGGTGCGGCGGGGGGTGCGGCCGTACTTCTTCTCGGCGGGCCCGCTCTTCGGCTACCTGTACTTTTCCCGCACCTTCGAGGACGGGCGCACCGCGGTGGCGGCGATCCTCCTGGACGCCAGCGTGTCCATCGGCGAGGGGACGCGGCCGTACACGGACGCGTTCACCGCCGCGCACGGGGTGACGCCGCGCTTCACCACGCCGGACCGGGCGGCGGGGGAGTCGGTGTGGGA
>JBFMFL010000009.1:0-55553 GCA_040752145.1 Gemmatimonadota bacterium
CCCGGGCGCCGCCCCCGCGGCCGGCGGAGCGGAGGCCGGCGGCGCGGGAGGGAAGCCGGCGGCGGCGGGGAAGACCGGCTCGGACCTCGCGGGCTCGCTCACCCGCAGCCTCTGGAGGTAGTCGTCGGCGCCGGCGGCGAGGCGAGGCTCCTCCAGCCGGAGTGGCGGGGACGGCGGCGCGGCGGGGGGCTCCGGGACGGGCGGAGGGGGCGCCGGGGCGACGGGCCTCTCCGGCCGGCGGAAGAGCTGGCTGAACTCGCCGGAGCGCGGAGCGCGGAACGGCGGCTCCGCCGGAGGCGGGGGAGGCGGGGCAGGCTCGGCCCGCTCCCCCACCGGCGCCCGGGGCGCGGGCTCCGGGTCGGGAGCGGCCGGGGGACCGCCGGGCGGCGGATCGTCCGGGGCGGGCGTGGGGAGCACCGCGGCGGGCGGCTCCGCGGCCGGCGGGGTGGCGGGCTCCGGGACGGGGTCCGCGGGAGGAGCCGGCGCCTCCACGACCGGAGGGTCCGCGGGCGGAGCGGGTGGGGGAGGAGCCGGGACGGGCTCGGCGGGGGCGGCGGGGAGCGTGGGCGCCTTGAACATGCGGGTGAACTCGCCCGGCCCGACCGCGCCGGGCGCCGCCTTCGCGGGGGGAGCCGCGGCGGGGAGCGAGGCGCCCGCGCGGAGCCACCGCTCCAGAGACTCGAACTCCAGCAGGAAACGGGTCACCACCACCGGGGAGCCGTCCACCTCCGCCACCTCGATCACCCTGCGGCGCCCGGCGGGGTCCAGGCGCTCCACCAGCGCCAGCAGCTCGCGGCCCTCCGCCCCGTCCAGGAAGTGGGCCATGACCATGGCGCCGTCCGGAGCCTGGGCGTGGTGGGTGCGGACGCTCCCCTCCGTGACCTGCTTGAGGAGCCGGTACCTGGCGCGGAACTCTTCCCCGGTCATCGCGAATCGGCTGGGCGGGAGAGGGGAGGGGAGGGCCCGGCAGGGCGCCGGGGCGCGGTATTCCGAAACTAGGCCGGGCGCGGACGGGGCGCAAACTCCCGCGAGCCGCCACACCCGACGACGAGGATGGGGATGAGATCTCTTTCCCGCGTGGTCTGGAGCGAGGGGATGCACCTCGCGCAGCACCACTTCCAGGCACAGAGCCGGTACTTCGAGGAGCTCGCCGGCTTCACCCTGTCGAACCTGTTCTTCCGCCCCTACGGGCTGGTGGGGTACGAGCTGGACGCGGAGGCGCTTCTCAACGGCACCGTCTCGCTGCGGCACGCCCGCGGGGTCATGCCGGACGGGCTGGCGTTCCACTTCCCCGGCGACCCACCCCCGCCGCCGCTGGACGTGCGCGAGCGCTTCTCCCCGGCGCAGGACGCCCACCTGGTGCTCCTGGCCGTCCCCGCCTGGCGCCCCGGCGGCGGCAACTGCGCCCCGGCGGAGGGCGCGGGGAGCGCCCGCTTCGTCGCCGCCACGGAGCCGCTGCGCGACGAGACCACCGGGCAGGACGAGAAGCCGGTGGCGCTGGCCCGCAAGAACTTCCGCCTGGTGCTGGACACGGAGGCCGCGCCGGAGCTGGTGGCGCTCCCCCTGGCGCGGGTGCGGCGCGACCGCTCGGGGCACTTCGTCTACGACCCGGACTACGTCCCCCCCTGCCTCCAGATCGGGGCGAGCGACCGGCTGATGCGGCTGCTGGGCGGCCTCGTGGACACCCTGGACGCCAAGGCGGACGCGATGATGCGGGAGCGCCCCGCCGCCGGCGGGGTGCGCTCCGGGTATGCCCCCCGGGAGATCGCGAGCTTCTGGCTCGCCCACGCCATCCACTCCAGCCAGGCGCCGCTCCGGCACCTCTTCCACGCCCGCACCCCGCACCCGGAGCAGCTGTACGTGGAGCTGTCGCGGCTGGCGGGCGCGCTCTGCACCTTCTCGCTCGATTCCGCGCCGGGCGACCTCCCGCTCTACGACCACGACGCGCTGGACCGCTGCTTCGACGCCCTGGAGCGGCACGTCCGCGGGCACCTGGACGCGGTGATCCCCACGGGGTGCATCACCGTCCCGCTGGGGCCGGCGGAGGAGCACTTCTTCACGGGGGCGGTGACCGACCGGCGGTGCCTCGCCCCGTCCCACTGGTTCCTGGGCGTACGCTCCAGCGCCGGGCAGGGCGAGGTGATCGACCGCGTGCCGAAGCTGGTGAAGCTGTGCTCCACCAAGCACATCGTCCGGCTGGTGAGAGAGGCGTACCCCGGCCTCCCGCTGGAGCACGTCCCCTCCCCGCCGGCCGAGATCTCTCCGCGGCTGGGGACGCAGTACTTCCGCGTGCGCACCGACGGGCCCTGCTGGAGCTCCATCGTGGAGACCGAGCAGGTGGGGGTCTACGCCCCGGGGGCCATCCCCGACGCGCAGCTGGAGCTGCTGGTGGTGCCGGGCGGGTGAAAAGCCGGTCAAAGAAGATTGTGGCGGGAGGCACATTCCGCCATTACATTGCGTGCCCTGCGCCACCCGGGCCTCCCCGCCCGGCTCCGACCCCCGACAACCGGCCGCCTCCATGACCACCGCGACACTGGAACCCTCGGCCTCCGCGGCTCCCGCGGGCGCGCAGCGGCGCGGACAGCTCGCCCTCCTCCTGCAGGAAGCCTTCACCGCCGCCATCCGGCTCCGCTCGCAGCGCCACGCGGTCGCCGACGCCGCCCTGTTCCGGGGACAGGTCAAGCAGCTCCTGGCCGCCGCCGACCGCGACGCCCGCCGGGCCGGCTACGACGCGGAGCACGTCCGCCTCGCCATCTACGCCTACATCGCCTACCTCGACGAATCGGTCCTGAACTGCGGCCAGCCGGCGTTCGCCTCGTGGCCGCGCCAGCCGCTGCAGGAGGAGGTGTTCGGCGACCACATGGCCGGCGAGACCTTCTTCCGCAACCTGGAGGAGCTGCTGGGCCGCCAGGACTCGGAGGACGTGGCCGACGTGCTGGAGGTCTACCACCTCTGCCTCCTGCTCGGCTTCCGCGGGCGCTACGCCGGCGGGGAGCGGGGCGGGGTGGAGGGGCTGGCCGCCGCGGCGCAGGACAAGGTCCGCCGGGTGCGCGGCGGCACGGGGCCGCTCTCCCCCGCCTGGGCGCTCCCCCGGGGCGAGGTGCTCCCGGCGGCGGAGGACCCCTGGATCCGGCGCCTGGCCCTGGCCGCGGCGGTCTCCGGGGCCGCCGCGCTCGCCCTCTACGTCCTCTTCCTCCTCCTCCTCCGGCCCGAGGTCGGCGAGCTCCACGCGCTCGTCGCGCGCCTGGCCGGCTGACCCCGCGCGGCGCCCGCCCCCAGCGGATGGAAACACACCCATGACCAGAACCAAGATCTCGCTGGCGTCGGCCGGGACGCTCCTGGCGTTCCTGGGGCTCGCCGGGGCGGCGGACGCCCTCCTGGGCCTGGGGGAGCGGAGCCGCATGGTGCTCTGGCTCGGCCTGGGCGTGCTCGGCGCGGCGGCGGCCGTGCTGGTGTGGCTGCTCATGGCGCCCCGCCGCGCCGCCCCGCCGGCGGACGCCGAGCAGGGCGAGCTGGCCGAGGTGGACGCCACGCTGGCGGCGGCCCAGGCCCGGCTCGCCGAGGCGGGCCTGGCGGAGACCTCCAGGCTCGGCAAGCTCCCGGTGGTGCTGGTGCTGGGGCCCGGCGGGAGCACCAAGACCACCACGCTGGTCCACTCCGGGCTGGAGCCGGAGCTGCTGGCCGGGGAGGTGGAGCGGAACGGGGCCACCGTCCCCACGGCGGGGGTGAACCTGTGGTACGCGCAGGGGACGGTGTTTCTGGAGGCGGGGGGAAGGGTGGTGGACGAGCCCCGCCGCTGGGACCGGGTGGTGCGGCGCATGCAGCCCGACCGCCTGGCCGCGGCCTTCGCCCGGGGGGCGCAGGCCCCCCGCGTGGCCGTGGTGTGCTTCGGATGCGACGAGCTCCTCAAGCCCGGGAGCGCCGAGGGGGTCCCCGCGGCCGCGCGGCGGCTCCGCGCGCGCCTGGCCGAGGTGTCTCAGCGGCTGGGGATCCGCCTCCCCGTGTACGTGCTCTTCACCAAGGCGGACCGCCTCCCCTACTTCGACGACTACGTCCGCAGCTTCTCCAGGGACGAGGCGCAGGAGGTGCTGGGGGCCACCCTCCCCGCCAGCCCGCCCCCCTCGGTGGGGTTGTACGCGGAGCACGAGTCGGAGCGGGTGGCCTCCGCCTTCCGGCAGATCGTCCGCTCGCTCGCCCTGCGCCGGGTGGAGGTGCTCCCGCGGGAGGCCCGCGAGGAGGTCCGCACCGGCGCCTACGAGTTTCCGCGGGAGCTGCGCAAGGTGACCGACCTGGCGACGCAGTTCCTGGTGGAGCTGTGCAAGCCCAGCCAGCTCGGGGTGAGCCCGTTCCTGCGCGGCTTCTACTTCTCCGGGGTGCGGACCGTGGTGGTGAGCGACGCCCCCGCCGCGCTCCAGCCGCCCGCCGCCCCGGTGCAGCAGGTCTCCCTGGGCGCCACCTCGGTGTTCAGCGCGGCCCCCCTCCGCCCGGCGGCCTCCCCGCTGCCCGCCCCGGCGGCGGGCGGGTTCGGGTCGCGGGAGGTGCCGGAGTGGCTCTTCCTGAAGCGGCTGTTCCGCGAGGTGATCCTCCAGGACCACGCCGCCATGCGGGTCACCGGCGGCGGCACCCGCGTCAACCTGCTGCGCCGCGGGCTGGCCGGCGCGTCCGCCGCCGCGGCGGCGGTGCTGGCCGTGGGGATGACCGTGTCCTTCGTCCAGAACCGCGGGCTGGTGCGCGACGCCCTGGCCGCGGCGGAGGGGGTGGAGACGCTGTCCGCCGCGGGGGCGGAGCCGCCCACCGCGGACGCCCTCCGCCGGCTCGACGCGCTGCGGGCGCGGACGGAGGAGGTGGGCGCGTACGAGCGGGAGGGCCGTCCCTGGCGGCTGGGGTGGGGGCTGTACACCGGCTCCCGGATGCACCCGGAGCTGCGCCGCCTCTACTTCGACCGCTTCGACCGCCTCCTCTGGGGGGCCACCCGCGCCGACCTGCTGGCCTCCCTGGACGGGCTCCCGGACGCGCCCTCGGGGACCGCGGAGTACGGGAGCGCCTACGCCGGCCTCAAGGCGCACCTGGTCACCACCAGCCACCCGCGCGAGAGCACCCCGGCCTTCCTCACCCCGGTGCTGGCGGACCGGTGGAGCGCGGCGCACCCCACCGACCCGGAGCGGGTGGAGCTGGCCCGCCGCCAGTTCGACTTCTTCGCGCGCGAACTGCCGCACGGCAACCCCTACCGCGAGCCCCCCCGCGAGGCCACCGTCGCCCGGACGCGCTCGTACCTGGGCCGGTTCGCGGGCGCGGAGCGCTTCTACCAGGCCATGCTGGGCGAGGCGTCCCGCGAGGCCGGGGGGAACGTGGAGTTCAACCGGAGCTTCCCCGGCTCGGAGGCGGTGCTGCGGAACGACTACGTGGTCCCGGGCGCCTTCACCCGCGAGGGATGGGCGTTCGTGCAGGAGAACCGCGACGCCGCGGACCGCCTCTTCGGCGGCGAGGAGTGGGTGCTGGGCTCCCGGGCCGTGTCCCCCGTGGACCGCGACCGGCTCGCCCGCGAACTCCGCTCCCGCTACGCGGCCGACTACGTCCGCCACTGGCAGGCGTTCCTGGAGGCGGGGACCCCGGCCGGGTTCGGGGGGCTGGGCGACGCGGCCGGCAAGGTGGGGCGGATGGCGGCCAACGATTCGCCGCTCCTGCAGATGCTGGCCGTGGCCTCGCGGCACACGGCGGTGGACTCGGTGCAGGTGGGGAGGGTGTTCCAGCCGGTGCACTCCGTGGTCCGGCCGGACTCGGCGGACCGGCCGGCCGGCGGCCCCAACGCGCAGTACATGCAGGCGCTGGCGGGGCTGCACTCCTCGCTGAAGCGGGCGGCCGGCGCCCCCCCGGTGGCCCGCCAGCAGGCGCTGGACGAGGCGTCCAGGAGCGTGGCGCAGGTGGAGGGCGAGGCCCGGCTGCTGGCGCAGGGCTTCCGCATCGAGGGCGAGGCGGGCCGGGTGGGGGCCGCCGTGCAGCGGCTCCTGCTCGCCCCGGCCTCCGCGCTGGGCTCCGTCAACGCCGCCACCGCCGCCCTCCCCGACCCGGAGGCGGAGGCGAAGGCGGCCGCGGCCACCGCCATCAACCAGCAGGGCGCGGCGTTCTGCCGGGCCTACGGGCGCCTGGCGGGCAGGTACCCCTTCAACCGCCGCGCCGCCGCGGAAGCGCGCATGGAGGAGGTGTCGGCGGTGTTCCAGAAGGAGGGGAGCGCCCTCCGCAACCTGTACGAGGGGGCGCTCCAGCCGCTGCTGGTGCGGCAGGGGAGCGGGTACACGGCCCGCGCCGGGGCCCAGCCGGCGCCCGCCCCGGCGTTCGTGAGCTTCTTCAGCCGCGCCTCGGACGTCTCCGACGCGCTCTACGCGGGCGGGAGCGGGCCGGAGCTGGCCTTCACGCTCCGCCCCCAGACCTCCGCCGAGATCCCGGAGATCACCGTCGCCATGGACGGCCAGCGGGTCACCTTCACCCGCACCTCCGCCGCCGACCGCGCCTTCCGGTGGAACGGGTCGCGGGCGCAGGGGATGCGCGTCACCGGGAAGGTGAACGGCGCCGAGGTCACCCTCCTGGAGGCGCAGGGGCCCTGGGCCGTCTTCCGCCTCTTCGGGAGGGCCGACTGGTCCGCCATGGACGACGGGCGCTGGGCCGCCCGCTGGCGGCTGGCCCAGCCCGCGATGACGCTGACCACCGAGGTGACCTTCGCCGAGGGGATCCCCCTCCTCGACCCCGACTACCTGGGACGCCTCGGCTGCGTGTCCCGCATCGTCCGGTGAGCCCCGCCCCCGCGCGGCCTCCGTCGCCCCTTCCGTCCCGACCGCCCAGGAGCCGAAGCATGCGACTTTCCCTCCCGCTGTCCTGCGCTCTCGCCGTGCTCGCGGCCGGGTGCGGCGGCGCTCCGCCCGCACCCGGCGTCCTCGGCCCGGTGCCCGGCGACGCGGTGCTCTACTACGACAACCAGGGGGCGATGCGGGACTCCGTGCGCATGGTGGTCCGGGACGAGGCGGGGCTGCGGACGCTGTGGAGCCGCGTGACCGCCGGGCAGGCCTCGCCGCCGCCCGCGCCGGCGGTGGCCTTCGACCGGGAGATGCTCCTGGTGGTGGGCGCCGGGCGGAAGACCCCGGAGGACCAGATCCAGGTGGACAGCGTGGGCGTGCGCAGGGAGATGGGGCCCAGCGGGAGGATGCGGGAGGTCCTCGCGGTGCAGGTGCGGACCACCGAGGGGTGCGGGCGCTTCCGCAGCACCGCCGCGTTCCCGGTGCAGATCGTCCGCGTGCGGCGGTTCGACGGCGAGGTGAGCTTCGTGGAGCGGCGCGAGCGCGCGGAGGGGTGCAGCTAGACCGCCGGGGAGAGCGAATGGAAACCGTTGGGTACCTGCTGGACCGCTGCCGGAGGGGCGCCGCGTGAGCGCCTTCGGCTGGCAGGACCGCCCCGTCCGCCTGGCCGTCTCGGGGCGGACCGACCGCGGGCTGCGGCGGAGCGACAACCAGGACGGCTTCCTTGCGGCGGACCTCCACGCGGACGGCGACGGGGTGCTGCTGGACTCCGCGCGCGGCGACAGCCACGCGGGGGAGGTGGTGCTCGGCCCCAAGGGCTTTCTCGCCGTGGTGGCGGACGGGATGGGGGGCACCTCCGGCGGCTCGCTCGCCAGCCGGCTCACGCTGGAGACCATCCACCGGGCGATGCGCGAGCACTGGAACCCGGACCGGAACCACTCCCCCCAGCAGTTCACCCTGCGCCTGCGCGAGGCCGTGGAGCGCGCCAACACGGCCGTCCACCAGGAGTCGCTGCGCGACACCCAGCACCGGGGGATGGGGACCACGGCCACCGCGGCCGGGTTCCTCGACGGGTTCCTCTACCTGGCGCAGGTGGGGGACTCGCGGGCGTACCTGGTGCGCCGCGGGCGGGCCGTCCAGCTCACGCGCGACCAGTCGCTGGTGCAGGAGCTGGTGGACGCCGGGACGTTGTCGCCCGAGGAGGCGGAGCGGAGCGGCCAGGGGAACGTCCTGCTGCAGGCGGTGGGGCCGGAGCCGAGCGTCCGCGTGGAGCTGACCTACCAGGAGCTCCGCCGCGGCGACGTGGTGGTCCTCTGCTCAGACGGGCTCTTCCGGGTGGTCGGCGCGGAGGAGATCGCCGGGGCCGCCGGGCGGGCCCGCGACGCGGCCGCGCTGTGCGAGGAGCTGATCCGCACCGCCAACGAGCGGGGCGGCCCCGACAACGTCACCGTGGTGGCGGTCCGCGCCGACGGGGTCGGGCTGGAAGAACCGCGCGAGGACGACGCCGTGGGGCGGCAGGTGCTGGCGCTCGCCCCGGCGTAGCGCGAGCCCGGCCGCGGCCCACGCCGCTGGCACGGCCGGTGCTGGGCTGGGGAGACGCGGGCCGCGCGGGCAGGCGGGGCCGCGGCTTCAACCGGGAGGACGGCGATGGAGGACGTGCAGGGGATGACGCCCGAGCAGCGGCGAGAGGCCGCGGATGCCCTCTGCGCGCAGGTACGGGCGTGGATGGAGGACCCGCGGAACACCTTCCGGGTCTCGGTGGCGCGGGGCATGGAGGCGCGGGCGAACCGGGCGACCGGGAGCGCGGAGCCGCTCCCCAACGGCAGCCTGACGCTCCGGCTGGAGATCAACGGCGGCGCCAGCGGCAGCGTGGGGCCGGACGTGCTTCCCTTCCCGGCTCCCATCGCCCGCCCCGGCGGCGACGCTCAGTAGTAGCGGACCTCCGCGATTCTCCAGCGGCTCCCGTCCCGCTCCAGCACCGCCTTCAGCAGCCACGGCCGGGGGAGCTCCCCGCTCCCCGCCCGCACGAAACTCACGTCGAACAACACCACCGCCGAGTCTCCGGCGACCTCCGGGTACCCGTCCTGCACCTGGAAGAAGTGCACCCTGAGCGCCGAGTCGGCGCGCGCCTCCGCGTAGCGCCACCACGGCTCGCTCCCGCTCAACCCGGGGTAGAGCGCCCGCACCCGCCGCGCATCGCCCGTGGCGAGCACCCGTACGAAACGGTCCACCACCCCCTGCACCCGCCGCTCCGCGCCCGCGTCGGCGACGGGCGCGTCCTCCTCCGGCGCAGGGGCCTCGCGCTTCACCCGCGGCTGCGGATCCTTCCGCTCCGGCGCGTCGGGCGGCGCGGCCGGCTTCTCCGAGACCGGCGCGACGGCCGGACCGGGGACCGCGGCGGGCGGAGCGGGCGAGGACGCCGGCTCCGCCGCCCGCACCCTGTTCACGACCGCCGGGCGCGGCGAGTCCGGCGCCTCCTCCCGCCCGGAGCCGGCCAGCGCCACCCCCACCCCCGCTCCGACCACCACCACCCCGCACGCCGCCAGGACGACGCCGCGCCGGCGCCGCTCCCGCCTGCGCCCGCGCAGGTGCGGGAAGGCGCCCTCCCGGCGCTCCCCGGGGTCCTCTCCCGCCGACGGCGCCTGCGCCGCGGCCGACGCTCCCCCGAACAGGGCGGTCGCCGACACCGGCCCGGCGGCCGGCACGGGGAGCACGTCGCCGGTCCCGGCGGCCGTCGGGACCGGCGCGGGGGCGGCCGGGACCTCCACGGGGGCGGCGGGCTCCGGCACGGGAGCGTCGGTGGAGAGCGCCGCCGCACCCAGGGCGGCGAGGGCCTGCGGGATGCCCGGCCAGCGCTTCCCGGGATCCTTGTCCAGCATCCGCATGACCGCGGCTTCCACGTCGGCGGGGCATTCGGGCCGCGCCTCCCGCACCGGCGGGACCGGGCGATGCAGGTGCCCCTGCATCACCACGGCGAGCGTCGGCCCGGTGAAGGGCGGCGTCCCGGTGAGCATCTCGTGGATCACCACCCCCAGGGAGTACTGGTCCGACGCCGGGGTCACCTCCGCCCCCAGCCACTGCTCCGGGCTCATGTACGCCGGCGTGCCGATCATCAGCCCCGTCTGCGTGAGCCCGGAGACCTCCTTGACCTTGGCGATCCCGAAGTCGGTGACCACCGCGTTCCCCTCGGTGTTCAGGAGGAGGTTCGCCGGCTTCACGTCGCGGTGGACCACGCCCTGCCGGTGTGCATAGGCGAGCCCCTGCCCCACCTGGAAGGCGATGCTCCGCACCAGGGGGAGGGGGAGGGGGCCGCTCTCCTGGAGAAGGCTCTCCAGCGAGCACCCCTCCACGAAGCTCATCACGAAGAAGTGCAGGTCGCCCACCTGCCGGACGGCGTGGATGGTCACCACGTTGGGGTGGCTCAGCTTCGCCACCGTGACCGCCTCGTGGCGGAAGCGCTCCACCATCCCCTCCTCGGCGAGCAGGGCGGGCGACATCACCTTGATCGCCACCTGGCGGTTCAGCGCCACCTCGCGGGCCAGGAACACCGCCGCCATGCCGCCCCGCCCCACGGAACGCAACACCTCGAACTCCCCCGCGACCGCCACCTGGAGGCGCTGGCGGACGTAGTCCCAGAGCGAGTCGCCCGCGCCGGCGGGGGCGGCGGCCACCGGGGCGCCGCACGCGCCGCAGAAGCGGTCGTCCGCCGCGGCGGGGGCGCCGCAGCGGGGGCAGGAGGGAGCGGGGACTTGGGAAGCGGACATCATCGGGTGTGGCGGGTGGTGGACACGGGCACCGGAGGGCGGGCCGGGGAGCCCTCCGGTGCGGGCCGCGGGCCAGCTCGTCAGCGCGGCCGCGCCCTCCTGCGCAGCTGCTGGAGCTCACGGACCTGCTGCTTGTACAGGTCGTTCCCCTTCTCCAGCTTCAGCGCCGCGTCCGCCTCGGCCAGTGCCTGGTCCAGCTGCCCGGACTCCTTGAGCACCAGCGCCAGCCCGTAGTGGTAGCGCGCCGTGCCCGGGGCCAGCCGCAGCGCCTCGCGGAGCTGGTCCATCGCCTCGGCCGGGCGGCCGATGCGCTGGAGCGCCAGGCCGAAGCCCTCGTGGTACGCCGCGTTCCCCGGCTCGACGGCGAGCGCCTCGCGGAAGTGCTCCATGGAGTCCTCGGGCCGGGCGGAGCCGCTCAGGGCCACCGCCAAGTCGAAGCGGAAGAGCGCGTTCCTGGGATCCAGCCGCACCGCCTCGCGGAACGCCTCCAGCGTCTCGTACTGCTGGCCCAGGTCGCGAAGGAGGACGCCCGCCGCGTGCCGGACCCCGGCGTCCTCGGGCCGGAGGCGGGCGGCCTCCCTGTACGCCGCGATCGCCTCCTGCATCCGCCCGGCCAGGCGTAGCACCTCGGCCAGCTCCTTCTGGTAGCCGGCGTTCTGCGCGTCCAGCCGGGCCGCGGCCTGGAGCGCCGCGATCCCATCCAGCGGACGCCCGGCCTGCCCCAGCACCTGCGCCAGCTCCTGGTGGTGGCGGGCGACGCTCGGCTCCAGCCGGATGGCCGACTCCAGCGACTCGATGGCCTTGCCGAAGTTGCCGTGCCGGGCCAGCGCCATCCCCAGGTCGCGGTGGTAGGTCCCCTGGCCGGGGTTGAGCGAGACCGCCCGCCGCAGGGCGTCCACGGCCGAGGGAACCTGCCCGGCGCGGAGCAGCGCCACGCCCAGGCCGTTGTGGTACTCGGCGATCCGGGGCGCCAGCCGGACGGCCTCCTGGAGCGCGACCAGCGCGGCCGCCGTCCGGTCCGTGTCGCGCAGCAGCACGCCCAGCTCGTGGCGGTACGCCGCGTCCTGCGGGGCCAGCCGGGCCGCGTTCTGGAGCGCGGAGATCGCCTCGTCCGTCTCCCCGGCCTTGCGGAGGGTGTGCCCCAGCTCGCTCCAGTACTTGGGGCTGTCGGGGTAGAGCTGCACCTTCTCCCTCGCGCGCTGCAGCACGTCGGGGTCGACGGCGGGGCGGACCGGGCCGGCCGGGGAGCGGACCGCGTCCGTGGGGCGCGTCGTCTGCGGCCGGGGCGCGGGCACCGTTCCGGCGGCCGCGGCGCTCGCCGAGTCCAGCACGATGCTCATCGGCCACAGCGGGTCGTACGAGGTGGTGCTGATCGACGGGATCTGCGCGTTCTGCGTCTCGCGGCGGACCCGGTCGCGGGTCCACTCCATCATCTCCAGGAGCGAGACGATCCGGTCTCCGTCCTCGTCCGCCGCGCCGTTCAGCGCCTCCAGCAGGTGATGGGTGAAGATCCCGTGCCCGCCGCCCCAGCGCTCGTGCTCGGAAGAGGTCTGGTTCGCCATGCTGGCGGTGAAGATGACCTGGCCGCCGGTGCTGGAGTTGAGCTGGTTGAGAAAGATATCGTTGATCTGGTTGGTCTCCAGGCTGCGCGTGCCGTCGGAGCTCCCCACGCCCGCGGAGTGGCAGGCATCGGTGATGACCAGGATGTCCCGGGCCAGCACCTTCTCCACCGCGTTCTTCACTTCGTACATGGGGAACCCGGAGCCGGACAGGTCGGCGGCCCGGGTGTCGTAGGCCAGCAGGTACAGGTCGTCGCGCCGCTGCGGGTCCGGAGCGCCGTGCCCGGCGAAGTAGATGATGACCTGGTCGTCCTCGGTGGAGCTCTTCAGGAAGGTGAAGAGCGCGGTCCGCAGCCCCTGGAAGGTGGCCTCCTCGTTCAGCAGGAGCTTGACGTTCTCCGGCTTGAAGCCCCCGCCGCCGGCGCGCTCGGAGAGCAGGAAGCGGTAGAACGCCTCGGCGTCGCGGTCGGCGTAGCGGAGGGGGGTGATCCCCCCGTCCGCGTACTTGCTGACCCCCACCACCACGGCCCAGCGCTGGCCCCGGGTCCGCGGCGCGGCGAGGTCGCCCGGGCCGGGCGCGGGGGCGGCGACCGGCTCCACCGCGAACTGCCTGCGGATGGGCGCGCCCGTCTGCCCGTCCACCTGGATGTCCACCGTCCGCGAGTCGGTCCCCACCGGCACGTACCCCACGAAGCGCACGGCGCCGTTGGGCCTGCGCTGCAGCGAGGCCCGCGCGCCGTTGATCAGCACCGTCCGCGCGCCGGTGGCGTGCATCGCCTCGCCGACCACGCGGATGGACCGGCGCACCGGCGCGGCGAGCCCCCGCGTGCCCGACCCCGCCCACTCCGTGGGCTCCAGCAGCTCCAGGTAGTGCGTGGGGCCGGCCGCCGGTCCCGCCGGTGCGGCGGGCTCCGGGGCGGCGACGGCGGCGGCCGCGGTGTCGCCCGGCGCGGGAACGCCCTGCGGGGCCGGGGTGGCGGCCGCGACCGCTGCGGCAGCCGTCCCGAACAGCTTTCGCACCGGGTCGCCGACGGCCGGGTAGACCATCACCTCCATGCCGCCCGCCGTCGCGCCGGGGACATAGGTGATGAAGTGCATGGAGCCGCTGGGATGCGCCTGGAGGGCGGCCTCCTCGCCGTTGACCAGCACCCGGGTGATCCCGGAGGGGTGGTGCACCCGCCCGACCACCCGGAGCGATCCCGCGGTGGGAACCGGGCCGCGCTTGCCCTCCCCCATCCACTCCCTGGGCTCCAGGATCGCCAGGGTGAGGTGCTCCGCCGCCTGGGCGCCGGCGTCCGGCACGCTGGCCACCTCGGCCTGCGCCAGCGGGTTCTTGCGGCTCCAGAACTCGACCGGCCCGCCCGACGCGGAGTCCCGCGTCTCGGTGACGAGCGCGTATCCCTGCACCACCGGCTGCCCGCTGGAGGGATAGACGATCAGCTCCAGCCCGCTCCGCGCGGTTTCCACGGGGACGAAGCCGATGAACCGGAAGCCGTTGTCCGCCTGCGCCTGGAGCGCCGTCTGCACCCCGTTCATGAGCACGCGGGCGACCCCCGCGGAGTGCCGTGCCACCCCCACGATGCAGAACGACTCGCGCGCCCCCGAGCGCCTGGCGCGGACCGCCGGGTCGTTGCACGCCGCGTCGGTGGCCTCCACCAGCTGGATGCTCCCCTCCTGTCCCCGGGCGGCGCCGGGGGCGAGACAGACGAGGCCGGGGAGGATGAGAAAGGCTGCTGCTAGGCGGCGCATGCGGAGCACTCCTCGGAAACGGGGTGGGTGACTCGGGAAGGGTACGCTGAAGGAGGCGGACTGGATGCGGAGCCGGCTGGACCGGCCCGCGCCGGCAGGACACCGCAGGACGGCCGAGAAGGCGGCGATCACCGCACAAGGTGGTCGCCCCGGGTCCAAGACCATCCAGCACGCCGCAAAAAGTACGCCTTTTCTTGCCCGGCGCCACGGGGGCCGGCGAATCCACCTTTCCCGGTACGATTTGTCAGCAGGCGCCTCGCTTTTTTGCCCACGGCCAGCACGTCGCTGCCTGGTGCGCGCAGCGCCTTTCGCTAGGACTTTTCTGCCCCACTGAGACATTCGAGTCGCGCTGCATGCATCGCACTTCTGCTCCGCGTAGATCCCATCGACTTCCGGCATCTTTCTTCACGATCTCCGCCTTGAACGATGGAACACCCGGGTTGCGGAGGCGGCCTTCCACCCCGTGGCGAGCGCGCCGTCCGTGCACCCGCCGGACGGAATCGGCGCCCTCTGCGTGAGCCCGCTCAGGGCCCTCATCAACGACCAGCACCGCCGGCCGGAGTCGCCGTTCGAGGCGGTGGACCTCCCCGCCCACCGCTGGCGCGGGGACGTGGCGCAGGCCCGCAAGCGCGAGGTGCTCCAGGGGCGAGGGGGCGTGCTGCCGATCACTTAGGCCGGACATCATACCGGGAATGCCGGCCGTCTTTGTTCGCCGACATGGCGCATTGCACCCCTCGTTTGCCCTCCCCCGCCCCGGCGGCCTCCCGAACAGGCGCTTCGGCCGGAGCACCGCCGCCCTTTTCACGGGAGCCGGACGTGTTAACTTTCATGCGAATGGCGCGGTGCATGCGGCTTCCGGCGTACACTTCCCCGAGTCGGTCCCTTCGCGGTTTCCCCTCCCTTTCACTCTCCCGAAGCTTTGATGAAGATCCTTTGCAGCGGCGACCTGCACCTGGGCCGGCGCTCGTCGCGCCTCCCGGACGGGGTGGACGCGCGTGCCCACTCGGCCACGGCCGCGTGGGGCGCCCTGGTGGAGCTGGCCATCGACGAGCGCGTGGACCTGGTGGCGCTCAGCGGCGACGTGGTGGACCGCGAGAACCGCTACTTCGAAGCGTTCGGACCGCTGGTGCGCGGGGTCCACAGGCTGGCGGCGGCGGGGATTCCCGTGGTGGCGGTGGCGGGGAACCACGACTTCGACGTGCTCCCCAAGCTGGCGCCCAGCCTGGGGAAGAGCTTCCGCCTGCTGGGCGCCGGGGGGCGCTGGGAGGGGCTGACCATCCCCCGCGACGGCAGGCCCGCGCTGCACCTGGTGGGGTGGTCGTTCCCGGCGGAGCGCGTCCCCGCCTCGCCGCTGGCCGGCAGCCTCCCGGCGCTGCCCCGGGACGGGGCGCCCGTGCTCGGGCTGCTGCACGCGGACCTGGACCAGCCGGGGAGCCCGTACGCCCCGGTGGGGAGCGGCGAGCTGCGGGCTGCGCCGGTGTCGTTCTGGCTGCTGGGGCACGTGCACGTCCCGCGGCTGCACGAGCAGCCCGGCGCCGCGCCGCTGCTGTACGCGGGCTCCCCACAGGCGCTGGACCCGGGCGAGACGGGGGCGCACGGCGCGTGGCTGCTGGAGCTGGCGCCGGACCGGCCGCCCGTGGCGCGGCTCCTCCCGCTCTCCACGGTGCGCTACGACGCGGTGGAGGTGGACGTCGCCGGGGTGGCGGAGTGGGACGAGCTGGACCGGCGCGTGGCCGAGGGCGTACGGGCCCACGTGCAGCGCGTGGCGGAGGCGGGATGCGGGCCGCTGCGCCACCTGGGCGCCCGGGTGCGCGTGACCGGGCGCACCCCGCTGCACCGCGGGGTGGAGGCGAGGCTGCGCGAGCGGCTGCCCGAGCTGGACCCGGAGCACGGCGCCGTCCGGGGACACGTGGAGCGGGTGGAGGCCGCCACGCGCCCCGCGGTGGAGCTGGACGAGCTGGCGCGCGGGGGCGACGCGCCGGGGGTGCTGGCCCGCTTCGTCCTCGCGCTGGAGGGCGACCGGCTCGACGCCGGCCAGGAGCGGCTGCTGGGCGACCTGGCCGCGCGAGCCGCCGAGGTGCGCCGGGCGCGGCCGTACCAGGCGCTTGCGGACGGGCCGCCGGCGCCGGAGACGCTGCGCGACCTGGCGCGGCGCCAGGCGCTGCTGCTGATCGACGCGCTGCTCGCGCAGAAGGAGGCCGCGTGAGCCGCGCGCTGCTGGCGTTCCGGTCCCTGGGCGTGCGCCGCATGCCGGGGATCGCGGACGGGGGGTGGGAGCTGCCGGAGCTCTCGCCGGGGGTGAACGTGGTGTGGGGCCCCAACGGCTCCGGGAAGACCACCACGGCCGGCGCGCTGGAGCGCCTGCTCTGGCCGGCGGCCTCGCGCGACGGGCGCCCGGTGCTGGACGCGCGGTTCGCGCTCGGCGGCGAGGAGTGGCGCGTGGAGCTGGACGGCGGCGCCGCGCGCTTCCAGCGGGACGGGCTGGACGCGGCCGCCCCGGGCGGGCTGCCGCCCGCCACCGAGCGCGACCGCTACCGGGTCTCCCTGCACGAGCTGCTGGACGGGACGGACGGGCCGCTGGCGGAGCGGATCCTCCACGAGTCGGCGGGCGGGTTCGACGTCGCGCGCGCCGCCGGCGAGCTGGGCTTCCGCAGGGGCGCCGGCACCGCCCAGAAGCAGCGGGACGCGCTCAAGGGGGCCCGCGCCCGCCTCGACGAGGTGCGCGCGGAGGAGGGGCGGCTGCGCGAGGACGAGGCCCGGCTGCACGCGCTGCGGCGCCAGGCGGCGGAGCACGAGGCCAGCGCGAAGCGCAGGGAGCTGCTGGCGCGCGCGCTGGAGCGGATGGACGCCGCCCGGGTGGAGCACGCCGCCCGCGAAGCGCTCGACGCCTTCCCCCCCGCGCTGTCCGGCCTGCAGGGCGACGAGGCGGAGCGCCTGCGGACGCTCCGCCAGGCGCTGGAAGGGGCGCAGGCCCGCGCCCGCGCCGCGGAGCAGGAAGCGGCGGCCGCGCGGCGGACGCTCGACGGGACGGCGCTGCCGGCGGAGGGGATCCCCGGCGACGTGCTGTCGCGCCTGTCGGCGGCGATGGAGCGGCTGCGGCAGCTGGAGGAGACGCGGCTGCGGCTCCAGCGTGAGCTGGAGTGCGCCCGCGAGGAGTGCCGCGCGGAGCGGACCGCCGTGGCGGGCGCGGTGGGCGACGACCACGTGGCGGCGCTCACGCTCCCCGCGGTGGAGGAGCTGCTGCGCTTCGCCCGCGAGGCGGAGCAGCACCGGGCGGCCATGCGCGCCGTGGAGGCCGAGCTGGAGCTGCTGGCCGGGGACGGCCCGCCCGCCGACGCGGACGCGCTGCGGCGCGGACGGGACGCGCTCTCCGCCTGGCTGCGCCAGCCCGACGCCGCGGGAGGGTTCGGCCGTGTCCGCGCCCTGGCCGTCGCCGCGGCGGTGCTGGCCGCGCTGGCGGGCGCCGCGCTCGGGGGGCTGGTGCACCCGGCGGGGTGGGCCCTGGTGCTGGCCGCGCTCGTGCTGCTGGCCCTGGCCCTGGCGGCGCGGGGGGAGCGCGGCCGGCGCGCGGAGCTCCAGGGGGAGTACGGGCGGCTGAAGCTGCAGCAGCCGGCGCGGTGGGAGCCGGACCCGGTCGCGGAGCTGATCGGGCGGCTGGAAGCGGAGATCGCCGAGGCGCGCCACCTGGCGCACCGGGCGGAGCGCCGCGCCGCGGCGGAGGGGCGGCGGACGGCGCTGGAGACGCGGGCGGGCGAGATCGGCCGCGCGCGGGAGGAGCTGGCGCTGCGCGTGGGGCTGGCCCCGGACGCGGACGAGGCGGCGGTGGCGTGGCTCTGCCAGCGCGTACACCGCTGGCAGGCGGCGCAGGTCGCCGTCGGCCGGGCGGAGGCGGAGCTGCGCACGGCGGCGCGGCAGCACGCGCACGCCTCCGCGGAGCTGGGGGGGTGGATCGCGCCCTTCGCGGCGGCGGAGGTGGGGAGCGCCGCGGAGGTGGCGGGGACCCTGGACGCGCTGCGCGCGCGCCAGCAGGCGCACGGCGGGGCGCGCCTCACCCTCCAGGCGGCGCAGACACGCCACGCCGAGGCCCTGGAGGAGGCGGAGCGCTGCGCGGCCGAGCGGGCGGTGCTGCTGGCGCGCGCCGGCCTGGGGGACGGCGAGGACCGGCGGATGGAGGAGCTGTGCGGGATGCTGCCGGCGTTCGTGGCGGCGCGGGAGCGGTGCCTGGGCGCGCAGCAGGACGCCCGCACCGCGGAGCGCCGCCTGGCCGAGACGCCGGAGTACGACGGCGCGGTCCTCGCGCTGCCGCGCGTGGAGGTGGAGGCGGCCCTGGCGGAAAGCCGCGAGGCGGCGGAGCGGGCCGAGGCCGCAGGGCGGGAGGTGGCCGGGCTGGAGGAGCGCCTGCGCGCGGCGCGGGAGCGCACCGACGTGGAGGAGGCGCTGGCGCGGCTGCGAGACGCGGAGGCCGCGCTGCGCGAGCAGCGCGAGCGCGACGAGGCGGCGGCGGCGGGCTGGGTGCTCCGGGAGTACGTGGAGCGGGAAACGCGGGACCGCGACCGGCCGGCGGTGTTCCACCGCGCCCGCGCCCTGTTCGCGGCGGTCACGCGCGGACGCTACCGTCTGGAGCTGTCGGAGGATGCGCCGCCGGAGTTCCGGGCGGTGGACACGGCTTCCGGCGCGGGGTGCGCGCTGGACGAGCTGTCGCGCGGGACGCGGGTGCAGCTCCTGCTCTCGGTGCGCATCGCCTTCATCGAGACGATGGAGGCGGGCGTGCAGCTCCCGCTGGTGCTGGACGAGGCGCTGGCGAACAGCGACGATCTGCGCGCCGAGGCGGTGATGGACGCGGTGATCGAGCTGGCCCGGGGCGGGCGCCAGGTGTTCTTTTTCACCGCGCGCCTGGACGAGGCGGAGCGGTGGCTGGCGCGGCTTGGCACGGCGGGGGTGGAGCACCGGCTGGTGGACCTGGCGGAGGCGCGCAGGCTCGGGAGGTTCGTGGACCTTCCGCGCCCGGCGGCGGGGAGCCTGCGCATGGGAGCGGTGCCGGCGCCGGGGGAGATGGACCACGCGGCCTACGGCGCGGCCCTCCGGGTGCCGCCCATCGACCTGGACCACGGCGGGCCGGACGGGGTGCACCTGTGGTACCTGGTGGAAGACCCGGCGCTGCTGCACCGCCTGCTCTCGCTGGGGGCGGAGACGTGGGGCGGGCTGCGGACCATGGTGGAGCACGTGGGGACGGCGCTGCTGGGGCCGGACGGGAGCGGGTTCGCGCGCCTGGAGGCGCTCGGCCGGGCCATGGACCGGCTGCTGGAGTCGCGCCGCGTGGGCCGGGGGCGGCGGGTGGACCGCGAGGCGCTGGAGCGCTCGGGGGCGGTCAGCGCGGCGTTCATGGACCGGGTGGAGGTGCTGCGGCACAAGTGCGGCGGGCGTCCGGACCGGCTTCTGGCGGAGGTGGATGGGCTGCCGCGCTTCCGGGCGGACGCGCGCGTGGCGCTCCGGGAGTTCCTGGAGCGGGAGGGCTACCTGGACGCGCGCGAGCCGCTGGACGACGGCACGGTGCGCGTGGAGCTGCTGGCGGCGCTGGGGCCGGACCTGCGCGCCGGGCACTGCACGGCGGTGGACGTGGAGCGGCTGCTGGCGCTGGTGCCGGCGGGGAGCTGAGGCGGCACGGGGTTCCGCGGGCCCGTCGACATGCCCAGGTGCGCGGCAATCGTTTCTCCGGAGACCGCGGGAGACCTCAAACGTAGCCGCGTTGGGCGGGGCTGGAGCTCAACGGGTCCGGCGGCCGGTTCGCTTTCACGAAGATCGGGCCGCAAGCCGTCACACGTTGGACTCCCGCTGGCCGACGGTCCGCCCTTTGCCATTTCTTCTCGTCGTACGTTCGGCCGCGTGCCCGTTGGCGCCTCCAGGAGCCGGCTCCAGCAGGTGAAGCTGGCTCGCCGTTCGCTCGGCGAGGCGATACCGCAGCGGTCGGGCAAGCTTGCTGACCCGGCCGAGCTGGGTCGCGCGCTTGAGCCAGGCGCGGGCCTGCCCGGTCTGCAGGCTCAGCGCCTCCGCCACCTCCTGTTCTGAACGCTCGGTCGCCAGAAGCTGCTCGATGTGAGGCCAGACCACGTCGAACAGGTCGGTGGCTGCGCCCTCCACCGCTCCCGGGGGAACCGCCGCCGGGGACCTGGACGGCTCGAGCCCTGCTCCGGCATCGGGCCCGGGGATGCCGTGCAGCCCGCTCGCCAGGCGGCGCAGCAGCTCCGGCAGGTCCGGCGTTCCGTCCAGGTCTTCCGGTGTGAGCAGGAACGCCCCTCCGCTGCGGAGTGCACGGTTGCCCTCCGGAGCCCCCGGCTCGTCGCGTACGAACAGCGGTACCCACCCGGCGCGCAGGTTCTCGGTCGCCCCCGCCCACGTCCCTCCCCGCCCCGCCGCAGAGCTGACGACGAGCGCCCAGTCGCTGCGGGCGTAGACTACCTTGTTGCGCCCCATGGCCGCGCTCACACTGAAACGGGCTCCGGGATCGTAGGGCGATGCCAGCACGAGAGCCCCGTCTCGCAGCGCGTCGCGGTATCGCCCGGAGGTCGCTGCCCGGGCCAGCCCCTCCGTCAGGATCCCCACGGCCCTGCCTCGTGCTTCCAGCGCCGCCGACATGGCCATCGAGTCCACCCCGCGGTCGCCACCGGAGACCACCGCCACGTCCTTTTCGGCGCACCTGGCGGCAGCGGTCCGGGCGAATCGCTCCGCGGCGTCGTCAGCGTCGCGAGATCCCACGATCGCCAGTCCTCCCCCACCGAGAAGGGCCGGCTCCCCGGCGCCGTAAAGGAGGGGCGGCGCGAGCTTTCCGAGCCGGCTTTTCAGCTGGCGTGGGTACGCCTCGTCACCCCGGCCAAGCACCCAGAGGCCGCAGTTCGTCCAGCGCTCGATCTCCAGGGCCAGGGCTGCGCCCCGGGCGAGGAGTGCGGAGACGCGGGACTGCTCCACGGGCGGCGGGCCATCCGGCGTGAAGCCCGAGAGCAGGTCCCCCGGTCGCCGGCCGCGCTGGTGGAGCCACTGCGCGAGCCTGGAATACTCGACCGTGCTGAGTGGCTTCGCGCTGCCCGTCCTGCGCGTTCCCAGGCTGCCGCAGAGCAGGAGCAGGGCCTGCGTATCGGTTGAGAGAACGTGTGAGGACATGGCTACCCGTCGGCGCCCGAGGAGGTGGTCGCCAGGGCAAAGGGAAAAACGGGCCCGCTTCCCGCCTGCCGGAGCAGCGCGGCGACCACGGTGAACGTCCAGCGCGAGTCCACCGTGTCGTCCACGAGCAGCACGGGGCCGGCGATGCCGGGGTGAGGCTCGACCGCGAATGCGCCGGCCAGGTTGCGGGCCTGCTGGTGACTGTTCTGCATCTCCTTCTGCGGCTCGGTACCGCGGACCCTGCGGATACACCGTACGAAAGTTAAGCCCAGCGCGCCCGCCAGGCGAGCCGCAAAATCGGGCACCAGCTCCACGTGGCGGACCCCGCCCCGGCCGCGTCGAACGCCCCCGTCTTGTAGTCGGCGATCACCCACCCGCCCTGCTCGCGGAAGGCCAGGTCGATCACCCGGATGCGGATCAGTGGCGTGGATGAAATTCTAAAGGGAATGTCCGCGGGGTGGGAACGGGGCGGGACAGGTACGACGGGGGGGTGCCGACGCGAGCGGCGCCGGCGACCGGGCTTCGGCGCCACCGCCACGAATCCGCGTTGCGGTTTTCAGGGGAACCGCTCGAAGAAGCGGAAGGTCGAGACGGCGAGCCGGGGAAAAGGTTGCAGACGTTTTGGCGGACAGCAAGCGCCAGGGTTTCTCCGGTTCGGCGGCACTTGCAGAAGCGCCCCGCCCCGGGATGCCGGGGCGGGGCGGTCTGCTTCACGGCTGCCGGGGCCGGATCACCGGCCCGGGTCTTCGCCGCCGACCACCTGGAGGTTCTGGAGGGTGGCCTCCAGCCCGGATTCCGCGGCGGGAGCGCCCCGCTCCGCCCCCAGCGCGGATGCCATGCGCAGCAGGGCGGCGGCCACCCGCGCCTGCTGCTCGTGGCCGGCCTGCAGCCCGCCCGCGATGTCCGCCAGCTGCGCCACCACCCGCCCGCCGACGTCGGCGTCGCCCGCGCCCATGGCCTTGTTGCGCAGGAAGTCGCGCCGGATCCCCTCCCAGCGCGCGGCCTCCTCCGGGGTGAGCACGCCGCGCAGCTCCCCCAGCTTGAGCAGGTTCTCCTCGGCGCCGGCGGTGAGCAGCTGCGCCTCGCCCAGGTAGTGGTCGCTGACCAGCTGCTGCAGCTCCGCCTCGTTCATCACCGGCGAGATCTTCTCCGCCAGCTTGTTCATGTTGCGGTAGCTGCCCTGCAGCCTGAACGGCGGCTCGGTGCGGTACGCGTCGGCCTGCGCGGCGCTGGCGATGTACTGCTGGTTGACGCGGTAGACCACGTCGCGCACCCGCATGAGGCGCTGCAGCGTCGCCACGATCTCGTTGACCTCGGCGGCGCCGTACGCGTGGGCGAGGCCGTTGGTGGAGACGTCCAGCCCCTTCGCCCGGTCCACGAGCAGGTACAGTTCCGCCAGGTCGCGCGTGGCGAGCGGCGCCAGCACGGGGCTGGAGGTGAGGCTGTTCTCCACGTAGCTGAGCAGGAACGCGTCCTCCATCCCGCCCAGCACGTCGCCCAGGTTGTAGATGTCGGCGCGGTTGGCCAGCATGTCCGGGATGCGAAAGACCTCGCCGGACTCGGTGTACGGGTTCCCCGCCATGACCACGCAGAACTTCTTGCCGCGCAGGTCGTAGGTCTTCGTCCGGCCCCGCCACACCCCCTCCACGCGGCGCGTGCCGTCGCACAGGGAGATGAACTTCTGCAGGAACTCGGGGTGCGTGTGCTGGATGTCGTCCACGTACAGCATCACGTTGTTCCCCATCTCCAGCGCCAGGTTCAGCTTCTCCAGCTCCCGGCGCGCGGTGGCGTCGGGCGCCTGCGCGGGGTCCAGCGATCTCACCTCGTGCCCCAGGGCGGGGCCGCTGACCTTGACGAACACCAGCCCCAGGCGGTGCGCCACGTACTCCATCAGCGTGGTCTTGCCGTACCCCGGGGGCGAGATCATCATCAGCAGCCCCATCAGGTCGCTGCGCTTCCCCTCGCCCACGGTGCCGATCTGCTTGGCCAGGTTGTCGCCGATGAGGGGGAGGTAGGTGTCGCTGATCAGCCGGTTCCGGACGAACGAGGTGAGCGGCCGGGGGCGCAGCTCCGCCAGCCCCAGCGCGTCCCGCTCGCGCGCGGCGATCTCGTGCCTCAGCGCCTGGAACCGGCGGTGCCCCGGCAGGAAGCGCTCGCGGTGGTCCCGCAGCCGGCCCAGCAGCTCGTCCACCTCCACCGCCAGCGTCCCGCCGGAGATGCGCGGGTGCTCGCCCAGCAGCCCCTCCACCACGGCGTGCAGCCGGGCGTCCACGGGGCGGCGGACCAGCGCGCCGTCGGTGAGCAGCAGCGCCGCCGCCTCGGGGACGTGGCGGACGAGCGGCGCGAGCGCGGCGTCGGTGCACGCCGCCTCCAGCCACTGGACGGCGTGCGCCCAGCGGGCGGCGGGGCGGTCCCGCAGCTGCTCCAGCGCCCGGTCGAAGCCGGCCCGCAGCCCCGCGGCGTCCAGCCGCGCCAGGAGCGCGTCGGCCAGCTCGCACGCCGGGAGGGAGACAGCCAGCCCCTCCTCCTCCCCGGCGAGCTCGTCGTACAGGTAGGCGGCCGCCCGCGCGGCCTCGGCGTCGCCGAAGGGCAGCTCCGCGGCCTCCGCGAAGCGCCCCACGGCCTCCGCCATCTCGGCGCGGAGCGCGTCCGCCGCCGAGCGCGAGCCGAACAGCGCCTGCATCGCCCGGGCGCCGGCCACCCGGGCGCGCCACCCGCCGGTCTCCGGCCCCGCCCCCTCCGCCGCCAGGAACAGCGCCGCCAGCGCGCGGGGCCCCGGCGCGTGCACCAGCGTCCCCGCGGCCGCGAGCTGCGCCAGGCAGGCGCGCAGGACCAGCGCGGCGTCGTGGTCGTGGACGCCCCGCTGGTAGCCGTCGCGGTAGCGCGGCGCGGCGAACGTCGCCACCGTGCGGACCAGCGCGTCGCCGTCGGCGGCCTGCGCGTGCAGCGCCTCCACGGACAGCCCCTCGGCGCCGGCCTCCGCGGCGGCCAGCACCTCGCCGGCCAGGTACTCGCCCCGGTAGAGCGCGGGGGACTCCGACTCCAGCGGCGCCTGCCAGAACTCGCGCAGCGCGGCCAGCTCCTCGCCGTGCACCGGCTCCATGAAGTCGGTGCCGGTCAGGTGCACCGCCAGCCCGTCCCCGTGCGGCAGCAGGGTGAGGTCCAGCGGCTGCGTGCTGACGCTGAAGCGGTGGCGGCCCAGCCGGATGACGCTTCCGCCGTCCTCGAACAGGTCGCCGCGGTCGCGCAGGGCGCGCACCGCCGAGTCGCGGGCGCCCTTGAGGCGCGCCTCCACGTCGTCCGCCTTCACCGGGTCCCGGAGGGCGCGCAGCCGCTCGGCCAGCTCGCGCACCTTGAGGATCAGCGGGTCCCCGGCGAAGAAGGCGTTGAGATCGTCGGCCGTGGCCCGCCTCTCCGTGCGGCGCCCCAGCCCGTCCAGGATGCGGTCGGCCGCCTGCAGCACCGCCTGCGCCTTGCGCTGCCGGTCGTCCAGCAGCGCCTGCCGGTGCGCGTCGAAGCTTTCCAGCAGCTCCTCGCGGCGGGCCAGGATGTCGCCCAGGAACTGCTCGTGCTCGCCGAAGCGGCTCTCGATCTCCTCCAGCTGCACCATCAGCCGCGCCAGCTGCTCGTCGGCCTTTTCCGGGTCGGAGGCCAGCGCCAGCGCGCCGGCCACCCCCTGCCCGAACAGCGCCAGCTGGGCGCCGAACTGCGCGGTCGCCTCCGCCGAGCCCAGCGACTTCCTCCGCGCCTCGGCGCGGGCCCGCGCCCCGTTGAGCCGCGCGTACACGGCGGAGATCGCCTCCACCACGCGCGTGCGCCGCACCGCGTCGTCCACCCTGAGGGTGGCCATCAGCTCGGAGAGCATGTCCAGGTCGGCGGACATCCCTTCCAGCGCGGCCACCGCCTCGCCGATCTCCTTCGCGGTCTCCGCCGCCTGCGCCCGGGCGTCCAGCTCCGCGAGGCGCGCGGACAGGGGGGCCAGCGCCGCCTCGCCGGACAGGAACTCGCCGGTGGCCTCGCCGATGCGCTCGTGCGCGGCCTGCAGCTCGGCGCCCATGGCGTCCAGGGCCGCCGTGTCCACGTAGCGCAGCTCGCGCACGGTGAGCAGCCGGCCGCGCAGGCGCGTGATCTCGTTCAGCGCGTCCACGAACTCCTGGACCTGCTTCCAGTCCTCCGGGAGGAGCCGGCCCAGGAGCGCGGCGTGGTCGGCGCGGGCCTGCGCCATGGCCGCCGCGGACTGGCGGCGGATGCTCTCCACCTTCTCGAACTCGTCCAGCACCGCCTCGCCGGTGGCGGCGATCTCGCGCAGCACCCCGGCCACGCCGCCGCAGTCGGGCGCGTCCAGCCAGTGGTGCGCGTCGAACAGGCGGCGGGTGTTGCGGACCAGCAGCCCGTAGCGCCGGGCCGAGACCTCGGGGTTCTCGATCTCGCGGGCAAGCTCCAGCAGCCCGGAGACGCCGCGCACCAGCTCGGCGTTGCCCAGCCGGCCCAGGAAGCTGGTGCCCGGCGGGCGGGCGGCGGCGAACTCGTCGGAGACGAACGGCGTCTGCCAGATCTGCATGGGGTGCACGCGCGTGGGCGCGTCGCCCTCGGCGTGGAACAGCACCATGCGCCCGTCCCGCAGCACGGCGTGGCCGTGGCCGAACAGGGGGTTCTGCAGCTTTCGCTGGATCAGGTTGTAGACGAACAGCGCGGCGCGGCCGCCCTCGTGCTCGTAGAAGACGTACACGACGTCCTCGCCGTTGGGCGAGCGGACGGAGCGCTGGAAGCGCATCCCGTCCATGCGCGCGTCGAACGCCTTGCTCTCGCCGTTCTGCAGGTAGTAGCCGCCCGGGAAGATGATCCCGTGGTCCTCCGGGAGCTGCACGCACGCCTGGGTGATGGCGTCCACGCGCTGCACCCGGCCGGTGAGGGTGTTGAAGACGAAGCCGCGCCAGGCGGTCTCGCGGTACGGGAGCACCTTGAGCAGGATCAGCGATCCCAGCCGGGCGAACTCGAACACGGCGTCGTCCAGCGACTGCGTCTTCTCCTCCACCGGCTCGCGGTGGATCCCCTCGCCGGTCTCGGTGTTGTTCTCCACCTTGATGGTGAGGTCGCCGCCCGTGGTCTCCACGAACAGCGTGTCCAGCACGTTGAGGTGGGGAAAGCGCCCGCTCACCGTGTGCTCGCGCCCGGCGCGGGTCCACTCGAAGTCGAAGGGCGGCGGAAAGACCAGGTCGCGGTCGCCGCGGGCGTCGATGTAGGTCGCGTCGCCGCGGGGCGACAGCGCCCAGCGGAAGACGCGCACGTCGGTGCTGCGCTCGCCGATCTGGAAGGCGGCCAGCAGCTTGCCGCCCGCCACCTCAAGCTGCAGCAGGCGGGCGTCCTTGTAGTAGGCGTACAGCTCGGCGAAGTCGCGCGCGAAGGCGGCGTCGCCCAGAAAGGAGCCGGCCGGGTCCACGGCCTCCACGCCGAAGCCCTCGGGGCCCTCCACCAGCCGGAACAGGCCGAAGACGTCCTCCACGCGGGTGGTGGTCTTCAGCCCCATGAACACGTTGTAGCCGAAGAGCAGCAGCCCGCCCACCGGGACGATGTCCCGGCCGACGCAGTTGTTCTCGGTCTGGATGCGCAGCCGCCCCACCACCTCCAGCCGGCTGTCCCCGAACTCGGCGATCCGCCGCTGGTTGAGCGCGTCCGCGGCCTCGCGGAGCCGGGCCCCCTGCTCGCCCAGCCGGCGGCGCAGCACCTCGTACGCGCCGCCCTCCGCCACCGCCCGGTCCACCGACGGATCGGCGGCGGCCTCCTGCGCGGCCGCGGACTGCTCGGTCATCGACTCTTCCCCGGTTGCGAGATGGATGGCCGGGGGCGCGGCGCGCCCCCGGCCGGTTCGTCAGGCCGCGCCGTCCGGGTCAGCCTACGGCGTCGGCCCTGGGCGCCACCTGCTCGAACACCTCCGGCGTGATCGGCACCGTGGGCACGGCCGCGCCGCCGTTCAGGCGCTCGCGCTGGGCCACGCCCAGGAAGCGCTCCAGCAGGTCCTGGACGATGGGGCTCTTGCCGGCGAAGCCCTCGATGGACTTGCCCAGCGTCAGCGCCTTGGAGAGCGAGTCGAACATCCCGCCGTCGCCGCCCACCAGGTCGATGTTGGCGCCCCGCAGCGCCGAGGCGATGACCTCCGCGTTCTCCTTGCTGACGTCGCGCCCCGCGCTGATCGCCGCGAGCGCCTGCTCCATGTGGCTCTCCAGCGACATCCTGAACTCCTCGTGGGCGCGGGCCCGGTCGCTCAGCGAGTCGATGGCCTCGAACTTCTTGGTGAGCCCCTCGGCCTCGGCGGTCAGCTTGCGGGCCGTGACGTTGGCCTCGGCCACGCCCACGGACTCCACCGCGGTGGCCTTGGCATGCCCCAGCTTCGCCTCGCCGTCGGCCTGGGCGCCCAGCCGCTCCGCCAGCACGCGGGCCTCGGCGGTCCCCTGCTTCAGGGCGGCGTCGGCCTTGGCCTCCATGACGCGCGCCTCGGCGGCGCCCACCTTCTCGATGGCGCCGGCCTCGGCCTCGCGGACGGCGGCCTCGGCCAGCCCCGGCGCGGCCATCTCCACCCGGATCGCCTCGGCCAGGATGCGCTTGGCGTCGGCCTCGCGGGAGGCGGCCTCCAGCTTGGCCTGCGCCATGGTGGTCATCTCCACCGCGCGGTGCTTGGCGGCGGTCTCGGCGGCCTCGGCCTCCTTGACGCGGCGGACCATCTCCTCCTGCGCCGCGGCCTCGGCGGCCAGCACCTGGGCCTGCTTGGAGCGCTCGGCCTCGGAGACCACGCGCACCTCCTTGATGCGCTCCTCCTCCACCGTCACCGTCTTGTCGATGGCGATGCGCTCGCGGGTGATGTTGGCGACGTCCTTCTTGCCCACCTCCACCACCTTGTCGCGCTCCACGCCCTGCAGCTGCACCTCGCGGTCGGTGGTGACCTCCTCCAGCTGCCGGGCGCGCGCCACCCGCTCCACCTCGATGGCGACGGCGCGCTGGCGGTTCTGCTCGGCCACCTCCACCTCGCGCTGCACGTTCTGCTCGCGGATGCGGATCTTCTCGTCGGACTCCAGCCGGGCCTGCTCCGCGATCAGCCGCTGCTCCTCGCGCACCCGGGCGGTCTCGGCCGCCTCGCGCGCCTGGATGGTGTCGATCTCCCGCCTCTGGCGCGCCTCGGCCTCGGCCTGCTGGCGCTCCAGCGCCAGCGTGGCCTCGCGGGCCTCCACGTTCTTCTTGGTGATGGCCAGCTTCTCGTTCTGCTCCAGCTCGTTGGTCACCACGTTCTGCGCGGCGGTGCGCTCGGTGATCTTCCGGATCCCCTCGGCGTCCAGGATGTTGTTCTGGTCCAGCAGGCTCTTGGGGGTCTGCTCCAGGTAGTCGATCGCCACGTCCTCCAGCACGTAGCCGTTCAGGTCGTTGCCGATGATCTTGACGATCTCGTCGCGGAACTCCTGGCGCTTCTCGAACAGCTCGGTGAAGTCGAACTTCTTGCCCACCGTCTTGAGCGCCTCGGAGAACTTGGCGTTGAACAGCTCGTCCACCGCGTCGCGGTCCGACGCC
This sequence comes from Gemmatimonadota bacterium, assembly GCA_040752145.1. Lineage (GTDB taxonomy): Bacteria > Gemmatimonadota > Gemmatimonadetes > Longimicrobiales > Longimicrobiaceae > JAFAYN01. Next base: position 28,573 of record JBFMFL010000009.1, read on the forward strand.
CGCCCCGCCCCGATCGCCTTCGCCACGCGCAGCACGTCGGCCTGCGTCTCGTTGACCCGCAGGTAGAAGGCGACGGCGATGTCCGCCCGCATGTTGTCCTTGCAGATCAGCCCCTCCTTGCCGCGGCGGTCCACCTGCAGCGTGATCAGGCTGATCCGCATCAGCTCGGCCTTGTACAGCACCGGGATCACCAGGCCGCCCGTGAAGCGCACCTTGGGCTGGGCGCTCAGGTCGTTGACGATGAGCGCGGTCCCCTGCTCGACCTTCTGGTAGAAGGCGCTGAACAGGGCGAAGGTGCCCAGGAGCATCACCAGCAGGACGCCGGCGCCGATCAGGAACGGCAGTGCGATTGACATGCTCGTCTCGACTCCGTGGAGGGGAAAAGGGACCGTCGGGGGAAAGGGAGGGTCACCGGCCCAGGAACTGCTGCTCGGCCACCACGCGATACGCGTTCTGCGCTTCCAGGTACTCGATCAGCACCACCCGGTCGCCGCGCTTCAGCGGGGTGGGCTCGTCGTGGCGCACCTGCAGGATGAGCCCGGCGCCTCCGTCGTCCACGGAGGCCTGGCCGTAGTCGGCGGCCAGCGTGGGGGTGACGACCACCCCGGTGCGCCCCAGGAGCGAGGCGTCCGTGGCGGGGCGCAGCCGCGCCGCCCACCTGCGGACCGGCCGCAGCGCCAGCGAGGTGGCCGCGACGGCGGGGACCAGCATCGCCAGCAGCGTCCCGGCGCCGGCCAGCGCGCGGGTCCCCTCGGGGAGGTGCCGCAGCACCAGCAGCTGCACGAAGTACGTGCCGAACCACGCCGCGAAGGCGAGCGTGGTGAGCACCACCATGACGGGGACGCCGCCCAGCCCCACGCGGGAGAGCATGGCCGCCGCGCCGCTCGCCGTGCCCGCGTCGGCCTCGCCGGAGTCCAGGTCGTCGCCGACGAGCCCGGTGGCCGCGAGCAGCCAGTACAGGGCGCACGCGGCGAGCACGACCCCGGGGACGACCGTGGGAAAGGTGAGGGCGGTCTGGAGGAAATCGTTCACGGTGCTCTCGATCGACTCCCGCCCGGGCGGCGGTGCGTCGTTTCGGTTGGGGTGCCTCGCGCTCCGGACGTCCAAGCCGTACGCGGACAAGGCGTTGGGAGTTTCGGGAGCCGTCTCGGGTCGGGAGCTTCCTGCGGGTCGTCGCTCCGGCGGCGCGACGGGAGGAGGGCGTGTACGACGGCACGTAAGCTAGTACGACGGCTCCAGATGTTCCAGTGCCGCACGCAGGGAGGCCCGGACCGCGCAATACGGTCCGGGCCTCCCTGCACGCCTCCCGCCGGTCCCGCGACACCTGGCCGCCGTGGTAGGCGGTGTCAGGTGTCGCCGCGCTCGGCGGCCCACGCACGCGTGCGCGGCCTCGTGGAGCGTCGTCGGGAACAGGGAGACGACGCGGAGAGGCTGCGGCGGGCGGCTATCCCAGCGCGGCGACGGCGGCGCGGTGGCAGGCGTCCAGCTCCTCGGTGCCCGTGACGTGGATCCCCAGGTCGCGCACCAGCCCGTCCTGGAGCCCGTACACCCAGCCGTGCACGGCGAGCTCCTGCCCGCGGGCCCAGGCGTCGCGCACCACGGTGGTCTGGCCGACGTTGACTACCTGCTCGATGACGTTCAGCTCGCACAGCCGGTTGACCCGCGCGGCGTGGTCCGGGATGGCGGCCAGGTGCTCGCGGTGCTTCATCTGCACGTCCTGCACGTGGCGGAGCCAGTTGTCGATCAGCCCCAGCCGGTCGTCGCGCAGGGCGGCCGCCACGCCGCCGCAGCCGTAGTGGCCCACCACCAGCACGTGCCTCACGCGCAGCACGTCCACGGCGAACTGGAGCACGGACAGGCAGTTGAGGTCGGTGTGCGCCACCACGTTGGCGACGTTGCGGTGCACGAACAGCTCGCCGGGGAGCATCCCCACGATCTGGTTGGCGGGGACGCGGCTGTCCGAGCAGCCGATCCACAGGTACTCGGGCGCCTGCTGCTGCGAGAGCCGGGAAAAGAACCCGGGCTCCCGCTCGCGGATCTCCGCGGCCCAGGCGCGGTTGTTGGCGATCAGGTGGTCGAGGGCCGACATCGTTTTCCGGAAGGCGGTGGTCGCTGCGCTCCCGCGGCGCGCTCGTGGCCGGCGCGGCGGGGGCAAACCCCGGAATATATGCGCTCCGCCGCGATCCCGCCTCTCCCTACGGCGCCGGGTCCGGGAGGTCGCGGCGCACCACGCGGCCGTTGAAGCCGTGCAGGGCGGGCGGCAGGGCGGCGGCGTCCACCCGCCGGAGCCCGTCGGGCGCGGCGGGGTCGAAGGCGTAGGTGGTGTACGCCACCGAGTCCGCCGCCCAGTGGAAGTCCAGCACGGTCACCGTCTTCGCCGGCGGGGCCCCGCCGGCCAGCAGCGGGCGCGGCCCCTGCCCCGCCGCCCCGGCGTGGAGCAGCTCCAGCCCCCCGCGGCGGCCGGGGTAGTAGGCGTGGTGGTGCCCGCTCACGTAGGTGTCCGCCCCGCCCCGCTCCAGCAGCGCCCGCAGCGAGTCCGCCCGGTCCAGCACCTCGCCCGGGCGGTTCCTCCCCTCGGCCACGGCGTACAGCGGCAGGTGGCCCAGCACCAGCCGGTGACGGGCCCGCCGGGCCGCGCGGCTCCGCAGCTGGGCGCGCGCCCAGTCCAGCATCTCCCGCTCGCCCGCGGTCCCGGCGAAGGAGGCGTCCCACACCAGCACGAACAGCCCGCCGCGGGTGAAGCTGTAGTACCGCGGGAAGTGTTCATGGTCGGCGAAGGCGACGCCCGGGCGGTGCTCCTGGGCGCGCCAGTGCTCCTCGGCCAGCCGGCGGTCGCGGCGGTGCGCGGGGTACGCGGAGCCGTCGTGGTTGCCCAGCGTGAAGCCGAAGGGGATGCGCGCCTCCCGCAGCGGCCGCCCCACCGCGGAGTCGAACGCGGCCCACATGGCGCGCACCTCGTCGTCCGCGAGCGCGGGCTTCTGCCCGGCGACCAGGTCGCCGGCCGCCAGCACCAGGTCCGGGCGCCACGTCTCGCGGATCAGCCGCACGGCGCGGTGCACCTCGGGCTCGTACTCCGTGGAGCCGTAGGCGCCGTTGAGGTCGCTGACCACCACCACGCGCAGGTCGCCGCGCGGCGGGTCCGGGGGCGCTACGGACGTCGCGGCGAGCAGCAGGGCGGCGAGCGCGAACGGGCGCAGGCGGCGGAGAACGCGGAGCGGGGTCATGCCGTCACGCCGGGGTCTCGGGGGGGACGGGCTTCTCCAGCAGCACGAAGTCCAGCCCGTACCAGTGGTTCTCCACCGTGCAGATCTCCCGGAAGCCGGCCCGGGCCAGGGCGCGGCGCGAGGGGAAGTTGTCGGTGCGCGAGTCGCACCAGAGCTTGTGGACGCCGCGGGCGCGCGTGGCGTCCACAAGGCGCGCGAGCAGCGCGTCGGCCACGCCCCTGCCCCGCCACGCCGGATCCACCCCGAACCACGACAGCCAGACCAGCCCGTCGTCGGGCCGGCTCACGCAGAAGCCCACCACCTCGCCCTCCGCCTTCGCCACCAGCACCGCGCCCGGGTCGTCGGCCGCGGCCTCGCGCAGCGCCTCCGCCGGGTACTTGGCGATCTCGGAGCGCCTGGCCTCGTCCGTGTAGTACGGCGTCGCGGCGATGACCTCGCGCATCAGCCCCGCGACGCGCCCGGCGTCCCGCGGGTCGAGCGGGCCGATGCTGACCGGCCCGGCGTCGGGGCGGCTCATTCCTCCTCGGGGAGGGCGCGGGGGTAGACCTTGACCACGTCCCAGCGGCGGATCTCCACCTTGCCGGGCGGGAAGCCGCGGGGCTTGCGGACGTCGGAGGCGCGGCAGACGTGCACCTCCACCTTGCCGCGCGCCTCGCGGGCCTTGGAGTGGTAGGCGGCGAGCTGCGCGGCGTACTCCACCACGGAGCGCGGGAGTGCGTCCAGCCGGTCCGGGTTGCGGACGACCACGTGGCTCCCGGCGTAGCCGGAGGCGTGCATCCACAGGTCGGCGGGCTCGGCGACGCGGAAGCTGAGCTCGTCGTTCTCGCGCGCCCCCTTGCCCACCAGGATCTCGAACCCCTCGGCGTGGTACGTCCGCCAGCCGGCTCCCTTGCTCGCCACCTTGCTGCCTCGCTCCGCTGCGTGTGTCCGCCGTTCCGGCCCGAATTGTAGCACCTCGGGCGCCGCGCGGACGAGTCCCCGGCCCCGCGCGCTGGCGCCGCGGGAGACCGGGGGCGTACAATCCCCCATCCGTTCCGTTGCGACCGCCCCGATCCGCCCTGCCATGCCGCGCACCGCTCCGCTCCGCCGCATCTTCGCCCTCGCGACGCTCGTGCTCTGCTGTGGCACGGCGCCGGCCGCCGCACAGCAGCCGGCCGGGCCCGGCCCGGCGGCTTCCGACACTGCCGCATCTCACGGAATGGCGGCGGGCATCCCCGTGCTGGCCTGGCACCGCTTCGCGGAGCGCCCCACCGAGGAGAACGGCTCGCTGACGGAGTCGTTCGCCCGCTTCGAGGAGATGCTGAGCTTCCTGGAGCGGGAGGGGTTCCGCTCCGTGTTCCCGGAGCAGGCGCGGACGGACGGCGGGCGGCAGGTGGTGCTCACCTTCGACGACGGCCCCGAGGAGTCGCTGCGGGCGGCGGAGATGCTGGAGCGCCACGGCTTCCGTGGCATCTTCTTCGTCATCCCCGCCCGTACCCGCGACGACGCCGAGAACGCGCTCACCCCGGCCGACGTGCGTGCCCTCGCCCGCGCCGGGCACCGGGTGGCGGCGCACGGCTACGAGCACCGCAGCATGGCCAGCTCGGAGGAGGAGGTCGCCGCGGTCGTCGCGCGGTCGCGCCGCGAGCTGGGGGAGACGACGGCGAGCCCGCTGGACTTCGCCTTTCCCTTCGGCCACTACACGCCGGAGGTGGCGCGGGCGGTGGGGAGGAGCTTCCGCCACCTGCACACGGTGAACCCCGGCTACTGGGACGGCCGCTCCGCGCTGCTGCCGCGCATGCTGATCATGTCCGGCGTGGACCCGGCGCTGTACCGGGAGTACGTGCTGGGCGGCGCGCGCTACCGGCCGCGCCTGGAGCCGCTGACGCCGGACGGCGCCGTCACGGAGCGCGCGGCGTTCCGGCTGCGCGGCGGTCCCCTTCCGCCGGGCGTGGAGCTGTTCTCGGTCTCGGCGGACGCGGAGGGGCGCAGCTACGTGAGCCACCCGCTGGGGACCAGCCTGGAGGTGCGGGGCGACACCGCGTGGGTGGACCTGGCGGCGCACATGCGGCGCTTCTACGCGCCCGAACGGAGCGCGATCGGCTACGCGCTGGTCACGCGCGAGGGCGGCGAGATCCGTTACCTGTCGCCGGGGATCCAGCACTGGATCCGCGACCCGGCGGGCGGGTCGTGGCTCCCCGGCTGGGCGGCGGATGGGCCGGTCTCCTGGGTGCTCCGGGCAGCCGTCGTCGTCCTGCTCCTCGGCATCGTGTTCCTGGCGGCCCGCGCGCTGCGGCGACGGCGGACACGCTCTTTGCCGCACCGGCCGTAGGGGAGCGGACACCAGCGAGGATCGCATTCCGCGCTCTTCGCACAAACACCCCGCTCGTATTCGGATAATTAATCATTGACTCTCACGGTTCGGCATATTACCCTGCTCTTCACGGGACATTCCACTGCCGGTCCACGCCATTCCACCACGGACCGATGCCATCCTTTCTGGGGAACGCTCTTCGCATCGCCGCTCTCATCGCGGCCATCGCAACCCCTGTTGCCTGCACGTCCGCGGATTCCGCCTCCGTGGACGAGGAACCACCCGATCCGGCTCCCCTCGCGCTGCAAACGGGAACTTTGCTGCAAAACGGCACCGCACCCGTTCCGGGACGGCCGGATGGCCTGTCGGTCCTGCGCGGCGGTGCCTTCCTGCTGTCGGACTATTCCGACAAGGACCTGAAGATCTACGCGCCAAACGGCAGGCGCCTCCGCACCATCGGCAGGGTAGGCCGCGGCCCCGGGGAGTTCATTGCGCTGAATGCGGGCCAGGTGTACGGCGATTCCATCATGGCGTACGACTTCGACGGGTCGCGCGTCACGATCTTCGACACCGCGGGAAAAGTCGCACGCACCATGACCGTGCACGGTCCGGCCGGCCAGAGCGTCTGGTCCGTTCGGGTCGTGGACGATTCGCTCTTCCTGCTCGTGTCCACGCCGATCGGCGCGCACGACAAGGACCTTCTCACACTGATCCGGCCCGACGGAAGCGTCGTAGCGTCGTTTTTCAACCGGTCCAGGTTCTTCCGTGGAGATCCCCGGGTGATCCAGTCCACGGCAGTCGAGGCGGACGGAAAGGACGGGTGGATCTTCGCGGGACAGATCGGCGGCGACAGCGTCTTCGCCTTCGACTACGCGGGCCGGCTCCGCGCGTCCGGTCCCGTCGACCCGGTGCGGCCGCTCACCACGGCACGGGCGCTGCTGGGGAGCAACGGCGGAAACCCCCGCCGACCGGATGGAATCTCGGTATTTCACGGCAACCGCAACCTCATCCGCGTCGTGGCGCTGGACCGCGGCAGGGTGGCCATGCACGTGGCTAGGTACGATGCGAAGGTGGGAATCGACCCCCTCGACGGGGGAACGATCCTGCTCTCCTCGATACGCCGGAAGCGAGTCGCGCTGCAAGGGCGTGGGGAGCTTCCCGCTGCGCTGCTCGGACGCGGACGCGATGGAGGAGCCCTGCTGGTCGGATACGAGCAGAGCAATCCGGACTGGCACGTCGTTTCTCGCCTTGCCACGGCACCGCCGTCGCCGGCTCGTGAGCCACGATGAGGAGCGGGCGTCTCCATCCGTTCAGGTACTCTCTCCTGCTGGTCGCGTCGTTCGCGTGCAGCTGGGCCGTGGCTGCGCTGGCCACGGGGAGTACGGCACGGCCCGAACCCGAGGACGCCGCCGCTGGCGCCCTCCCCTCGGACGCCGCGTACGATTCGGCTACCACGTTCGTTCGGGAAAGGCTGTCCGGACCCGTACACCGCTCCGTCGAGGGCATGGCCACCGCCTGGATCGTCGTACTTCGCGGAAGGGACTTGCTCGTCTGCGAAGACCTGGGACGCCAGCTGCGCGAACTGCGCGCGGCCGACGGCGGTGCGAGGAACGTTCTCGTCTGGACGGACCACGAAGATCTCCCCGCCGTGAGGGCATTCCTGAAGCGTGAGAACCTCCGCTCGTTGCAGTTGCGTTCCGTGCAGGTGGAGAACCTGTTCGAGTCACGCACGAAGCCGGCGACTCCCGCCGTCCTGCTCCTGCAACGGAACGACTCCGTGCTCGGCATAGCGCACACGCGGCGCTTTCCCAACGTGCGTCTGCGGTCGTTCGCCCAGGAGCTCCAGGCCGTCCAGGAGCCGGAACGCCGTCGCGATCTCCTCGACCGGGGGACCCGTCAGTAGCCTCCCAACCATCATTCAGGAGGTAGTTATGACGCTGAAATTCCTCACACTCGCGGCAGCGATGAGCGGTGCCCTGCTGGGCGCGGCTTCGTCACTGCCGGCCGAGGAAGAGAGCGCATCCCAGCAGTGCTTTTATCGGGTGGGTGTCGACGCGGAAAATTCCTGCACCTCCTGCAAGGACCTTTGCCGGGGTGACGGATACAAGTGCTGCAACATCGTGGTCGTCGAGTAGGCCCTGTCCATTGATCGCCGAGGATTGACAGGGCACTGGCGGAAAGCTCCCGGTCGAGGCCGCTTCGCCTGTCCTGTCACGCCATCGGAGCGGCCCGGGTCACCCCGCCAGCCCGATCCATCCCAGCAGCGCCAGCACCAGTGGCGTCAGCACGGCCGTGACCACGCCCATCAGGCCGATGGCGATCCCGGCGCCGGCGGCCTCCACCTCCCCTTCCTCCACCGCCCGCGCCGTCCCCACGCCGTGCGCGGACGCCCCCAGCGCGATGCCGGTCGCCGTGCGGCTGCGCACCCCGGCCGCGCGCAGCAGCGGCGGCCCCACGATGGCGCCGAACACGCCCGAGAGGATCACCACCACCGCGGAGAGTGAGGGGATGCCGCCCGCGCGCCGGGCGATCTCGATGGCGATGGGCGTGGTCACGGAGCGCGGCGCCAGCGAGCGGACCACCTCCGGCGAGGCCCCCAGCAGCGCCGCCACTCCGCACGCCGACACGATCCCCACGGCGCCGCCGGCCAGCAGGGACACGAGCAGCGCGCGGGCGCTCCGCCGGACCGGGTCCATCTGCCGGAACAGGGGCACCCCCAGCGCGACCACGGCCGGCCCCAGCCAGAAGCTGAGGAGCCGGCCGCCGCGGTCGTACGTCCCGTACTCGACGCCCAGCGCTTCCAGCGCCCCGATCATCGCCACGATCCCCACCAGCACCGGGTGCAGCAGGAAGGAGCCCGCCCGCAGGTGGAGCCGCCGGGCCAGGACGTAGACCGCGACCGTGGCGGCGACGGCGAGCGCGGCGGACAGGGCGTGCTCAGGCATCGGGCTGCAGCCGCTGCTGGAGCCAGCCCACCACCAGGACCACCGCCACGGTGCTCGCCGCGCTGCCGAGCACGATGGGGAGCCACTCCCGGCGCAGCAGGTCGTACTGGAGCATCAGCCCCACGCCGGGCGGGACGAACAGCAGCCCCATGTGGCGGAGGAGCAGCCCCGCCGCGGGCTCGGTCCACGCCTCGGAGACCCAGCGGAAGTGGAGCGCGGCTGCGAGCAGCAGCATCCCCACCACGCTCCCCGGCAGCGGCAGCCGCGCCAGGGAGGCGAGCGCGTTGCCGGCGAGCAGGAAGGCGAGCAGGACGCCGAGGCTCACGGCGTACCGCCACCACGGCGCGCGGGGCGGCCGGACCGCCGCGGGCTCCATCCCCTCCGCCTCCAGCGCCGCCACCGTCGGCGCCGCGGCGTCCGGCTCCGTCCGACCCGTCGAGTCCGCTTCCGTCACCCCTCCCCCAGCATCTCCAGGATGGTCTCCAGCGAGTCCGCCTCCTCGGGCGGTTTGTCCGTGCGCCAGCGCAGGATGCGCGGGAAGCGCACAGCGACGCCGGACTTGTGGCGCGGCGAGCGCTGGATCCCCTCGAAGGCCAGCTCGAACACCAGCTCCGGCTTCACCGTGCGCACCGGCCCGTAGCGCTCCAGCGTGTTGCGGCGCACCCACGAGTCCACCCGGCGGATCTCCGCGTCGGTGAGCCCGGAGTACGCCTTGGCGAAGGGCACCAGCTCCCCGTCGCGCCACACGGCGAAGGTGTAGTCCGTGTACAGCGAGGCCCGCCGCCCGTGGCCGCGCTGCGCGTACACCATCACCGCGTCCACCGTGTACGGCTCGGTCTTCCACTTCCACCAGGGCCCCCGCTTCCGCCCCACCCCGTACGGCGCGTCCGCCCGCTTCAGCATCAGCCCCTCCGCCCCGCGCTCCCGCGCGTCCCGGTACGCGGCCAGCACCCCGTCCCATCCGTCCGCCGGGACCACGGGCGACAGCGGCATCCGCGCCGCGGCCGGCGAGCGCGCGAGCAGTTCCTCCAGCCGCTCCCGCCGCCAGCGCAGCGGCCGGCCGCGCACGTCCTCGCCGCCGACCTCCAGCAGGTCGTAGGCGAGCAGCACCACGGGCACCTCGGCCAGGATCCTGGGGCCCAGCGTCTTGCGGCCGATGCGGCGCTGGAGCTGCGCGAAGGGGAGCGGGCGCCCGTCGCGCCAGGGGAGCACCTCGCCGTCCACCACCGTGCCGTCCGGGAGGAGCGCCGCGGCCTCGGCGATCTCGGGGAAGCGCTCGGTGATCAATTCCTCGCCGCGCGACCACAGGAAAGTCTGCCCGGCGCGGCGGATGAGCTGCGCGCGGATGCCGTCCCACTTCCACTCCGCCTGCCACTCCCCCGGCTCGCCCAGCGCCTCCGGGCCGCCCTCCAGCGCGTGCGCCAGGAAGAAGGGGTAGGGGCGGGACACGTCCGCGTCGCGGGTATCGGCGCCCAGCAGGCGGAGGAACGACTCCGGGGTGGGCTCCCAGGCGCCCATGAGCCGGTGCGCCACCGTGGCCTCGTCCACCTCGCTCACCTTCGACAGGGCGCGGACCACCAGGCTCTGCGACACGCCCACGCGGAAGCTGCCGGTGATCAGCTTGTTCCACACGTAGCGCTGCGCCCCGTCCAGCTCCGCCCAGGCGCGCAGCATCTCGCGGCGCTGCACGGCGTCGTCCTCGCCGCGGAGCGGGAGGAGGCGCTCCTCCACCCAGTGCCGCAGCGGGAGGTCGCTGGTCGAGTCCGACGGCGGGAGGAGCAGTCCGATGGCCTCGGCCAGGTCGCCCACGGCGCCGTAGCTCTCCTCGAAGAGCCAGTCCGGCACCCCGGACGCCTCCATGGCCCACTCCGCCAGCCGGCGCGCGGGGATCAGCCGCTTGGGGCGCCCGCCGCCCAGGAAGTGGACGGCCCAGGCGGCGTCCGCCGGGTCGGCGCGGCTGAAGTAGCCGACCATGGCCTCCACCTTCGCGCCGGTCTTGTTGGTCTCGTCCAGCTCCGTGTACAGCTCCGCGAATGCCCTCACGCCCCCTCCTCCCCCGCCCCGCCGCCGGTCTCCGCGCTTCCCTCCACCGCGCCCCCCTCCACCGTCGCCGCCTCCGCCTCGTCCGCGGGCGTGGTCTCCGCGTCGTCGGCCTCGCCCTCCCAGCGCGAGGCCACCGCGTGCGCCTCAAGCCCGTGCTCGCGCAGCCATCTCACCACCGGCTCGCGGTAGCCGTGCGTCACCCACACCCGCTCGGCGCCGGTGGCCTCGATGGAGGCCAGCAGCGAGGGCCAGTCCACGTGGTCGCTGAGCACGAAGCCGCGGTCCACCGCCCGGCGCCGGCGCGCCCCGCGGATCCGCATCCACCCCGAGGCGAACCCGGTGGACGCCGCGCCGAACCGCCGCATCCAGGGCGTCCCCGCGGCCGAGGGCGGGGCGACGATCATGGCCCCACTCCAGTCCGTGCCGCGAGGTGCCGATGCTACGTGGGAGGTGGGCGGCAGCGGCACCCCGCCGGCCCGGTAGTCCTCCGTGAGCTTCTCCACCGCGCCGTGGGTGTAGATGGGCCCGATGTCCGGGTCCAGCCCGGCCAGGAGGCGCTGCGCCTTGCCCAGCGCGTAGCCGAACAGCACGCTGGCCCGGCCCGCCTCCCGGTTGGCGCGCCACCAGCGGTTCACCTGCTCGAACACTTCGGCCTGCGGCGCCCAGCGGTAGATGGGGAGGCCGAAGGTGGACTCGGTGACGAAGGTGTGGCAGCGGACGGGCTCGAACGCCGTGCAGGTGGCGTCGGGCTCGGTCTTGTAGTCCCCGGAGACGACCCAGACCTCGCCGCGGTGCTCCACCCGCACCTGCGCCGAGCCCAGGATGTGCCCGGCCGGGTGCAGCGACACCCGCACGCCGCGCACGTCCAGCGTCTCGCCCCACTCCAGCGAGCGGATGGAGGCGCGCTCGCCCATGCGGGTGCGCAGCACGCGCTCGCCCTCGCGCGAGCCCAGGTAGCGGCGCGAGCCCCAGCGCGCGTGGTCGCCGTGGGCGTGGGTGATCACCGCCCGCTCCACCGGCTGCCAGGGGTCCACGTAGAAGTCGCCGGCCTCGCAGAAGAGGCCCCGGTCCGTCGCCCTCAGGAGCATCGCCGTCCGCAGCGCCGGTGGTGCAGCATGTCGTCAGCCCGTCGTTGGGAGCGCGGGGCCCGCGGCCCCGCCAAGAAGCAACCGTTTTCCAGGCAGATCCCTTGGTCCAGACCGCAGCATCATCCGTCTCGTCCGCTCCGTCCGCAGTCCCCGCGCCCTCCGGGCCCCCTTCCGAGACCCCGGCCGAGGGCGCCACCGTCGCCGAGTGGGTGGTCCGCCGGCTGGAGGCCGAGGGGGTGGACGCCGTGTTCGGCATCCCCGGCGGCAACATCTCGCCCTTTCTGTCCGTGCTGCGCGGCCACCCGCGCGTCCGGTTCGTCATCGCCTGCCACGAGGGCGGCGCCGCCTTCATGGCCGACGGCTACGCCCGCGCCCGCGGCGGGCTGGGCGTGTGCCTGGTGACCGCCGGCCCCGGCGCCACCAACGCGCTCACCGGCGTCGCCTCGGCGCACCTGGACGGCGTCCCCCTGCTCGCCATCACCGGCCAGGTCCCCACCGACCGCTACGGGCTGGCCGCCATGCAGGAGAGCACCGACGAGGGCGGCGTCAACACCGTGGAGCTGTTCCGCCACGCCACGGCGTACACCACCAGCATCGTGGACCCGCGCAGCTTCCCCCGCCTGTTCGGCCGGGCGCTCAACCTGGCACGGACCGGGCCGCGGGGCGCGGTCCACCTGTCGTTCCCCGCCAACGTGGCCCGGCAGCGGCTGGAGGACCCGGTCTTCCCCATCATCCCCCGACGCGAGTCCCCCACCCCGGCCGTGATCACCGGGGAAGTGGCCGCCGCCTTCCGCCTGCTCGCCGCGGCCGAGCGCCCGCTCCTGTACCTGGGCGCCGGCGCCCGCGAGGCCATGCAGGAGCACGGCGACGCCGTGATGGAGCTGGTGGAGCGGCTGGCGCTCCCCGTGGTCACCAGCCTGCGCGGCAAGGGCGCCTTCCCCGAGGACCACGGCCTGTCGCTGGGGGTGCTGGGGATGGCCGGCAGCCCCCGCGCCGACCGCTGGCTGGCGGAAGGGGTGGACGTGCTGGTGGTGGTGGGGAGCCGGCTGGGCGAGTGGGCCAGCAAGAACTTTTCCCGCACGCTGCGGGCGCGCACCGTGGTGCAGGTGGACCTGGACCCCGGCTCCATCGGCCAGCTCCTCCTCCCCGACCTCCCCGTGGTGGCCGACGCCGGCTCGTTCCTGGGCGGGCTCGCGGCGCACGCCCGCGGCGCCGCGGCCACGCTGGACCCGGCGCGCGTCGCCGCCCGCCACACCGGCCTCGTGCGGCTGCGCAGGGAGACCGCCCGCGTGCTGGAGCCGGCCAAGGCCGCCTGCGGCGACGCCCCGCTCAAGCCGCAGCGCGTCATGGCCGAGCTGGACCCCTACCTGCGCGGCGACGTGGACCTGTACGTGGACATGGGCAACTGCACCGGCTGGTCGGCGCACTGCCTGTCCATCTCCGCGCCGGCGCGCGCCTTCTACCCCTGCGGGCTGTCGTCCATGGGGTGGTCGTGCGGCGCCGTGGTGGGCGGCAAGCTGGCCCGGCCGGAGAGGACGGCGATCGCCCTGGTGGGGGACGGCGCCTTCCTGATGAACGGGGTGGAGGTCAACACCGCCGCGCGCTACGGCGTGGGCGCCGTGTACGTGGTGCTCAACGACGACTACCTGGGGATGGTCAACCACGGCGAGCACGCGCAGCTTGGCACGCCGCTGGACGACCCGTACTACGCCCTGGGCGGGCCGGACCTGGCCATGTTCGCGGAGTCGCTGGGGGCGCGTGCCTACACCGTGGAGCGCCCCGGCGAGCTGTCCTGGGTGCTCCCCGACGCGCTGGCCGCCGCGGACGCCGAGCGCCGCCCGCAGGTGGTGGTGGTGAGGACGGACCACCGCGAGGTGCCGCCCTACGGCGAGCGCTTCGCCTCGGTGCGGGGGGCGCGGTGAGCCGCCCCTCCGTGGCGCTGCTGGGGGCGGGGCACGCCGTCCCCGAGCGCGTGCGCGGCAACGACGACCCGGTGTTCGCGGGGATCCGGCGGGACGCCGCGGAGCGGGGGGTCCCGGAGCACACGCTGTTCGTGGGGAACCGCGAGCGGCGGGTGCTGGCGCCCGGGGAGTCGCTGGTGGGGCTCACCGCGCTGGCGGCGCGGCGGGCGCTGGTGCGCGCCGGCACGGCCGCGGGCGAGATCGACCGGCTGTACGGCTACCTGTCCGTGTCCGAGCACCTGGCGCCCAACTCGCTCTTCGCCGTGCACCGCGAGCTGGGGCTGGAAGAGGGGTGCATGGTGGTGCCCGTGAACACCGAGTTCACCAACTGGGTGACGGGCGCCGTCCTGGCCTGGGAGGCGGTCCTGGCCGGGCACGCGGAGCGCTGCCTGGTGGCGTGCGGCGCCGCGTGGACGGCCGCCATGGACTACACGCAGGGCCACTCCGTGAGCATCGGCGACGGGGCGGGCGCCGCGGTGCTGGGCCCTGGCGACCGCATGGTGCTGGTGGACTACGCCGCGGACACCACGAGCGCCGAGTACGGGGTGATGAGCATGGCCTGGCGGCCGGGCTCCGGCGCGGACGGTCCCACCTACGCCATCCACCCGGACGCCGGGGTGCGGGCGTTCCTCACCACCGGGATGGACGGTCCCCCGCGGCTGGTGGAGCGGCTGCTCCGCAGGCACGGCCTCTCCGGATCGGACGTGTCGCTGGTGGCCCACCAGGCGTCGCGCAGGCTGATGGACCACTGGGCGGAGCGGATCCGGCCGGCCGCCTACCTGGACACCTTCGAGCAGTGGGGCAACCTGACGCTGGCCTCCGCGCCCGCCACCCTGTCGGCGTACTGGGACTGCATCCGCACGCCGTGGCTGGTGATCGTCGGGGTCGGCATCGGCGCCCACCAGACGGCGCTTCTCGTGCGTGTCTGACGTCTTCCTGAACGGCTTACGGCGGGTTCGGGCGTGCCCCCGCTGGCGCGGGGTCGGGCTGCGGCTCCGTAGCAGACGATACTACCGTCTGCAACGGAGTCGAGCCCCGGCGAACTGCCGCCGGGTCTCGCCGCTTCGCGCTCGCATCCCTCACGCGGGGCTGGTGCTGGCGTCCGCGAGAGGCCCCCACCCGGCTCGCTTGAGGCTCGCCACCCTCCCCCGTGCCGGGGGAGGGGAAGCTCCACGCTGCGATCCCTGCCTTCCTCGTGTCGTGCTCCCCCTCTCCCCTTGTGGGAGAGGGGGCCGGGGGGTGAGGGGTGCCGTTCTCCCCTCCCCCTTGCGGGGAGGGGCCGGGGGAGGGGGTCGCCGTTGCCGGCTGTCCCCTGTCCCCTGTCCCCTGTCCCCTGTCCCCTGTCCCCTGTCCCCTCTCACAGCGGCATCGCGCGGGCGACGGCGCCGTAGTCGATCACGCCCTGGCTCTCCAGCGCCTCCAGGCGGCGGCGCTCGGCCTGGGTGCGCTGCTCCAGCGCGCGCAGGGTCTCCTCGCGGCTGCGGCCGGGCTGGAGGGGGTCGGGGCGGCCCTCCGAGCGGAGGACGTGTACCGTCTCCTCCATCTCGTCCGTGAGCAGCAGCATCTCGCCGATCCGCCGGTTGCGCTCCACGGCGCCCGCGTCGTCCGCGGCCGCGCCCCGGCGGAATCCGTCTCCGATCCCGATCTCCCTGTCGATGTCTCGCATGGGCTCCCTCCTATCCGATTAAGACCCCGACGAAGCGGCGGGCGTATTCCTCGCCGCATTCGCAGCAGAGCTCCGACCAGCAGGTGCACGCGGGCCGCGCGCACTTCCCGTTCAGGTCGATCCCCCGGCACCGGCAGGACTTCACCTCCGTCCCACAGCGGGCGCACCTTTCCTGCAGTGTCTGGTTCTGGACGTTGCGCATGGCACACCTCGGGTGAATGAGCGGGTCTGATCCGGCAGCAAGCCGTGTGCCCGCAGAAACACAAGTACCCTGTTGACAAAGGTTTGCAGAAACTGAGCGCGGCTCAGGAATCCAGCGGGGGAGCGGGTTTTCGCACCCGCGGGTGCAAAACGACGGAGGGCGGAGGACCCGGTCCGGTCCCCCGCCCTCGTTCGGTTTTCAGGCCTGCCGCGGCCGCTCCGGCGAGCACGGGCCGGCGGCGATGTCGCGGTACCGTTCGTGGAGCGTCGGCGGCCGTGTCGAATTCCGCTTCGCTCGTTCGACGCATGGATGAGCCATCCCGCCGCCCGACGGCCATCTCGGTGCTCACGATCCTCTCCCCCGACGGCAAGCACAGGAGCCCGGACCCATGAAGCTGTTCACCCATCTGAACTTCGGCGGCAACTGCGAGGAGGCCTTCCGCTACTACGAGGCCCACTTGGGCGGGCGGATCTCGACGATGCTGAGGGTGCGGGACCTGCCCGCCCACGTTCCGCCGCCGCCGGGCTCGCCGGACGCCGTGATCCACGCGCGGATCGGCATCGCCGGCGTCGAGCTGATCGGGAACGACGTGCCGCCGAGCCAATTCCAGCCCGTCCGGAGCTCGTACCTGTATCTCTCGCTCGACTCGGTCGAGGAGGCGGAGCGTGCCTACGCGGCGCTCGTGGAGGATGGAGAGGTCGGCGTTCCCATGGCGGAATCCTTCTTCGCCCCCCGGTTCGCGCAGCTCCGCGACCGGTTCGGCACTCTCTGGACGATCCTGTACCAGCGGCCCGGGTGACGGCTCCCCAGGCGACGAGCCCTGAAAGGCGGTGGCTGAACGCCGCGCGCACACCACGCACCCGCAAGGAGAACTCGATGCGAAAGATCGTTGCCGCCGCCTTCGTCAGCCTCACGCGGCCGGGCGCCTTCCGGCTGACGCGCTCGGCCGTGTCGCCGAGCGGCGTCCTCGTCGCGACCTACGAGCGCGCCGGGGACGTCCGGACCGGCTCCTTCGCCCTCGACACCCCCGGCGAGGCGTAGCTCGAGCGGCGGGAGCATCTCGTGTGACCACGGGCCGGAGGGCCGCCGGGGAGACCCGCTACTCCAGCGAGTACAGGTAGGCGGCGATGTCGCGGGCCTCGCTTTCGGGGACGCCCATGTCCGGCATCGCCGTGGCGGAGTCGATGGCGGGCGGGTCCATGATCCAGCGGACCAGGTTGTCGGGCTCGTTGGCGAGCACCCCGGCGATGTACATGCGGCCCGAGATCCCGCTGAGCGGCGGGCCCACCGTGGCGTCGGCGCCCGCCACCCCGGCGACGGTGTGGCAGGTGCCGCAGCCGTACCTGCGGATGGCGGCGGGGCCGCGGTGCGGGTCGCCGCCGGTGAGCGCGGCGCCGCGGGCCATGGCCTCCTCGTCCGGGCCGGCGCCGCACCCTGCCAGGAGCAGCGCCCCCAGCGCCGCGCGCAGGCCCCTCCTCCAGGTCCGCCGGGTGTCGCGCATCCGCCGCCTCCGGTTCAGGTGGACCGCAGCAGCGCGCGCTCCTGCCAGCGCGCCGCCCGGCGCTCCGATTCCCGCATCCACGCCGCCAGCAGCAGCAGCGCCGCCACCAGGTAGGCGAGCCCCGCGGGGATCCACATCACCAGCCCGGCGAGCTGCTGGTCCTCCAGCGGCGTGAGGCCCCACGCCTCCGTGGCCCCCGAGTACGCCGGGTACCAGGGGCTCCGCGCGAAGGTGAGCAGCGCCCCCAGCCCGCCGCTGTGCATCGCCGTGGCGAACAGGTACAGCACCGAGGCGCCGTACCCCATCCGCCCCTCGCGCCCGTGCACCACGGTCCACCAGAAGAGCAGCCCCGTCCCCAGGAAGCTGGCGTGCTGGAGGGTGTGCGCCGCGTCGCTGCGGAGGGTGGCCTGGTAGGCGGCGGGGAGGTGCCAGAGCCAGAGCGCGGCCGCGTGCAGCAGCCACGCCGCGAAGGGCGCGGTGAGCGCTCGCCACCCGCCCCGCACCGCGGCGCCCTTGGCCCAGCCTCCGACGGACCGCCGCCACCCCACCGGGAGCGCCCAGAGCAGGGGGATCACCGGGCGTCCCAGCACCAGCAGCGGCGCCGCCAGCGCCATGAGCAGCTCGTGCTGCACCATGTGCGCGCTGAAGAGCGCGTCGCCCAGCGGGTGCAGCGGCGACGCCAGCGCCACGGCGAGCGTCAGCCACCCCGCCGCGAAGCAGGCGGCCTCCCCCCGGCGGATCCCCCGCCCGGTGCCCGCGCTCCGCCACAGCCGCTCCGTCCCCCGGGCGTACAGCCAGGCGGAGAGGAGCAGCGGCACCACGATCCCCGGCTCCGGTGGCCACCAGGCGCCCGCCAGGTCGTGCGGCGCAGGGGGGCGCCCGGCGTGCGCCGCCGCGGGCAGCGGCAGGAGCGCCGCCAGCGCGGGGGCGAGCAGGAGGGCGCGGCACCGCATTCAGGTCCCCATGCACGGGTTCAGGAACAGGTTGGCGATCCACTGCGCCACGATCACCAGCGCGAACAGGCCGCTCGCCAGCAGCCCCAGCGCCGCCATGAAGCGGGCGCGGGGCAGGGCGCCTCCCCCCTCGCCCGGCCGCTCCCCGCCCGCGCGCCGCCACTCGCGCCGGGCGACGGCCCCGCCGCCCAGCGCCAGCCCCAGCGTCAGCAGGCTGGTGGCGTGCATGTACGCCAGCGTCTGCTCGTCGCAGGCCAGCCGCACGAAGCCGTAGGCGGCGTTCAGCCCCAGCATCCAGGCGACGGGGCCGGCCAGCACCGCGAACCAGAGCGCCGCGATGCCGCGCGGCTCCCGGAAGTGCTCCCCCTCGTGCGTCGTTTCCGCCATGGTCTCGCTCTCCCGGTGTCAGAGCAGGCGCGGCCCCCAGTACACGACGAAGTAGAGCGGCACCCAGGCCAGCGACAGGAAGTACTGGTAGTCCGCCGCGTCGCTGCAGTCGGGGTAGTGCTTCTGCTTCGCCTTTCCGGAGAGGAAGAGCCCGGCCATCGTCCCCGTCTCGAACACGTCCACCACCACCAGCGTGGCGTGCAGCACCACCACCCCCCACGCCGCCGAGGCGTAGGCGTGGGCGTCGTAGCGTACGTTCAGCGCCACCAGCTCCCACCAGCGCAGGATCGCCACCACGACGGTCATCGCCAGGGCGACGAGCAGCCCCCGCACCACCCCCGCCCGGTCGCGGCGCTTGGCCGCCTTGTCCACCGAGCGCATGGGGACGATGACCAGCAGGAGCAGGACCATGTTGACGGTGGGGACCAGCAGGTCCGGGTCCGGCGTCCTCCCCGGCGGCCAGGCGTGCTCGTTGGTGCGCAGGTAGAACCAGCTGGCCGTCATCAGCACCAGCGTGAACCCCTCGATCACGGCGAACCCCACCGTCCCCCACCAGAGCAGGTTGCGGTGGCCGTAGACCACCGTGGGGAGGCGGGACACGTCCACCAGGCTCCGCCGCTCGCTCATGCCGGCTCCTCCGCCGGGGTGCGGGGCCCCTCGTGCTCGTCCTCGGTCGCCATCCACGCCAGGAGGGCCGGGAAGAGGAGCAGGGGGCCCACCACGAAGGCCCAGGGGGTGAAGATCCCGCCGATGAAGGTCACCCCCAGCGCCAGGGCGGCCAGGAGCGGGGCGACGCTGGGGCCCGGGTGCTGGTAGCGCGCGTCCGGCTCCGCGTCCAGCACGGTGGTGAGCAGCACCTCGCGGCGGCGGGGGTTCATCCCCACCACCACCGGCCGGTCCGGGGTGCGCTCCCACAGCGCGTACAGCCCCTGCACCACGGGGATGCGCAGGAAGTTGTAGGCGGGCGGCGGCGACGACGTCGCCCACTCCAGCGTGTGCGAGCCCCAGGGGTCGTCCCCCGCCGGCGCGCCGCGGCGCAGGCTGCGGAGCACGTTCCACAGAAACACCAGCACGCTGGCGGCGATGGTGAACGCCCCCACGGTCGCCACCAGGTTGAGCGGCCCCCACCCGGTCTCGGGGAGGTAGGTGTAGATGCGCCGCGTCATCCCCATCATCCCCAGGAAGTGCAGGGGGAAGAAGGTGACGTTCACGCCCACGAAGAAGAGCCAGAAGTTCCACTTCCCCAGCGTCTCCGAGAGCATCCGCCCGGTGATCTTGGGGAACCAGTAGTAGAAGGCGCCGAACAGGGGGAAGACGAAGGCGCCGATCTGCACGTAGTGGAGGTGCGCCACCACGAAGTGCGTGTCGTGGGCCTGCTGGTCGAAGGGGACCGAGGCCACCATCACCCCCGTGATCCCGCCCAGCACGAACAGCACGACGAACCCCAGCACCCACAGCAGCGGGGTGTCGAAGCGCGGCCGCCCGGCCCAGAGCGTGGCGATCCAGCAGAACACCTGCACCCCGCTGGGGATGGCGATCATCACGCTGGCCGCGGTGAAGAAGCTCTGCCCCAGCTGCGGGATCCCGGTGGTGAACATGTGGTGAACCCACAGCCCGAAGCTGATGAACCCGGTGGCCACCAGCGCCAGCACCAGCGCCGTGTGGCCGAACATCTTGCGCCGGGCGAACACCGGGATGATCTCAGACACGAACCCCGTGGCCGGGATGAACATGATGTAGACCTCGGGGTGCCCGAAGAACCAGAACAGGTGCTGCCAGAGCAGCGGGTCGCCACCCTCGGCCGGGTTGAAGTAGTGGGTCCCCACCAGCCGGTCGAAGGCCAGCATCAGGCTCGCCAGCGCCACCGAGGGCATGGCGAAGAGCACCACGAACGAGGTCACCAGGATGGACCAGACGTAGAGCGGCATCCGGTTCAGCGACATCCCCGGCGCCCGCTGCTTGAGGATGGTGACGATCAGCTCCACCGCGGCCACCAGCGCCGCGATCTCGGTGAAGGTGACCGTCTGCGCCCACACGTCGATGCGCTTCCCCGGCGAGTACTCCGGCCCGGAAAGGGGGACGTAGCTGAACCAGCCGGCGTCCGGCCCGGTGTTCAGGATGAAGCCGGAGTACAGCAGCAGCCCGCCGATCAGGTAGGTCCAGTAGCCGAAGGCGTTGAGCCGCGGAAAGGAGATGTTCCGCGTCCCCACCATCAGCGGCACCAGGTAGATGGCCATGGCCAGCTGCACCGGGACCCCGAACAGGAACATCATCGTGGTCCCGTGCATCGTGAAGAACTGGTTGTACAGGTCCGGGTCCAGCAGCCGGTTCTCCGGGCGGGCGAGCTGGACGCGCATGGTGAGCGCCTCCAGCCCGCCCAGCAGAAAGAACACGAAGGTGGTGGCGATGTAGCGCTTCGCCACGGACTTGTGGTCCGTCGCGGTGAGCCACCCCCGGAAGCCGCCCTTGCCGCGCCAGGTGCGCTCCATCAGGTCGCGCTCCTCGGCGTCGGCCGGTCCCGCGGCTACCCTTTCTTCGGTGCTTGCCAAGACGGCCTCCGGGTCACTTCAGGCTCTCGAGGTAGCTGAGCAGCGCGTGCAGCTCGTCGGAGGCGAGCTGGTTGGGCGGCATCTTCGCTCCGGGCTTGATCCGCTGCGGGTCCAGCACCCACCCGCCCAGGTGCCCCCGCGTGTTCGGGAGCGTCCCCGCCGCGAGGGTGCGGCGGCTGGCCAGGTGTGTCAGGTCCGGCCCCACGCGGCTGTTCGCGGGCGTCCCGCGGATGGCGTGGCACAGGGCGCACTGCCGGGACAGGAACACCTGCTGCCCCTTCTGCTGCACGGAGTCGGCGGGCGGGGGCGCGGCCTTGAGCTGCGCCTCGTACCAGGCGGCGAAGCGCTCCGGCGGGTCGGCGATCACCAGGAAGTCCATCTTGGCGTGCTGCAGGCCGCAGAACTCGGCGCAGCGCCCGTGGTACACGCCCGGCCGGTCGGCGCGGAAGTAGGTGGTGCCGCCGTAGCCGGGGATCAGGTCCAGCTTGCCGTGCAGGTTGGGCGCCCAGAAGGAGTGGATCACGTCGCCCGACTGCACCTCCAGCCGCACCTTGCGCCCCACGGGGACGTGGATCTCGTTGGCGGTGGTGAGGCGGCGGCTGTACACCGGGTCCTGGTAGTCCACCTGCCACCACCACTGGTGCCCCGTCACCCGGATGGTGATCGCCGAGGGATCCGCGAAGGTGGCCAGCGCCCGCCCCGTGTAGAGGTTGAAGACCAGCGTGGCCAGCAGGACCACCACCGTCACGCCGGTCGCCCCCGCCACCCAGCGGGTGAGGCGGCGCTCCGTCTCGGGGCCGGAGGCGTTCTCCGCGCGCCGGTGGCCGCGCCAGAGCGCGTACCCCAGGAACCCCGCCACCACCAGGAACACGGCGGAGCCGGTCGCGACCAGGTACCAGGTCATCCCGGCGATCCGCTCCGCCTGGGGTCCGGCCGGGTCCACGGCGGACAGGTCGCGGCCGCAGCCGGCCAGGAGCGCGGCGCCCGTGAGGGCGCGGACGGCGGGGCGCGCGCGGCGGACGGGAGGCGGGGGCGCGCTCACGGGAGCTGGCGCTGCGGCTCGGCGTTGCGGTCGGGCCGGATCTCCTGCATGTGGTCCGCCCGCGCCGGCCAGGTGTCGCGCGGGGTGAGCCCGCTCATGGAGCGCACGTACGCCACCAGCTGCCAGAGCTGCCCGTTGTCGATCCTGCCGCGGAAGGAGGGCATCCCGTTGGGCCGCCCCTCCACGATGGTGTCGAACAGGTTCTCCGGGTCGCTGCCGTAGATCCACTCGTCGTCGTTGAGCGGCGGCCCCATCCCCCCGCCGCCGCCCGGGGCGTGGCACCCCGCGCAGTTGTACTGCACGTAGAACGTCTGCCCCTGCCCGATCGCCCAGCGGTTCTCCTGGTACGCGCCGGCGGAGTGGTCCACGGTCTTGGGCCCGGCCTGCAGGTCGGTGGTCTGCACGGCGGTGGAGGCGGTCGCGCCGGGGGGGACCGTGCGGTTGTCCCGGTCCTCGCGCTCGCAGCCGGCGACGAGGAACAGAAGTGCGAGAGTGCGGAAGTGCGAGAGTGCGAAAGTGCCGGCGGGTCGCATCGGCTTCCTCCTCAACGAGTGGGCGCAGCGCGGGGGCGGTCCACCCGCGGCACGCCGTACCGGGCCAGGATGGAGTCCACCTCGGCGCGGCGGCGCTCCAGGACGCCCTCCACCTGCTCCTTGAGCGCGCTGTCCCCCCGCTCCACCCCCATGGAGATGTCGAACACGAAGGGGAGGAAGGGGAGGTCGATCTGCGGCGACACGGGGACCACCTCCAGCTTCACCGGCTGGCGCGGCGCGAAGTACCCGGCCAGCGGTCCCCACACCACCGCCACGTCGATCTCGCCCTGCGCCAGGGCGTCCAGGATCTTCGCCGGGGGGTTGGGCTGGGCGTAGTCGCCGTACAGCATGTAGCCGCGCACGTTGCCGACGATGCCGCGCGAGCCCAGCGCGTGCGCCGGCGGGGTGTTGGCCCCGTCGTCCCCCACCAGGTGCACGCCGATCCTGAGCTCCCGGAGCACCGGGTCGTCGAACGACTTCACCTCGAAGGGCGCGTCCTCGCGGTACACGAACACGTAGCTGGAGCGGTAGTACGGCCGCGTGGGGAGCGCCAGCTCGAACGAGCTGGGAATGCCCATCACCAGGTCGCACTCCCCCGCCCGCAGCGTGTTGCGGATGAACCCCCGCCGCTGCGCCCACCAGGTGTACTTCACCTCCGCCCCCAGGTCCCGGGCGATCAGCTCGGCCAGCCGGTTCTCGAACCCCTCCCCCTGCTGGTTGGAGAAGGGGAGGTTGTTGGGGTCCGAGCACACGCGCAGCTCCCGCGCGGGCTTCGCGTCCGCGCCGGAGCAGGCGGCGAGGAGGAACAGAAGTGCGAAAGTACGAAAGTGCGAAAGTGCGAGCGTGACGCCGCGGCGCGTCCGCACCTTCGCACTCACGCACTCACGCACTTTCGCACTCGTCGTCATGGCAGCCCGAAGACGTACATCGTCCCCCCCTTCTGGGTGTGCTGCGGCAGGTCGCGCATGGCGCCCACGAAGCCCAGCGCCGCCGAGGGGTCGTCGGGCGAGAGGTCGCCGGAGACGACCGCGCCGGGCCAGCCGCCCACCCCGTCGAACACGGCCACGTACTGCCTGCCGTCGGGGCCGCGGAAGGTGATGGGCTGGCCGATGATCCCCGAGGCGGTGCGGAACTGCCAGAGGATCCTGCCGGTGCCGGCGTCCACCGCCCTGAACCAGCGGTCCATGGTGCCGTAGAAGACCACGTCGCCCGCGGTCGCCAGGGCGCCGCTCCACACGGGGAAGCGCTCGCGGATCTTCCACGCCGGCCGGCGCCGCACCGGGTCCCAGGCGGTGAACTCGCCGCGGTGCCCGCCGGGACCGGCGTACATGGTGACGTTGGCGCCCACGTACGGGGTGCCGGCGATGTAGTTGGCCTCCACCGCCTCGTAGTCCATGCACAGGTTGTTGTGCGGCACGTACAGCAGGCCGGTGCGCGGCGACCAGGCGGAGGGCTGCCAGTCCTTGGCGCCCGGCGAGGCGGGGCAGATGCCGCGCACCACCGTGCCCAGCTTGGGGCTGGTGGCGGGGTTGGGAAGGTACCTGCCGGTCTCCAGGTCCACGCCCAGCGACGAGGTGATGTGGGCGAACGGATCGGCCGAGAGCACCTGCCCGGTGGCGCGGTCCAGCACGTACATGTAGCCGTTGCGCTCGGCGCGCACGAGCGTCTTCCGCATCCGCCCGCCGACGGGCAGGTCCAGGAGGAGGTTCTCGTTGACGCCGTCGTAGTCGTGTACGTCGTGCGGGCTCCACTGGTAGAACCAGCGCGCCTCCCCGGTGTCCGGGTCCCGGGCGAAGATCCCCGCCGTCCACTTGTTGTCGCCCGGCCTCTGCTCGGGGTTCCAGGGGCCGGGGTTGCCGGTGCCGTAGTAGACCAGGTCCAGCTCCGGGTCGTACGAGATCCACCCCCACACCGTCCCGCCCCCCGTCTCCCACGCGCCCGGAGGCCAGCTGTGCACCCCCAGGTCCACGCCGCGGTCCTGCGCGTAGAACGGCCTGAAGTTGGGCCCGATGAGCACGTCGCGGTCGGGGCCGGTGCTGTAGGCGCGCCAGGCGATCCGGCCGGTGGCGGCGTGCAGGGCGGTGAGCCAGCCGCGCACCCCCATCTCCCCGCCGCTGTTCCCCACCAGCACCTTGCCCTTCACCACCAGGGGGGCCATGGTCATGGTCTCCCCCCGGTTGATGTCGCCGATGCGCACCCGCCACGCCTCCGCGCCGGTGGCCGCGTCCACCGCCACGGTCTGGTTGTCCAGCGTGTTGAAGAACACCCGCCCGTCGGCGTACGCGGCCCCGCGGTTCACCTTGTCGCAGCACGCCACCCCCTGCGCCGCGGTCTGGAGCGGCGGCTTGTACACCCACTTGGGCGGCGCGCCCGGCCGGGTCAGGTCCAGCGCGAACAGCTGGTTGGGGAAGGGGCTCACCCAGTACAGCGTGCTCCCCACCACCAGCGGCGCCCCCTCGTGCCCGTAGAAGTTCCCGTCCGAGAAGGTCCACGCGAGCTGCAGCCTCCCCACGTTCCCCCGGTTCACCTGGTCCAGCCCGCTGAACCGGGTGCTGGCATAGTCCCGCGCCGGCATGGTCCACTGCCCGTCCTCCGCCACCGCCACCGCGCGCGGCGTCGCGGCGAACATCGTCTTCAGCTCGGGGAGCGTCTGCCCCGCTCGCGCCTGCTCCCGCGCCCCCCGCTCGCCCGAGATCCCGCTCTCCATGCAGCCGGCGAGGAGGAGGAACAGGAGTGCGTGAGTGCGTGAGTGCGCGAGTGCGAAACGGCGGACGCGCGCCGGCCTCACGCTCGCACCTTCGCACTTTCGCACTTTCGCACTCGTAGTCATGGCCGCGCTCATGGCAGCGAGAAGACGTACAGCGTCCCGCCGCGGTCGGTGTGCCGCGGCAGGTCGCCCATGGCGCCGTTGAAGCCGAGCGCCGCGGTGGGATCCTCGGGGTTGAGCTGGCCGGCCACCACCGCGCCCGCCCAGCCGCCCACGCCGGAAAGGATGGCGACGTACTGCTTGCCGTCGGGCCCGCGGTAGGAGATGGGCTGGCCGATGATCCCCGACCCGGTCTTGAACTGCCAGAGGAGCTGCCCGGTGCGGGCGTCCAGCGCCTTGAACCACCCCTCCATGGTGCCGTAGAACACCACGTCGCCGGCGGTCGCCAGGGCGCCGCTCCACACCGGGAAGCGCTCGCGGACCTTCCAGGCGGGGCGGCGCCGCACCGGGTCCCAGGCGGTGAACTCGCCGCGGTGCCCGCCGGGGCCCGGCTTCATCACCACCACCATCCCCACGTACGGCGTGCCGGCGATGTAGTTGGCCTCCACCGACTCCACGTCCATGCACAGGTTGTTGTGGGGGACGTAGAGCAGCCCGGTGCGCGGCGACCAGGCGGAGGGCTGCCAGTCCTTGGCGCCGGGCGAGGCGGGGCAGATGTCGCGCACCACCCTGGCCATGTGCGGGTACTTCTCGCCCGCCGGCAGGTACTCGCCCGTCTTCAGGTCCACGCCGCGCGAGGAGGTGATGTGCGCGAACGGGTCGGCGGAAAGTACCTCGCCGGTGGCGCGGTCCAGCACGTACATGTAGCCGTTGCGCTCCGGGCGCACGAGCGTCTTGCGGGTGCGCCCGCCCACGGGGAGGTCCAGGAGGACGTTCTCGTTGACGCCGTCGTAGTCGTGTACGTCGTGCGGGCTCCACTGGTACGCCCAGCGGGCCTGGCCCGTGTCGGGGTCACGCGCGAAGACGGCCGCGGTCCACTTGTTGTGTCCGGGGCGCTGCTCGGGGTTCCAGGGGCCGGGGTTGCCGGTGCCGTAGTAGACCAGGTCCAGCTCCGGGTCGTACGAGATCCACCCCCACACCGTCCCGCCGCCCACCTTCCAGGTGTCGGAGGGCCAGGTGCTCACCCCCTGGTCGGGGGCGCGGTCCTTGGGGTAGAAGGGCCTGAACTCCGGGCCGATGAGCACGTCGCGGTCGGGCCCGGTGCTGTAGGCGCGCCAGGCGACCTCGCCGCTGTTCGCGTCCAGGGCGGTGAGCCAGCCGCGCACTCCCATCTCCCCGCCGCTGTTCCCCACCAGCACCTTGTCCTTGACCACCAGCGGGGCCATGGTCATGGTCTCGCCGCGGTTGATGTCGCCCAGCCGGGTCCGCCACACCTCCCTGCCGGTCACGGCGTCCACGGCGACGGTCTGGTTGTCCAGCGTGTTGTAGAACACCTTGCCGCCGGAGTAGGCGGCGCCGCGGTTGACCACGTCGCAGCAGGCCACGCCCGCGGCCGCGCGCTGGAGCGGCGGGGTGTACGTCCACTTCAGGGCGCCGCCGCGGGCCAGGTCCAGGGCGAAGAGCTGGTTGGGGAAGGGGCTCACCACGTACAGGGTGCTCCCCACCACCAGCGGCGCGGCCTCGTGCCCCCGCCGCACCCCGGTGGAAAAGGTCCAGGCCGGGCGCAGGGAGCGCACGTTGGCGGCGGTGATCTGGTCCAGCCCGCTGAAGCGGGTGCTCTGGTAGTCCTTGGCGGGCATCAGCCACTGGCCGTCCTCCGCCACCGGCACCTGCGAGGGCCCCATCGTCGGGCGCTCGGCGGCGGGCGCGGCGCCGCGCTCCGCCCCG
>JBFMFL010000090.1:0-22580 GCA_040752145.1 Gemmatimonadota bacterium
AACCAGGCCAAACTGCCGGCCTGTTTCCTACGCGGGTCGCGGAGCCAGCCGAAACTGCCCGGCTGTCTCCGCTCCGGCTGCGGGAGCCTCCTCGGTCGGGCGCAAACTGCCGCGCCCGACGCTGCGGGGTCTCCCTCCGCAACAGCTTTCGGGAACTACGGGAACAGCAACGGCAGGCCCCCTCCCCCGGCGCCTCCCCCGCAAGCGGGAGAGGGGAGAACTGCACGTGATCCGCGAAGCTGCGTAGTTCCGCACTTTCGCACTCACGCACTTTCGCACTTCCGTTTCCCCTACGCCTTCACCACGCCGATGGTCGCCGGCACGCCGTCCAGGTCCACCTCGCGGGTCTCGGCGTAGCCCCCGTCCTCCAGGCCGTCCGCGTGAACCAGCAGCTGCGTGGTCAGCGTCTCGCCGGAGATGAAGTCGCCCCAGCGGGCGAGCACCACGCGCAGCTCGTCGCCGCCGGCCACGCCCAGGCGGATGCGGTCGGACACCTCCAGGCCGGCGTCCTTGCGCAGGCGCTGCACGCGGTTCACCAGCTCGCGGGCCAGCCCCTCCTCCCGCAGCTCCGGGGTGACGGTGGGGTCCAGCGCGGCGGTGAAGCCGCCCTCGGCCTGCACCTGCAGGTCGCCGCGGGCGGTCTGCACGATCTCCAGGTCCTCCGCGCCCACGGGGACGCTCTCCCCGTCCACCTGCACCGCCAGCGGCTCGCCGCGGCGGAAGGCGGCGAGCGCGTCGGAGGGGAGCTCGCGGATGGCGTTCGCCACCTTCGGGGTCTGCTTGCCCAGGCGGGCGCCCAGCGCCTTGAAGTTGGGGCGCGCGGAGAAGGTCACCAGCTCCTCCGCCCGGTCCATGAAGTCCACCGACTTCACGTTCAGCTCGTCGCGGGCGATCTCCAGCAGGTCGCCGCTCACCGCGTAGCCGTCCGGCACCACCGCGTACAGCGTCCCCAGCGGCTGGCGCACCTTGATTCCCACCTCCTCGCGCGCCGCGCGCCCCAGCGTCGCCAGGGTCCGCACCGCCTCCATGCCGCGCTCCAGCGCCTCGTCGCGCGCGCTCTCCCGCGCCGAGGGGAAGTCGGCCAGGTGGACGCTGTCGCCGGTGAGCGCCCGGTGCAGCCAGTCCGAGAAGAAGGGCGCCGCGGGCGCCATGAGCCGCGCCACCACCACCAGCGCCCCGTACAGCGTGGCGAAGGCGGCGCGGGCGTCCGGGCTCTCCGCCGTCCCCCAGAAGCGGTCGCGCGAGCGGCGCACGTACCAGTTGGAAAGGTCGTCGGTGACGAAGTCGCCCAGCAGGCGCACGGCGCGGGTCAGGTTGTACCCCTCCAGGTCCGCGCGCACCTCGCGCGTCACCGTCGCCAGGCGCGACAGCAGCCAGCGGTCCAGGGTGGAGCGGTCCACCGGGTCGCCGCCGCCGCCGGAGGGGGTCCACTCCTCCAGGTTGGCGTACAGGGCGAAGAAGCGGTACGTGTTGCGCAGCGTGTCGAAGGTCTTGCGCTGCACCTCGCGCACCCCCTCCGGGTCGAAGCGCTTGGGCACCCACGGGTTCGCCGACGACAGCAGGTACCAGCGGATCGCGTCCGCCCCGAACTGCTCCACCGCCTCCCAGGGGTTCACCACGTTGCCCCTGGACTTGGACATCTTCTGCCCCTCGGGGTCCAGGATCAGGTCGTTCACCACCACGTTGCGGTACGACGGGCCGCGCCCCAGCAGCGTGGAGATCGCCAGCAGCGAGTAGAACCACCCGCGCGTCTGGTCCACCCCCTCGCTGATGAAGTCGGCCGGGAACTGCCGCTCCTGAACGGCCCGGTTCTCGAACGGGTAGTGGTGCTGCGCGAAGGGCATCGCCCCCGAGTCGAACCACACGTCGATCACCTCGGGGATGCGCCGCAGCGTCCCCGTGCAGCCCGGCTTGTCGCACGCCCAGGCGTGCTCGTCGATGAACGGCCGGTGCGGGTCGAAGGGCTCCGGCAGCGCGCCCACCTTCGCGCGCAGCTCCTCAAACGAGCCCAGCACCTCCACGTGCTGCGGGGAGGCGTCGCACACCCAGATGGGGAGCGGCGTCCCCCAGTAGCGGTTGCGCGAGACGGCCCAGTCCACGTTGTTCTCCAGCCACTCGCCGAAGCGCCCACTCCCCATCTCCGGCGGGTGCCAGCGGACCTGGGCGTTGTTGGCGAGCAGGTCGTCGCGCACCGCCGTGGTGCGGATGAACCACGAGTCGCGGGCCATGTACAGCAGCGGGCTGCCGCAGCGCCAGCAGTGCGGGTACGAGTGCTCCTCGCGGCTGGACCGGAACACCTGGCCGCGCTTCTTGAGCTCGATCACCAGGTCCGTGTCCGCCTCCTTGACGAAGCGCCCGCCCACCAGCGGGATCTCCGCGCGGAACGCGCCGCGGTCGTCCACCGGGTTGAACACCGGGAGCCCCTGCTCCTGGCCCAGCGCGTAGTCGTCCGCGCCGAAGGCCGGGGCCGTGTGCACGATCCCCGTGCCGTCCTCCGCCGTCACCCAGGGCGCCGGGTACACGTGCCACGCCCGCGCCACCGAGTCCTCCGCGAAGCCCTCCGTCCCCACCCAGTCGAACGGGCGGGCATACCGCAGCCCCACCAGCTCCGCCGCCGGGAAGGTCCGCGCCACGCTGGCCTCCGCGCCGAAGAGCGCCGGGACGCGCGCGGCGGCCAGCACCAGCCGCCGCCCCTCGTGCTCCACCTCGGCGTACTCCAGCTCCGGGTTCACGGCCAGCGCCGTGTTGGAGACCAGCGTCCAGGGGGTGGTGGTCCACACCAGCAGCTCGCGCCCGTCCGCCGCGCCGTCCTCGCCCACCACGGGGAGGATCACGTACAGCGACGGGTCCTTGACGTCGCGGTAGCCCTGCGCCACCTCGTGGCTGGAGAGCCCGGTGCCGCAGCGCGGGCAGTACGGGAGGATCTTGTGCCCCCGGTACACGAGCCCGCGGTCGGCGATCTGCTTCACCAGCCACCACACCGATTCGATGTAGTCGGCGTGGTAGGTGACGTACGGGCGCGAGTAGTCCAGCCAGTAGCCGATGCGCCCGGAGAAGCGCTCCCACTCCTCGGTGTACTGGAGCACGCTCTCGCGGCAGACCTCGTTGAAGCGCGCGATCCCGATCTCCTCGATCTCCCGCTTGCCGCTGATCCCCAGCTTCTTCTCGGCCTCGATCTCCACCGGCAGGCCGTGCGTGTCCCACCCGGCCATGCGCGGCACGAAGCGCCCCTGCATGGTGCGGAAGCGCGACACCGTGTCCTTGATGGTGCGCGAGAACACGTGGTGGATCCCCGGGCGCCCGTTCGCCGTGGGCGGCCCCTCGTAGAACACGAACGGCTCCCCGCGGCGCGTCTTTTCGAGCGAGCGCTGGAAGGTGTCCTCCTCCTTCCAGCGGGCGAGGACTTCCTCCTCGAGCGCCGTGGTGGAGGCCGGAAGGTCGGGATATCTCTTGCTCACGTTCGATCTATCTGCTGGCTGTAGCTGTGTCAGATTCCACACACCGGCGATCCGACCGGCCCTCACCGCGGGCCCTCACCCGGCTCGCTTGAGGCTCGCCACCCTCTCCCAATTCTGGGAGAGGGGACAACTGCTAGAACCGCGGCGCAGGATTTAGAACCTACGTCCAAGGTCGAGCCCGGAACTATAAGCCCTCCCCCGGAGGCGGGGGAGGGTGTCGAGCAGGAACCGAGCCGATCAGGTCCTGCCGTTCAGCGCACTCCGTACTTCGTACTCCGTACTGCCGTTCTACTCTCGCACTTTCGCACTCACGCACTTTCGCACTTCAGATCCGTTCCACGATCCCCTCCACCAGCGCGGTCAGATTCGGCTCGGCCCGGTTCGCGACGGCGATGATCTTCGTGATGTCGGCGACTTCGAGCGCGTCGGGCAGGCAGGCGTCGGTGATGATGGAGATCCCCACCACGCGCATCCCGCCGTGTACCGCCACGATCACCTCCGGCACGGTGGACATCCCCACCACGTCGGCGCCGAGCGTGCGCAGCATCCGGTACTCGGCGCGGGTCTCCAGGTTGGGCCCGGGGACCGCCACGTACACCCCGCGGCGCAGCGGGATCTTCTTTTCCGTCGCCACCTGCACGGCGATCTCCTGGAGCGCCCGGCTGTACGGCTCCGACATGTCGGGGAAGCGCGGGCCCAGCGCGTCCTCGTTGGGGCCGATCAGCGGGCTGTCGCCCAGCAGGTTGATGTGGTCGGCGATCAGAACCAGGTCGCCCGGCGTCCAGAACGGGTTCATCCCCCCGCAGGCGTTGGACACCACCAGCGTTTCCGCGCTCAGGGCGCGCATCACCCGCACCGGGAAGGTCACCTGCTGGAGGGTGTACCCCTCGTAGCGGTGGAAGCGGCCCTGCATGGCCACCACCGGCCTGCCGCCCAGCGTCCCCAGCAGCAGCCGGCCGCCGTGCGACTCCACGGTGGAGAGCGGGAAGTGGGGGATCTCCTCGTAGGGGATCGCCGTCTCCACCTGGATGCGCTCGGCCAGGCCGCCCAGCCCCGTCCCCAGGATCACGCCCACCGAAGGAGCCACCCCGCTCCGCGCGCGGATGGCCGCGGCCGCCTCCTCGATCCGCCCCGTCAGGCTCTGCTCCGCCACTCTCAGCCCTCCCCCGTGGTGAATTCCGCCTCCTCCGGCCGCCCTTCGGCGGGGACCTCGACGGCGCCCGGCCCCAGCCGCCCGTTGTCGCCCCCGCGGACCGGCTCGCGGAAGCGCGCCTCCTCCTCCTCAATCTCGCCCAGCTGCCGCTCCACCAGCGCGCGGAACAGCCGCAGGAAGCGCGTCCGCTGCCCCTGCACGCGGCGCAGCGCCTCGGCGGCGGTGAGCACCTGCCGCTTGGCGTCCTCCACGATGCGGTCGCCCTCGGCGCGGGCCTCGCGCAGCAGCAGGTCGGCCTCGCGCTGCGCCTGGCCGCGCATCTCCTCGCGCATCTGCTGGGCGGACACCAGCGCGTCGTTGAGCGCGCGCTCACGCTCGCGGTACTCGGCCACCGAGTCGGCCAGCCCCTCCACCCGCGCGGCGAGGGTGGCGTTCTCGCGCACCAGCTCCTCCATCCGCTCGGCCGCCAGGTCCAGGAACTCGTCCACGCGGGCCGGGTCGTAGCCGCGCATCGCCTTGGCGAAGTCGCCCTTCTTCTTGCGTACGTCGAGCGGAGTCAGGTCGATCATGGATCGCGCTCCCCGAACAGAACGGTGCCCACGCGGACGAGGGTGCTCCCCTCCTCCACGGCGATTTCAAAGTCGTTGCTCATCCCCATGGACAGGTGCAGCGCCCGGAAGCCCGCCACCTGCCGCGCCGCCTCCTCCCAGAGCCCCCGCGTCCGCCCGAACGCGCCGCGCAGCACGGCCTCGTCGTCGGTGAAGGGCGCCATGGTCATCAGCCCCTCCACGGCGAGTCCCGGCAGCTCGCAGATGCGGCCCAGGGCGTCCAGCGCCGCCTCCGGCGCGAAGCCGCCCTTGGTCTCCTCGCCGGCCGTGTTCACCTGCACCAGCACGCGCGCCGTGGTCCCCGCCTTCACCGCCTCCTCGGACACGGTCTCCGCCAGCCGGAGCGAGTCCACGGAGTGGAGCAGGTCGAAGAGCGGGAGCGCCTTGCGGACCTTGTTGCGCTGCAGGTGGCCGATCAGGTGCCAGCGCACCGCGTCCCGCCCGACCTCCGCCACCTTGTCCTCCAGCTCGGGGACGCGGTTCTCCCCCACGTCCTCCACCCCGGCCTCGATCGCGGCCCTCACGGCCTCTGCCGGGTGCGTCTTGGTCACGGCGACCAGCGTGACCGGGTCGCGCCTCCCCGCTCGCTCGCGGGCGCGCTCGATGCGCTCGCGCACCTCCCGCACGCGCGCCGACAGCCTGGACGGTTCCATGGCACGGATTGTAAACCCGGCGGCGACGGGGGCGCAAGGCGAACGGCAGGGTACAGGGAACAGGTTACAGGGGACAGCCTGCAACTGCTGGCCGACCTCTGCACCGTCGTTCTCCCCCTCCCCCCTTGCGGGGGAGGGGGCCGGGGGGAGGGGGGTCCCGTTGCCGTCCACCGCCACCTGCCTTATCGTCCGCCGTCCGACCACGTCCCTTCCGACGCCCAGCAGCATGCCCCAGATCGCCTGCCCCGTCTGCGACGGCGCGGAGTTCCGCGTCTACAGCACCCTGCACCGGAACCGCACGGTGGTGTGCCGCGGGTGCGGGCTGTTCTACACCAACCCGCTCCCCGAGCCGGACGAGCTCCGGGCGCGGGTGGAGGGATCGGACCTGTACACCGAGGACCAGCTCCGCAAGGTGGACTTCTTCCGGCGGCGGGCGGAGGCGCTGTTCGACCGGGTGGAGCGGCTGCGGCCCAAGGGGAGGGTGCTGGACGTGGGGTGCGCCATCGGCACCGAGCTGGTGGTGGCGCGGGAGCGGGGGTGGGACGCCGTGGGCATCGAGCTGTCGGCGAGCTCCGTGCGGGTCGCGCGGGAGCGCGGGCTGGACGTGCGCGAGACGCCGCTGGAGGAGTGCGGCTTCGCGAGTGGGGCGTTCGGCCTGGTGACGCTCAACCACGTGCTGGAGCACATCGCCGACCCGGCGCCGTTCCTCCGCGAGGTCCGCCGCATCCTGGCGGACGACGGGCTGCTCTTCGTGGCCGTGCCCAACGTTCGGGCGTGGATCCGCTACCTGCGCGGCGAGCGCTACGCCTGGACCTTCCAGGACGACCACTTCCTGCACTTCTCCACCTCCACCCTGCCCCGGCTCCTCGCCCGCCACGGCTTCCGCGCCCTGGAGACGGAGACCTCCCGCTGGCGCGACTTCCACCAGGAGCCCCGCAGCAAGCCCCTGCCCTTCCGCGCCGTCAACCGCGCCGTCGAGAAGCTGGGAATGGGCGTCGAGATCTTCTGCCTGGCGCGCCCCGCCTAGCCGCCCCGACACGCCGCAGCCGAAGCAAGAAAAAGCCCCTCCCCTGCTTGCGGGGGAGGGGTTTGGGGAGGGGGCCCGCGGACGCAGCGGAATCCCCCTCCGATCAGGGCAGTCCGGATCCCGCCTACACCCCGAGGGCCGTCCGGTTGTTGGCCGCGATGGTCTCCACGATCTGGTCGTGCGTCAGGCCGCGCTGGAGCTGTCCCCGGAAGGCCGCCGACACGGTGCTGGTCTCCTCCGACACCACCAGCACCAGCGCGTCCGTCTCCTCCGAAAGGCCCAGCGCGGCCCGGTGGCGGGTGCCCAGGCTCTTGTCCGCGATGGGGAACTGCGTCAGCGGCAGGATGGCGCCCGCGGCCACGATGGTGTCGCCGCGGATGACCACGGCGCCGTCGTGCAGCGGCGAGTACGGCGTGAAGATGGTGGTCAGCAGCGGGGCCGAGACGCGGGCCTGCATCGGCGTCCCCGTCTCCAGGTACTCGCCCAGCCCCACCTCGCGCTCGATGGCGATGATCGCGCCCGTCTTGGCGCGCGACAGCTCGTCCAGCGCCTGCGCGATCTCCTCCGCCACCTCGTTCTGCTCCAGCCGCGTGAACAGCCGCGTCAGCCGGCTCTGCCCCAGGTGCGCCAGGGCGCTGCGCAGCTCCGGCTGGAACACCACCAGCGCGGCGATGGCGCCGTACTGGAACAGATACTCCAGCAGCTCCTGGAGGAGGCGCAGGTTGAGGACGCGGGAGACGAAGTAGATGCCCACCAGCGACACCAGCCCGAAGAGCATCTGGATGGCGCGCGTCCCGGCCAGCACCACCAGGATCCGGTAGAAGACCACGGCGACGACCGCGATCTCCAGCAGGTCCTTCCAGTCCGGGGCCAGGAAGCCCACCCGCTCCAGGAACCCGTTCACGGCGCCGCCGGGGCGGGGGCCGCGCGCCGCACGGCCTCGGCCACGTCCAGCGCCTGCCTCACCATGCGCACGTCGTGTACGCGGAAGACGCGGGCGCCCCCCAGCAGCCCGATCACGCACGCCGCCGCGGTGCCGGGGCCGCGCTCCTCCGCGGGGACGCCCCCCGCCACCCTGCCGATGAAGGACTTGCGGGAAGGGCCCAGCAGGAGGGGACGGCCCAGGCGGGCCAGCTCGCCCAGGCGGGCGAGGAGCTCCAGGTTGTGCTCCGCCGTCTTGGCGAAGCCGATGCCGGGGTCCAGCACCACGCGCTCGCCCGCGATGCCGGCGGCGCGGGCGCGCTCCAGCGCGGCGGCCAGCTCGTCCGCCACCTCGCCGGCCACGTCCGCGTAGCGCGGGTCGCGCTGCATGGTCTGCGGCGTGCCGCGCATGTGCATCAGCACCACCCCGGCCTCCGCCTCCGCCACCACCCCTCCCATGTCCGGGTCCGCCAGCGCCGACACGTCGTTCACGATCTCCGCCCCCTCGGCGAGCGCCGCGCGGGCCACCTCCGCCCGGCGGGTGTCCACCGACACGGGCACGTCCAGGCGCGACCTGAGCAGGCGGAGCGTCGGCAGGATGCGGGCCGCCTCGTCCCCGGGCGACACGGGGGCGGCGCCGGGGCGGGTGGACTCGCCGCCCAGGTCCAGCAGGTCGGCGCCCTCCGCCACCATCTCCTCGGCGCGGGCCAGGGCCCGCTCCGGGAGGTCGTAGCGGCCGCCGTCGCTGAACGAGTCGGGGGTGGCGTTGAGGACCCCCATGACCAGCGGCCGCTCCAGGGAAAGGGAGCGGCCGCGTACGGCCCAGGAGCCGGGGAGGAGCGCGGCGTTCAACCGCCCGTCCGTGGACGCCCCGTCAGGGGCGGCGGTCCGTGCCGCGGACCGCCTCGCGGGCGAAGGAGGGGGAGGGCGACAGCCCGCCCAGCCCGCCGCCGTCCTCCGACGGGCGGACCGTGGGGACCGGGGGCGCCGGCGGGTTGACCGAGGGGCGCAGCGGCACCGGCGGGAGCTTGCGCCCGGCCGCCAGCATCTCCACCTCCTCGCGGTCGATGGTCTCGCGCTCCAGCAGCGCCAGCGCGATCGTCTCCATCAGCTCCTCGTGCTCGCGCAGGATGCGGCGCGCGGTGTCGATCGCCTCGTCCAGCAGGCGCTTGACCTCGGCGTCCACCAGCTGCGCCGTCTGCTCGCTCACCTGGCGGCGCTGGCCAATGTCGCGGCCCAGGAACACCTCCTGCTCCGAGTCGCCGATGGCCATGGGCCCGATGGCGTCGCTCATCCCGAACTGCGTCACCATGCGGCGGGCCAGCGCGGTCGCGCGCTCGATGTCGTTCCCCGCGCCGGTGGTCACCTTCTCCGGCCCGAAGATCATCTCCTCGGCCACGCGCCCGCCGAACAGCATCACCAGCCGCGCGATCAGGTAGTCGCGCGAGTAGGAGTGGCGGTCCTCCTCGGGGAGCGACGCGGTGATCCCCAGGGCGCGGCCGCGGGGGATGATGGTCACCTTGTGCACCGGGTCCAGCCCCGGGAAGCGCAGCGCCACCACCGCGTGCCCGGCCTCGTGGTAGGCGGTGAGCTTCTTCTCGGCGTCGGAAAGGACCATGCTCTTGCGCTCGGCGCCCAGCATGACCTTGTCCTTGGCCTCCTCCAGGTCGGCCATGTAGACGCAGTCGTGGCCCTTGCGCGCCGCCAGCAGCGCGCCCTCGTTGACCAGGTTGGCCAGGTCGGCGCCGCTCATCCCCGGCGTGCCGCGGGCCAGCACCGCCACGTCCACGTCGGGCGAGGTGGGGATCTTCTTGAGGTGGACGCGGAGGATCCCCTCGCGCCCCTTGACGTCGGGCGAGTCCACCACCACCTGCCGGTCGAAGCGGCCGGGGCGCAGCAGCGCCGGGTCCAGCACGTCGGGGCGGTTGGTGGCGGCGATCAGGATGACGCCGTCGTTGGCCTCGAAGCCGTCCATCTCCACCAGGAGCTGGTTGAGCGTCTGCTCGCGCTCGTCGTGGCCGCCGCCCAGCCCCGCGCCGCGGTGCCGGCCCACGGCGTCGATCTCGTCGATGAAGATGATGCAGGGCGCGTGCGACTTGCCCTGCTCGAACAGGTCGCGGACGCGCGATGCGCCCACGCCCACGAACATCTCCACGAAGTCCGAGCCCGACATCGAGAAGAACGGCCGCCCCGCCTCGCCGGCGACGGCCCGGGCCAGCAGCGTCTTGCCGGTCCCCGGGGGGCCCACCAGCAGCGCGCCCTTGGGGATGCGGCCGCCCAGGCGGGAGAACTTCTTGGGGTCCTTGAGGAACTCGACGATCTCCTGCAGCTCGTACTTGGCCTCGTCCGCGCCCGAAACGTCGTCGAAGGTGATCTTGGGCGTGTCGCCGGAGAGCAGCTTCGCCTTGGACTTCCCGAACTGGAACGCCTTGTTCCCGCTGGACTGCATCTGCCGCAGGATCAGGAACCAGACGCCGATGATGATCAGCCAGGGGAACGCGGTCCAGAACAGGCTGGACCAGTTGCGCTGCGGCCCCTGCACGGTCATGGGGACGCCGGCGGCGTACATCTGCTCCACCAGCGCGTCGGCGTCGCCGGTCAGCCGGGTGACGAACTTGTTGGTCTGCCGCGGCTCGCCGGTCGGCGAGGGGACGGCGATGGGGGTGCGCAGGTCGCCCCGCACCTCCTGCACCCTCTCGCCCGGGACCATGACGGCCTTGACCACGTTGGACCGGTCGAGCTCGCGCCGGAACTGCGTGTACGTCAACTCCTCCACCCCGCGCTCGCGGCTCCCCATCAGGTTGAGGATCAGGACGGGGAGGAGGAACAAAAAGACCCAGAAGGACGCCATCCGGGAATAGCGGCCCCAGCGGGATCCCTTGGGAGTGTTCGGTTCGCGGTCGGCCATGGTATACGTCCCTCGCGGACTGCAGCGGAGGCGGGCGCGCGGAGGCGCGCCGGCGGCTCAGGTGTGCTTCAGGCTCCCGATGAAGGGGAGGTTCCGGTAGTTCTCCGAGTGGTCCAGGCCGTAGCCGATGAGGAACTCGGGGGGCGAGTCGAAGCCGACCCACCGGGGCTCCAGGACCAGGTTCCTGGCGACGTGCTTGTGCAGGAGCGCGCACATCTCCAGCGACCGGGGCCCGCGCGCCTCCAGCAGGGGGACCAGCCGGTTGACGGTGTTCCCGCTGTCGACGATGTCCTCCACGATGATGACGTGGCGGCCCGCGAACTCGGCGTCGGGGTCGTACAGCAGGTCCAGCTTGCCGGAGCTGGTGGTGCCGCTCCCGTAGCTGGAGGCCACCAGGAAGTCCACCTGCACCGGGCGCGTGATGTCGCGCACCAGGTCGCTCATGAAGATGAAGGAGCCCTTGAGGAGCCCCAGCACCAGGAGTTCTTCGTCGGGGGGGTAGTGCCGGGTGATCTCGGCGCCCATCTCGCGGACCCGGACGGCGATCTCCTCCGGAGTGTAGACGATCCGCTCCAGCTCGCGTCCGCCCGTACGGGCGAGGATCAGCTCGGCTTCAGTCATCGAGAATCGAAAGGAAGATTGCCGGCTCGCCCGGAGGGGAGTCCGGCCCGCGGGAGCGCTGCACGCCCACCACCCAGAGCACCCGCCCCGCCGCGTCCGCCACCAGGGCGGTCCGGGAGCGCGCGGAGCGGGGGACGCGCCGCTCGACGAACAGCTTCTTGAGCGTCTTGGTGCCGCCCGGGGTGCGGATCCGGTCGCCCGGCCGCCACCCCCGCACGACGAGCGGGAGGTCCGAGTGGGAAAAGGCGGCGGAGCGCTCCCCGCCGGGCGCGGCGCCGGCCGGGCCGGCCGTCCACTCCACGCGGAAGCGGCGCCCTCCGACCGTCGCCACCCCCGCCCCGCTCCCCGGCTCCGCCGGCACCACGAGCGGGGCGTCCCCGCCCGGCTCCGCGCCGGCCCGCTCCACCCGCACCCGGTCGAACTCGGCCGCCAGGCGGAGCCCGCCGGGGACGCGGATCTCCCGTCCGCTGGGGGAGCCGGTAATAAACTGAAGCGCCAACCGGGTTCCCGTCCTGTCGAGGACGACCCCGAACTGGCGCAAGAGCTTTCGCAGGAGCCGGGTGGCTGTCGCGGAATCATAAGCCGCGAAAGGAGCCCTGGCAAGCACGAGGGCGTCCCCCTCGCGCCGCGCCGCGCTGCGCTCCGCCGCCTCCAGCCGCGCGTCCCAGGCCCGCTCGTCCGCGCGCGCCAGCTCCGCCAGGCGCACCAGGTTGCGCCGCGCCCCCGGGGCCACCTCGCGCTCCGCCCAGGGGAGGAGCCGGTGGCGGATGCGGTTGCGGACCGGGTCGCCGCCGCGGTTGCCGGGGTCCTCGCGCCAGCGCAGCCCCGCCTCGCGCGCGCAGGCGCGGATCTCCCGCCGCCAGAAGGGGAGGAGCGGGCGCACCAGCGCGCCGGAGCGCGGCGCGATCCCCGCCAGCCCGGAGACGCCGCTGCCGCGCAGCACCCGGAAGAGCACCGTCTCCGCCTGGTCGTCGGCGTGGTGCGCCGTCGCCACCAGCTCCGCCCCCGCCTCCGCCGCGGCGCGGCGCAAGAAGGCGTAGCGCGCGGCCCGGGCCTCCGCCTCGGAGCGCGGGGCGCGCTCCAGCCGCTCGGACGCGAGCGGCACCCCCCAGGCGGCGCAGAGCCCGGCCACCCAGCGGGCGTCCGCCTCGCTCCCGGGGCGCATGGCATGGTCCAGGTGCGCCGCGTGCAGCGCAATTCCCACCTCGTCCGCGCAGCCGCGCAGCAGGTGCAGGAGCACGACGGAGTCGCACCCGCCGGAAAGGGCGACCAGCAGGCGCGCCCCGCGCCCGACGCCCAGCGCCTCCAGCTCCGCGCGGAAGCGCTCCCGCAGCGGGGACCCGCCCCCCGCGCTCCCGGCCCCGCGTCGATGCGCCATGCCATGCAAATGGCGAAGCCCGCCGCCCCCGTCAAGGGGCGGCGGGCTTCGCCGCGCTCCGGCCGGCCGCGCTCAGGAAGCGGCGGACTGCGTCCCGGCCCTTCCGCTCTCGCCCCCGCCGGCCTGGCCTCCCCCGCCCTGCCGGATGCTCAGCTCCGAGCGCACCCCGCGCACCCCGTCCACGTCCCAGGCGTCGTCGGTGGCGTAGCGCACCTCGTCGAAGTCCGGCAGCTCGCCCCGCAGGGTGACGATCCCGTCCCTGACCTCCACCGTGATGGCGTCCGCGTCCACCCAGGTGTCGTAGAAGAGCGCCTCCTCCACCTCCTCCCTGAGCTCGTCGTCGGAGCGGCGCTGCCGGCGGAGCCGCTCGTGGTACGGGCCCAGCCCGTAGCGCGCCGGCCCGTACACCGTCCCCGGCTCCCAGAACTCCTCGTGCTCCGCCATCCCCATCCCCCCCGCGGCCGCGTCCTCCCACTGCCCGCCGCGCCCGTAGCCGGCGTCGTAGCGCGGCCCGTACCCGCCGCCCCGCCCGAAGGGGCGGAAGGGGACGTCGTACCGCTGGCCCGAGGGAAAGCCTCCCCAACCACCGTCGTAGCGCGCCATCGTCGTTCCTCCGGGAACCGTCGAGAGGGAAAAACCAGGCCCCGCGCCGGGCGTCCGGCGGGCCGTCCGAACCGCCCACCCCGGCCGCAACAAGCATTCCAGACAGGGAACAGGGGATCCGCCCCGCCCCTGCCCGGCCGCCCAAGGGGACAGGGGACAGCCACCCACGGCAACGGCAACAGCCTGTATGGCATTCAGCCGTCTGCAGTTGCAGGCTGTTCCCTGTTCCCTGTTCCCTGTTCACTATCGCCTGGCGGCAGCGGCCGGCCGAACATCTCGTGCAGCACGCGGGCGAGCCGGTCCGGGCGGTCGGTGACGATGCCGTCCACGCCCCACTCCAGCAGGCGCCGCATGTCGGCCTCCTCGTCCACCGTCCACACGTGTACGGCCAGGTTGCGGGCGTGCAGCTCGCGCAGCAGCCGGGGGGTGAGCACCTGCCGGCCGGCGAAGCGCTCCGGCATCTGGAAGGCGTCCACGGTGGGGCGCCAGAACCGCGTCGTGCGGGTGAGGTGGTGCAGGTAGAACGCCTTCATCTCCTCCCCCGAGGCGCTGGTGACCCCGGGGTAGGCGCCGAACCGCGAGCGGTCGGCGCGGTGGCCGGCGGCGATCAGCACGCGGTGCGTGGCGCCCAGGTCGTGGACGACGTCCCAGGTGCGGCGCTGCGCGCGGGCGTCCTTGATCTCCACGTTGACGCGGGCGCCGGGAAAGGCGAGGAGGAGCTCCTCCAGGGTGGAGATTCGCACGCCCGTGCCGCGGAAGGGAAAGGTGCGGCCGCCGTCGGGGGTGAAGCGGAAGCCGGCGTCCAGGGCGCGCACCTCGGCAAGGCGCAGCCCGGCGAGCGGGCCGGTGCCGTCGGTGGTGCGGTCCACGGTCGCGTCGTGGATCACCACCACCTCGCCGTCGGCGGTGGGCTGCACGTCCACCTCCAGCACGTCGGCGCGCCACCAGTCCAGGGCGCGGCGAAAGGCTTCCAGGGTGTTCTCGGGGGCCAGGGCGGAGCCGCCCCGGTGGGCCATCAGGAGGGGAGCCCCGGCGAAGTAGGGGTGGCCGGGGCGGACGCGGGGGGGCCGTCCGGAGCGGGGGGCGGGCATCCGGACGGCCCCCGCGGGGTCAGCGGGCGTTCTCGAGCTGCTCCCGCTCGGCGGCGCTCAGCCCGTACAGGCGGTACAGCACCAGGTCCACCAGGTGGCAGGTCATGGAGCGCGCCCACACCACGCGCTGCGAGTCCACGCCCGCCTCCAGCTCGGCCGTCAGCTCGGCGCAGCGCTCCCCCAGGAAGGCCAGGATCTCCTCCACCGCGTCCGGGTGCGGGCGGGCCGGGGCGAGCGAATCGGCGGGGGCGCGGTCCACCAGCAGCCCCTCCACGAACGCCAGCACCCCGGGGAACACCATCTCGGTGAGGTGGCCGCCGGCGACCAGCTCCTCGTCGGTCAGCTCCTCCCAGGCCAGCTCGTTCCAGTACAGCTCCTCCGCCTCGCGGCGGAAGAAGGCGAGCCGCTCGGCGGGGAGCGGGTCGGCGTCCGGCGCCACGCGCGCCAGGGGGCGCTCGACGGCCTCCACAAGGCGCGCCCGGCGTGACTCGACGTACGCCTGGGCGGTCCCGGGCTCGGCGGCTTGCTTGCTCATCGATCGGTCGGTGCGGAGTTGTCCTGGGCGCCCCGGTGGGGCGGCGCGGGCGACAACTTAGGCGGGGGGAGAGCGGTCCCGCAATGCCGGGAGGGAGGCTCAGGCGAGGCGCTCGGCCTCCGCGGGGGCGACGGTTTCGGCCTGGTCGGGGGGGAGGGTGGCGCCCGCCAGCTCGGCCCGCTCCAGGTCCGCGCCGGCCATCTGCGCGCCCGCCAGGTTGGCCTGCGACAGGTCCGCGCCCTTGAGCGTGGCGCCGGAGAGCGCGGCTCCGCTCAGGTTGGTGCCGGCCAGGGTCGCGCCGGTCAGGTTGGCGCCCCGCAGCGCCGCCTCCGAGAGGTTGGCGCCGCCCAGGTCCGCCCACTCCAGCGTGGCGAACTCCAGCACCGCGCCGCTCAGGTCGGCGCCCTTGAGGTAGGCGCCGGTGAGGTTGGCGCCCTTGAGCGAGGCGCCGGCCAGGTCGGCGCCGGTGAGCACCGCGCCCTTGAGGTACGCCCCGGTCAGGTGCACGCCCTTGAGGTAGGCCCACTCCAGGTAGACCCCTTCCATGAACGCCCACTCCAGGTTGGCGCGCTCCAGGTACGCCCCCCACAGGTGGGCCGACTTGAGGTAGGCCTCCGTGAGGTTGGCACCCGTGAGGTCCGCCCCTTTGAGGTCCGCGCCCTCCAGGTCCGCGCCGGAAAGGTCCGCGCCGCCCAGGATCGCCCCCGCCAGTCGCGCGCCCTTGAGGCTGGCGCGCTCCAGCCGGGCGCCGGTCAGGTTGGCCCGCTCCAGGTTCACCCCGTCCAGGACGGCGCCCCGCA
Source organism: Gemmatimonadota bacterium (assembly GCA_040752145.1). Lineage (GTDB taxonomy): Bacteria > Gemmatimonadota > Gemmatimonadetes > Longimicrobiales > Longimicrobiaceae > JAFAYN01. The sequence goes on from JBFMFL010000090.1 coordinate 15,757, forward strand.
GGTTGAGGTGCCCGGCGGCCACCAGCGTCCACACGTCCCGGTCGGTGAGAATCCTGTGCTCCATGCAGCGCCTCCCCCGGCCGTGGAGCCGGGTCTCTCGGGTGGTTGGAACCGCGGGGCGGGGGTGCGCGGGCGCCTGCCGGCGGCCGCGACGCGCATCACCTTCCGCTCCCTTCCCTCTGCATCGCCCAGCGCCAGCGCATGCGGCCCCGCCAGCCGCACACCGTGCACCTGCGGACCTGCGTGGTGGACAGCACCGCGAGCAGCCGGTCCGCCCCGGTCCCGCGCCCGTGCTCGTGCCGGGTGGTGATGCGCCGGCACGTGGGACAGGCGGGAGCCTCCGGCAGCCTCGTCAGATAATGAAGCGCGAAAACCGGCGCGGCAAGTGCAGCGATCGCAACGGTTGTGAGGATCAGAGCCATGCGTTCCCCCCTCCGTGCGGGAGAAGCGGGGTCGGTGCGCGCCGGGCCGTGCGGGCCGGACCTCCCCGCGGGCAACGCAAGCCCCGTTCCGCGAAGCACGTACGCTTCTTGCAAACCCGGCGGGGACGCGGCACCCACGACCACTCACGGAGGGGGAGATGCGCTACGACGAGCGATACGACCGCGGCTTCCGCGGATACGACCGGCCCGGCCCCGGGCGCCGCCCCCGCGGCTACGCGGCCGACTACCGGCGCGGACCCGACCGCGGCTACGGCCCGGGGTACCCCGCGTCGTTCGCCGACCCGTCGTTCGCCATGGGACCCGGCTTCATGCCCGTGGGCTGGGGGTGGTTCGGTCCCATGGGGATGGACCCCGCGCCGTTCGCCTGGGGGCCGCCGGCCGGCTTCGGGCCGCCCCCGCGGCCGCCGCGCCGGCCGGAGGACAGCCCCGCCTACGGGCGGGGCGGCGACCGGGAGCTGCAGCGCTGGGCGCGCGAGCGCGGGTATGACGTCGGGCACGCCATCTACCCGCGCGGCCCGCGCCGTCACCGTTGATCCAACCGGAACAGGAGAGAACATGAGCAGACACCGCAACGAGGACCCGTCGTTCGACCGCGAGGAGATCGAGACTTCCGACCCACTCGGGGAGCAGGGGTTCGACGAGATGGGCTTCGCCGACGCCGCCGGCGGCGGCCCCGACCTGAGCGCCCCCGGGCTGGCGGACGACGCCGTCAACAAGCGCCCCGGCGGCGGCGGCCAGAAGGTGGCCGGGGTTCCCGAGGAGCGGCAGCACGAGATGAACAGCTCCGACCTCGCCCGCCCCGACTCCGAGGGGATCGTGGTCAAGGAGCGCGGCGGCGCCGGCAAGGGCGACCCCGCGGTCGGCGGCACCCGCCCGGAGTCGTAGGCCGGTGCCGCGCGGGCGGAGCCCCCGCGCCGCCGGCGCCGCGGGCGGGGGGGCCGGGGGGCCTCGGCTCGTCCGCCCCGGAGCGCCGCGGAGGCGGAGGCCCGCAAGCGCCCCTTCGACGTGCACGAGGCGCTGCGGCGCATCGAGGAAGCGGTGCGCCCCTTCCCCAGGGCGGCCATGTTCGAGCTGGCGGAGCGGGGCTACGGCGCCGCCTTCGAGCAGCTGGTGGCGTGCATCCTTTCCATCCGCACGCTGGACGAGGTGATGCTCCCCACCGCGCTGGCGCTGTTCGAGCGCGCCCGCGCCCCGGCGGAGGTGGCCGCGCTCACGCCGGAGGAGATCGACGCCGTCATCCGCTCCTGCACCTTCCACGAGGGCAAGGCGCGGCAGATCCACGACATCGCCCGGACCGTGGCGGAGGAGCACGGCGGCGTGCTCCCGTGCGACGAGGCGCTGATGCTGGGGTTCCGGGGCGTGGGCCCCAAGTGCACCAACCTGGTGATGGGGATCGCGTGCGGGGAGGCCAGGATCGGGGTGGACGTGCACGTGCACCGGGTCACCAACCGGTGGGGATACGTGAGCGCCCCCACGCCCGAGCGGACCATGGAGGCGCTGTACGACGTGCTGCCGGCCGAACACCGGGTGGAGATCAACCGGCTGCTGGTCCCCTTCGGCAAGCACGTGTGCACCGGCCGCGCGCCGAAGTGCTCCACGTGCCCGGTGCTGGACATGTGCCGCCAGGTGGGGGTGACCGCCCACCGCTGAGCGGCGGCTACGCCGCCCTGGCCGCGCCGCGAAGCTCGCGCACCAGCTCCCGCAGGGCGAGCAGCACCTGCTCGTTCCCCTCGCGCAGCAGCGCGGCGATGATGTGCTTGCAGATCCGCTCGCGCCACAAGTGGTCGCCGCAGTCGCAGCGCGGGTTGTGCGTGGTGTACAGGTCCACCCAGTGCGCCTCGCTCCCGCCGGTCACCCGGTAGCGGCCGGGGCCGGTGGGGTGCACCTGGAGGCCGAGGCTGCGCTCCAGCCGGTCGAGGTGCACCCCTCCCGCCGCCTGGAAGTCGATCGCCGGCTTCGCCATCGTCCGCTCCTTTGCCTGTCTTCGCTGGATCCCGGTTTGCTGATTTCCTGATACACCATAGCACCCGAACGGATCCCGAATCAAGCCCGAAAACTCCCCTGTCCACGCGCCTTTCCGCGAAGCCCGGCCGCGCGCGGACTTGCGCCGATTCCGCTCGATTCGTGCACGCCCGGTGGGACAGGGGACAGGGCCCGGAAACGCCGAGGCCGCCGTCGCGGGTGCGCGACGGCGGCCTCGTGTGCCGCGGGCGGACGGAGGTGCGGCTCAGCGGATAGCGTACACGTCCTTGGGCCCGGTCGCGTCGAAGGTGTAGACCTCGTACTGGTCCTTGGTCGGCCCTTCCATCCCCGGGGAGCCCATCGGCATCCCGGGCACGGCGACGCCCTTCACCTTGGGGCGCTCCGCGAGCAGCTTGCGGATCACGTCGGCGGGGACGTGCCCCTCCACCGCGTACCCGTTCACCAGGGCCGTGTGGCACGACTGGAGCCCCTGCGGGATGCCGTGCTCCTGCTTGATGGCGTTCATGTCGTCGCGCGGGACGCTCACCACGGTGAAGCCGTTCTGGCGCAGGTGCTCCTCCCACTTGGTGCAACACCCGCAGGTGGGCGACTTGTAGACCGTCACCGTCGCGGACTGGCCGGCCTGCGCGGGCGTGGCGACGGCCACCTTGCCGGCGCTCTCCTGCTGCGCGGCGTCGCCGCCGCGGGCGCACCCCGCGGCGAGGGGAGCGAGCGCGACCAGCGCGAGAGCCGGCGCCCTCCTGAGGATTCGCATCATGGCCTGTGATCGTGGTTCGGGGGAGGTCCGGGGCCGGGCGGCTCCGGGTGCTCCGGACAGGCTCAGTACCTGCGCGGCCGCCCCGCGGTTCCCCGGCGCTCCGGTCGCGGGCCGATGGAGAAAGAAACCCTCGCCGGGGCACCCCTGGCAAGGGGAGCCCGCCTGATCACGAGACGGAAAGGACCCGACAGGACGACGGGTGGCGGAGCACGCTCCGCCACCCGCGTGAGGGATTCCGGCCCGAAGGGGCGAGACCCGGCGGGGCAGTTTCCGCCGGGGCTCGACTCCGTTACGCACAGTTGTATCGTGCGTTACGGAGCCGAAGCCCGACCCCGGCGCCAGCCGGGGGCACGCCCGAACCCGCCGTTCACAGCCGTTCGGCCGTAAAAGCCGTCAGTCCTGGCCGGTGCCGCGCTCCTCGCGCGGGTGGCCGTGCCCCTGGTTGATGGACGTGCCGGACTCGTCCGCGTCGCGGTTGGTCCCCCGCGTGGCGCGGTCGGAGGTGCCGAACTCAGCCCCCTCGTTGTCCAGCCCCTGGTCGCCCTCCGGGGTCATCCCCGTCCGGGCGCCGCCGCCCGTCTGCGTGGTGCGCTTCAGACCCGACATGCATCCTCCTGGTCCGGGTTCACGTTGCTCAGCGAGTCCCCGAAAGGCTTCGCAAGACGTGTTCCGGCCGCTACATACACGCGTGTTCCAAACCCGTTGTGAACGGATTTTGCGTCGGGCTCAGCGTCCACGAATCTGGTCGTTACGGGGCCGTTGCGGGATCGCGGAGGACGCCTTACCTTCCGAAGTGGAAGGCCGGACAGGGCTGCGCCGCACGCGCCGGTCCGCACCTCCCGACCCCCGGACCGCCCCGGGCGCGCCGCACGGCCGCCGGGAAGCTCCGCCGGTCGCGCACCGTTCCCTGAACCCCGCTGCGGGAAGGAGAGACGTGGTGCAGATCTGGGAGTTTTTCTCCGGCTCCACTCGACGACGCTCCGTTCGGAACGCCCCGCACACTGGTGCGGCGGCGTTTTTTGTTGTTCCCTAGCAAGGAGGTCCAGATGCTCGATTCGGGGATGATCAACAAGATCCAGAAGGCGAAGACCTACGCCGCCCAGCCCGACCGCATCCACTTCCAGAGCCTCAAGGTGGAGTTCGACGGCAACAACGGGAACCACGAGGTGCAGTTCGACGACGGCCACTGGCGCTGCGACTGCGGCTACTTCCACAGCCACGGCACCTGCAGCCACACCATGGCGATGGAGCGCGTGCTCGGCGTCATGGCCCCCCACGAGGTGGGCTGAAGAGGGCTCCATCCCGTGTGACCGGCCGCCGCGATCCCCCGCGGCGGCCGGTTTCGCGCGTGCCCGAACGCGAAAGGGCCGCTCTTGCGAGCGGCCCTTCCGGACAGGTAGCGGAGGAGGGACTCGAACCCCCGACACGCGGATTATGATTCCGCTGCTCTAACCAGCTGAGCTACTCCGCCACGGAATTTTTATAGCGGGGGCGGGATTCGAACCCGCGACCTTCGGGTTATGAGCCCGACGAGCTACCAGGCTGCTCCACCCCGCGATCAGTGCACGGAATATAACCCCGTGCGGGGAAACGTCAAGGGGCCGCGGCCACCCGGGTGGAGGGCGCGACCGCAGGCGCCGCCTCGAAGAAGCGGTACAGCGTCTCGCCGTCGCGGATCATCCCGAAGCGCTCCCGGGCCACCCGCTCCAGGGTGGCCTCGTCGCGCTCCAGCAGCGCCGCGTACGCGCGCAGCGAGTCCACCCGCGCGCGCGTCTCCGCCAGCTCCGCCGCCTTTTCCACGCGCTCCCCGCGCAGGCGGCGCAGGTCGAACGCCGAGTACTCCCCGCCCCACAGGGCGTAGTACACGGCCACGCACCCCACCGCCCCCAGCACGAGCCGGCGCGCGCCGGCGGGGCTCAGCGCCACAGCGACCTCCCCGGGTAGCGGGCCGCGCTCCCCAGCCGCTCCTCGATGCGCAGGAGCTGGTTGTACTTGGCCACGCGGTCGGTGCGGCTGGCGCTCCCCGTCTTGATCTGCCCCACCCCGGTCGCCACCGCCAGGTCGGCGATGAAGGTGTCCTCGGTCTCGCCCGAACGGTGCGACATCACGGCGTTGTACCCGGCGCCGCGGGCCATCTCGATGGCCTCCAGCGTCTCGGTGAGCGTGCCGATCTGGTTGACCTTGATGAGGATGGCGTTCCCCACCCCGCGCTCGATCCCGTCGCGCAGACGCTGCGTGCTGGTGACGAACAGGTCGTCGCCCACCAGCTGCGTGCGCCCTCCGATCCCGTCGGTGAGCAGCTTCCACCCGTCCCAGTCGTTCTCGTCCAGCCCGTCCTCGATGGAGCGGACGGGGTAGCGCGTCGCCCAGTCGCGGTAGAACTCCACCATCTCCGCCGAGGTGCGCCGCTCGCCGCTGCTCTTGTGGAACACGTACGCCCCGTCGCGGTGCATCTCGGAGGCGGCCACGTCCAGCGCCAGCACCACGTCCTCGCCCGGGCGGTAGCCGGCCTGCTCCACGGCGGTGAGGATGACCTCCACCGCCTCCTCGTTGCTCGCCAGGTCCGGCGCGAAGCCGCCCTCGTCGCCCACCGCGGTGCTCTTGCCCTTCGAGGAGAGCACCTTCTTGAGCGAGTGGAAGATCTCCACCCCGCAGCGCAGCCCCTCCGAGAAGGTCTCCGCCCCCACTGGCATCACCATGAACTCCTGGAAGTCCACGTTGTTGGAGGCGTGGGCGCCGCCGTTGAGGATGTTCATCATGGGCACCGGCAGCACGTTGGCGAGCGGCCCGCCCAAGTAGCGGTACAGCGGCAGCCGGCAGTCCCGCGCCGCCGCGCGCGCGGTCGCCAGCGACACTGCCAGTATGGCGTTGGCGCCCAGGCGCGCCTTGTTCTCCGTGCCGTCCAGCTCGATCATGGCGCGGTCCACCGCCACCTGGTCGTACGCGTCGATGCCGTGCAGCGCGGGGCCGATCTCCTCCTCCACGTTCTCCACCGCGTCCAGCACGCCCTTGCCGCCGTAGCGGCCGGGCTCCCCGTCGCGCAGCTCCACGGCCTCGTGCTCGCCGGTGGAGGCGCCGCTGGGCACCGCCGCACGCCCCAGGATCCCGTTGGAAAGGATGACCTCGGCCTCGACCGTGGGGTTGCCCCGCGAATCGAGGATCTCGCGTGCACGGATCTCTGCGATGGTGACCATTGTGCCCGGGGTTTTGCTTGGGAGGATGGTGGTTCGGGAAGGCGGTTCGGACGGGCGGAACGTACCATCTGCGTCTTGTACTGTCAACGATAGTGCTGTCGTTGGAACGGCTTTGAACTGCGGGTTCGGGCGTGCCCCCGGCTGGCGCCGGGGTCGGGCTTCGGCTCCGTAACGCACGATACAACTGTGCGTAACGGAGTCGAGCCCCGGCGGAAACTACCCCGCCGGGTCTCGCCCCTCCGGGCCGAAATCCCTCACGCGGGCCCCCACCCGGCTCGCTTGAGGCTCGCCACCCTCCCCCGTGCCGGGGGAGGGGACGCTCCACGGCAGGGCTGGCTCGGGCGTGCCATGGCGCCCCCCACCCCCGACCCCTCCCCCGCAAGCGAGGGAGGGGAGCACTGCTGCTGCCGTTCCTTGGATCTGCAGGGAGGTCGGGGGAGGCTGCGC
>JBFMFL010000091.1:0-8780 GCA_040752145.1 Gemmatimonadota bacterium
CGCGGGGGGGGCGGAGGTGGGGGGCAGCTTCGCGGAGCACTACGCCCGGGTGGCCGGCGGCCCGCGCGGCATCCTGGGCTACGACCCCGCCGTGGGCGAGTGGGACCCGGGCGACGCCGACCCCTCCGCCGCCATCGCCGCCGCCTTCCGCGCCGAGCTGGGCCGCGTGGCCGAGCGCGAGGCGCGCCGCGGGATGACGCTGGTGGGCCCCCACCGCGACGACCTGCGCTTCGAGATGGAGCGCCCCGGATCGGGCCCGCTGGACCTGCGCACCTACGGCTCCGGGGGCCAGCAGCGCACCGCCGCCGTGGCGCTGCGCATGGTGGAGGCGGAGACCATCCGCTCCACCCGCGGCCGCGAGAGCGTGATCCTGCTGGACGACGTGTTCGCCGAGCTGGACCCCGGCCGCTCCCGCCGCATCATCGACTGGATCGAGGGCACCGGCGGCGGCCAGGTGATCCTGACCTCGCCCAAGGCCAGCGACGTGGAGATCCGCGGCGGCGCCCTGCCGCGCTGGGAGATGCGGGAGGGGCGGGTGAGGAACGGCTAGGGGACAGGTTACAGGGGACAGCCTGCGACGGCCCTCACCCGGCTCGCTTGAGGCTCGCCACCCTCTCCCAATTCTGGGAGAGGGGGCAACGGCTGGGATACCAAGCGGTTCTCCCCTCCCCTGCTTGCGGGGGAGGGGCCGGGGGAGGGGGCCTGCCGTTGCGTGAGGGCTGTCGGCCCGAAGGGGCGAGACCGCGCGGCTGTTTGCGCGGGCTCGACTCCGTTACGCAGCGTCGTTTGCTCGCCTACGGAGCCGCAGCCCGACCCGAGCGCCAGCGAGGGGCACGCCCTCACCCGCAGTCCACGCAGTCCCCTCCGGCCGTTCACTTTGACCGGAACCCCCCGAGGGGCTAAATTCACACCCTTCGAACCAACCTCGCCGCACCCCGGTCCCCTCGCCCGCATGGCCCGCAGCTCCGACGCAGGCAAGCCGCAGCTCGTCGGCGACGTCCTCTCGCGCTTCCTGAACCGGAGCGGCCTGGAGGCCAAGGTCGAGGCGGCCTCCGTGCTGACGGAGTGGGAGGAGCGCGTGGGCCCGCAGATCGCCGCGGTCACGGAGGCGCTGCGCGTCTCCGAAGACACCCTGTTCGTGGCGGTGGCGACCTCCGCGTGGATGATGGAGCTGACCCTGATGAAGGGCGAGATCATCCGCCGCCTGAACGCGGGCAAGAAGACCGGAAAGATCCAGCACATCGTGTTCGTCATGGGCTCCTGAACGGAGCGCCGCAAACCCCCTCCGCGCCTGGATTTCCGCGGCCCCGTCCGGGGCACCGAACCCCGCCTGCGGGGTATCAGCGGAAGTCGGATTTTCAGTCGCAAACCCAGAACGCAGAGAACATGGCTTCGACCGCCGCAGCCCAGGAATACAACGCCGGGCAGATCCAGGTCCTCAAGGGGCTGGAGGCCGTCCGCAAGCGCCCCGGGATGTACATCGGCTCGACGGGGCCGCGCGGGCTGCACCACCTGGTCTACGAGGTGGTGGACAACTCCATCGACGAGGCGCTCGCGGGCTACGCCGACAGCGTGGACGTGACCATCCACCCGGACGACTCCATCACCGTGGTGGACAACGGCCGCGGCATCCCGGTGGACATCCACCCCACGGAGGGGGTCCCCGCCGTGGAGCTGGCGCTCACCGTGCTGCACGCGGGCGGCAAGTTCGAGAACCAGGAGGGCGGCTCCTACAAGGTGTCCGGCGGCCTGCACGGCGTGGGCGTCTCGGTGGTGAACGCGCTCTCGGAGTGGACGCGCGTGACCGTGCGCCGCGACGGCAAGGTGTACGAGATGGCCTTCGCCCGCGGCGACAAGGCGCAGCCGCTGACGGTGGTCGGCGAGTCCACGCACACGGGCACCACCGTCGCCTTCAAGCCGGACCCGCTGATCTTCCAGGAGACCACCTACTCCTTCGACACGCTCTCCAACCGCCTGCGCGAGCTGGCGTTCCTCAACAAGGGCGTCCGCATCACGCTGACGGACGAGCGCGTCATCGAGGGCGAGGACCGGGAGATCCGCCGCGAGGAGTACCACTACGAGGGCGGGCTCAAGGAGTTCGTGGAGTACCTGCGCGGGACGCGCCGTCCGCTGCACGCGGCCGTGGTCTACATCGAGGCCGCGCGCCCGGAGGCGGAGATCGAGATCGCGCTCCAGTACGACGACGGGTACAACGAGAACACCTTCACCTTCGTCAACAACATCAACACCCACGAGGGCGGCACGCACCTCACGGGCTTCAAGTCGGCACTGACGCGCACCATCAACGACTACGCGCGCAAGACCGGCCTGTTCAAGAAGGGCGGGCTGGACGCGCTCTCGGGCGACGACGTCCGCGAGGGGCTCACCTGCGTGATCTCCGTCAAGGTCAAGGAGCCGCAGTTCGAGGGGCAGACCAAGACCAAGCTGGGGAACAGCGAGGTCAAGGGCGCCGTGGAGAGCGTGGTCAACGAGAAGCTGGCGGAGTTCCTGGAGGAGACGCCGGGCGTGGGCCGCGCCATCATCGAGAAGGCGATCTCGGCCGCCCGCGCCCGCGAGGCCGCCCGCAAGGCGCGCGACCTGACGCGCAAGAAGAGCGCGCTGGAGACGGGGGTGCTCCCCGGCAAGCTGGCGGACTGCTCGGTGAACAACCCGGAGATCTCCGAGATCTACATCGTGGAGGGCGACTCCGCCGGCGGCTCGGCCAAGCAGGGGCGCGACCGGGCCTTCCAGGCGATCCTCCCGCTCAAGGGGAAGATCCTCAACGTGGAGCGGGCGCGCTTCGACAAGGTGCTCTCCAACGAGGAGATCCGGGCCATCATCACGGCCATCGGCACGGGCATCGGCGAGGACGAGTTCGACCTCAAGAACGCCCGCTACCACAAGATCATCCTGATGACCGACGCGGACGTGGACGGCTCGCACATCCGCACGCTGCTGCTGACCTTCTTCTTCCGGCAGATGCGGCAGCTGCTGGAGGAGGGGATGATCTACATCGCGCAGCCGCCGCTGTACCTGGTGCGCAAGGGCAAGACGGAGCAGTACGCCTACTCGGACGACGAGCGGGACGAGATCCTGGCGCGCTACAAGGGCGGCTCGGCGGACGGCGAGGCCAAGGGGATCCACGTGCAGCGCTACAAGGGCCTGGGCGAGATGAACCCGGACCAGCTCTGGAAGACCACCATGGACCCGGACACGCGCACGCTGCTGCGGGTGTCCATGGAGGACGCGGTGGAGTCGGAGAAGATCTTCTCGACGCTGATGGGCGAGGACGTGGACCCGCGCCGGCAGTTCATCGAGGAGAACGCCCGCTACGTGCGGAACCTGGACGTCTGAGCCGGACCTGTTGGTGCACAAACGCTTCTTGGCGGCGTTCGCTGCGTGTGATCCGCTTGACGAGGACCGCCGTATCGGTTAGATTTGTCACGCACTACAATCCCCCCGGTTCGCTTCGGCGGCCGGGTGCGAGGCCGCCTTCGGGCGGCCTCTGCTTTTTTCTGCGTGCACGATTCGGCCCGCCGTGAGCACATCTCCCTCCGATTCCAGCGGTGCAACCCCGGGCTCGCCGCCGCCGAAGCGAAAAACCTGGGTTTACGTCGATGGCTTTAATCTGTATTACGGAGCACTGAAGGGGACTGCGTATCGGTGGCTCGATCTCGCGGCTTTCTGCCGTGTCCTGCTGCCGAAGAACGATGTCCAGCGCATCAAGTACTTCACGGCTCGGGTCGTCCCCCGCCCGACCAAGCCCGACACCGCGGTGCGGCAACAGACCTATCTCCGGGCACTCGCCACCCTTCCGGAGGTCGAGATCCACTTCGGGCACTACCTGTCACATCCCGCGCGTCTCCCACTGGCGGCGCCGGGCGGCGGCGTTCTGACGGTGGGCGGCAGGACGCAGTTCGCCGAGGTCGTACGCGAGGAGGAGAAGGGATCGGACGTGAACCTCGCGGCGCACCTGATGCACGACGCACACCGCGGGATGTTCGATGTCGCAGTGGTGATCTCCAACGATTCGGACCTCGTAACGCCGATCGCACTCGTCACCCAGGACCTCGGCCTTCCCGTCGGTGTGGCGAATCCGCACGCGGAGAACCCGAAGTCGCGACAGTCGGTGCAGCTCAAGCGAGCTGCCAGCTTCCTCAAGCCGGTGCGTGCGTCCGCACTCAAGAAGTGCCAGTTCGCGCCGATTCTCACCGATACAGCCGGCACCTTCCACCGTCCGACACGCTGGTGACCGATGGCACGGCGAAGGCAAGGGTAGGATAGCGACGTGTCCAATCCCCGTGGTCCGGCCGATGCTGCCACGCTGACTACCGTCAGGCTATCGGAGACACTGCCGCCTCGAATCGGGTCTTCTATTCCTTCGCACAAGAACGGCCGGTCTCTCGTTGAGAGGCCGGTCGTTCTTGTGCCCTGTGCCTGCCGCCGTCTGTGGTCAGTACCCTCCAGAAGCTTGTGCAGAGGCAGGGCCCTCCCGGTTCCCACGGGGTAGGCGGCGGCGCGTGCGCGGCGGCTCTCACCGCGGTAGTTTCTCCCGGGGATGACCGAAGTCGCGCCGGAGAAATCCGTTAGCGACGACGAAAAACGAGCGACGAGGGAATCGCGATGAAGGTGGAGATCTATTCGGACGTGGCCTGCCCGTGGTGCTACGTCGGCAAGGCGCGCTTCGAGCGGGCGCTGGGCGCGTTCCCGGGCGGCGGGGACGTGGAGGTCGTGTACCGCCCGTACCAGCTGGACCCGTCCGCGCCGGCGCAGGCCGTGCCGATGCTGGAGTACCTGGAGCGCCGCTTCGGCGCCGGCGCCCGCGCCATGGCCGGCCGGGTGGTGGAGACCGCGCGCGGCGAGGGGCTGGCGATGGACTACGACCGCGGCCTCGCGGCGAACACGCTGGACGCGCACCGGCTGATGCGCCTCGCCGAGCGCGAGCACGGGGCGGAGACGCAGCGCGCGGTGGCGGAGGGGCTGTTCGAGGCGCACTTCTCCGAGGGGCGCGACGTGGGCGACCCGGAGGTGCTGGCGGAGATCGCGGGGGCGGCCGGGATGGACCGGCGGCGGGTGCGCGAGTCCCTGGCCTCCGGCGAGGGCACGGCCGAGGTGAAGGAGGAGATCGCCGCGGCGCAGCGGCTGGGGATCACCGCCGTGCCCACCTTCGTGTTCGAGGGCAGGTACGCCGTGCAGGGAGCGCAGCCCACCTCCGCGTTCCTCCAGGCGCTGGAGACCGTGGCGCGCGAGACGAAGCCGGGCGGCGGCGGGGAGTCCGACGGGTCGTGCGGCGACGGCGCCTGCGCGGTCTGAACCGGGACGATCCCCTGGAGGACGAACGGGAAGTGAAGCGGCTCCGCCGCGAGCTGTTCGCGGAGGCGCGGGAGGCCGCGGCGGGCGTGCCGGAGCCCGACCGCGAGCGGCTACTCGGCTACGTGGCGGCCTCGCTGGGGCGCCACCTCGGGTTCGGCCACGGGGCGGAGGCGGCCGACGCGCTCGCCTCCCCGCTCTGGCGGGCGAGCGCCTGGGCCGCGCTCGCCCGGAGCGCGCACGGAGACGCCGCCGTTCGCCGTGCGCGCTCCCGGCTCCGCCGGGCCGTGAAAGCGCTCCTCGCGGAGGGCGCTCCCGACGGGCAGGTCCGCCGGGCCGGGCTCGACCGGATCGTGGAGCGGCTGGCGGAGGCGGGCGACTTCGCGCTCGCGGGGCGTGTCTGCGGGCGGTTCCCGGACGATGAGGGGGCGCGGGACTCGCTCCTCGGGGCGCTGCTGGGCGCCGGGCGCAGGGAGGAGGCGCTGGATCTCGCGCTCCACGCCCCGAACGGCGAGGCGCGCGACCGGGCGCTGGGGGCGGTGGCCGACGCGGCGGCGGAAGCGGGCGAGAGGGAGGCGGCCCTCGCCGCGGCGGAGAGCATCGGCGACCCGTTCGAGCGGGAGCGCGCGCGGCTGGAGGTGCTGGTGGAGCTGACGGGTGCCGAGCCGCACGAGCGTGGGGCCTTCGCGATGCGGGAGGTGCGCGGCGCGCTCTCCGCGCTGCATGCCGCGACCCTGGGCGTGCGCGCGTGCCTCTGGGACGGCGACGGGGAGGGCGCGCGGGCGTTCGCCACGGCGGCCGCCCGCATCGCCGCCGGCTCGGTGGACGCGGAGCGCCGCACGCAGGCGCTGGCGCTCGCGTCACGGCTCCGGGCCGACACGGGCGACGTGGACGGCGCCCTGGCGACGGCGCGCCTGCTGCCGGCGGGGCCGGAGCGGCGCGCGGCGGTCGAATTCGCGCTCTGGTGGCTGGCGCCCGAGGACGAGCAGGGTCCGGTGGCGGTCCGCGCGATCCGCGGGAGGGCCGCGGACGACGAGGAGCGCGAGGTCGCCGCGTACGTCGTGGCGCGCGCCCACGTGGAGCGCCGCGACCCGGCGGGGGCGCGGCGCTGGCTGCGCCGGGTGCGCGACCCCGCGCTGCGCTCGCCCGTGCTCCAGGGGATCGCTGCGGTCCTGCTGGAGCGGGCCGGCGGCGTGGCCGGCGCGCGGCTCGCCCTGCGCGGGGTGCTCCCGGAGCTGCGCGACGAGGTGACCTTCCGCGACCTGGCGATCGAGCAGCTGCGCCACGGCGACGCGGCGGGCGCGGCGGCCACGCTGGAGGGGATGGCCCGCGGCGGGGAGTGGGCCGCGGCCAGCCTGGGCGGCCTGGCCGCGCGCTACGGCCAGGCGGAGCGCCTGCGCGGCTGGGCCCGCGCCCGCCTGGGCGGCGTGCTCCGCGTGCAGGCGCTGCTGGGAGCCGTGTCCGGCCTGGACGAGCCGTTCCCGCCCGGGGATCAGGAGGCGCGCGTCTTCCGCTGAGCCGCCGAAGCGGCCGCCCAGGCATTGACTCCGCCGTCGGCAGGGGCGACCTTTGGACGTTAGTTCATCGATGAATGATCGGTGGGCGGGTGTCCCCCGCGTCCCGCTCCGCCCTCGCAGAAGAGGCTCGCGTCATGGCAATCGCGCTTTCCGTTCTCGACCTGGTCCCCGTGGGCTCCGGCTCCACGGCGGGGCAGGCGATCCGCAACTCCGTGGAGCTGGCCCGGCTGGCGGACCGGCTGGGCTACGCCCGCTACTGGCTGGCCGAGCACCACGGCATGCCCAGCATCGCCAGCTCCTCGCCGGAGATCCTGATCGAGCACCTGGCCGCGGCCACGGAGCGCATTCGGGTGGGCTCGGGCGGGATCATGCTCCCCAACCACGCGCCGCTGCGCATCGCGGAGGCGTTCCACACCCTGGAGACGCTGCACCCGGGGCGCATCGACTTAGGGATCGGGCGGGCGCCGGGGACCGATCCGGCCACCTCCAGCGCGCTGCGCCCCTTCGACGCGGAGCAGTACCCGCAGCAGCTCGCCGAGCTGGTGGCGCTGTCGCGGCGCAGCTTCCCGGAGGACCACCCCTTCCACCGCGTGCGCGTGGTGCCCGAGGGGGTGCCGCTCCCGCCGGTGTGGCTGCTGGGGTCCAGCGGCGCCACCGCGCGCCTGGCCGGCTCCATGGGGATGGGGTACGGCTTCGCCAGCCACTTCAGCCCCACCCCGGCCGCCCCCGCGATCCGCGCCTACCGCGAGACGTTCCAGCCGTCCGAGCAGTTCCCGGAGCCGCACGCGGTGCTGGGCGCCGCCGTGGTCTGCGCCCCGACGGACGAGGAGGCGCGCTGGCTGGCGGGCTCCATGGAGCTGGCCTGGGTGCGCCTGCGCAGGGGCCAGTTCGGCCCCCTCCCCAGCCCGGAGGAGGCCGCCGCCTACCCCTACACCCCGCTGGACCGCGCCACCGTGGAGAGCTACCGCGAGCTCCACTACGCCGGCAGCCCGCAGACGGTGGCCGCCGCGCTGGAGCGGGTGGCGGCCGAGTTCGGCGCCGACGAGGTGATCGTGACCTCCATGGTCCACTCCCACGAAGCGCGCCTGCGCTCGTACGAGCTGCTGGCGGAGGCTGCAGGACTGGGAGGTGGCGCTAGGAATGAGGCCAGGCAGGACGAAGCCGCGGCCTGACACGGAGCCCCGCGTGAGGGATGTCGGCCCGCCAGGGGCGAGACCCCAACAGCAGTATCGTTGGGGGCTCGACTCCGTTACGCACGGTCGCATCGTGCGTTACGGAGCTGCAGCCCGACCCCGGCGACAGCCGGGGGCACGCCCAAACCCGCCGTAAACGTGGTTCGTTCTTGCGCGACGCCGCGCGCCTTCCTAGACTCTCCAGTGTCCCCCAAACGATAGCGGTCAAAGTGGACAGGGAGCCGCCGAGCCCCCTGAGGTGGTCTACGAGCGTGGCCCCCCGCGGCCCGTTCCGTTGGACGACCTCCGCGCGTTCATGAAGGAGTACGTGCAGCGCACCTCCCTCCGGCACGCGGAGGCCGCCACCGGGGTGGGGCACGAGGCGATCCGCAAGTTCGTGGAGGGGGAGACGGAGCGGCCGCACGGGCGCTCCATCCGGGCGTTCGCCACGCAGTACTGGCGGGAGCGCGGCCTGGTCTTCTTCGCCGAGCCGGGCGGCACGGAGGGGCCCGTGTTCCTGGCGTCGGAGCTGCGCGCCATCTTCCCCGGCGGCAAGGCGCAGGCGCTCGCGGACGTGCGCCGGCTCTTCGAACTGGCCGAGCGCTTCCCGGACGAGGTGCCGGGGACCTCGCCGGCCATGCAGCTCTGGTGGTCGCGGCTGATCGAGGCGGAGTACCGCAACGAGCTCCCCTACCGCAAGCCGCGCCGGCAGGGCGGCCGCGCCCGGCCCAGGGACGGCGGCAAGCAGTAGAACGAGGGAGGGGCGGAAACACGGAAGCGG
>JBFMFL010000091.1:8790-22515 GCA_040752145.1 Gemmatimonadota bacterium
GGCCCCCCCTCTGGCGGGGGGGGGCCCCCCCCCCCCGGGCCCGGCCCCCGCCGCCGCCCCCCCCCCCCCCCGCTTCGTCGTATCCGTGGATCGGGGGTCGGCTACCGCGGCGGGGCCTCGTACACCACGCGCCCGCCCACCACCGTCGCCAGCACCCGCGCGTCGCGGATGGTTTCCGGCGGAACCGCGCGGAGGTCGCGGTCGACCACCACCAGGCCGGCGAGCCGGCCGGCCCCGACGGGGTCAGTGCCCCCAGGGAGCGGGCGGCGGGGCGACGGGGCGCGCCAGGTCGAACTCCACGCGGAAGCGCCGGTCCGTGCCCTCGCGGCGCAGCGCGTAGGCGAAGCGCTCGCCGGGCACCACCTCCACCGTCCACACGTTGGCGGCCGCCGCGGGGATCAGCGAGGCGGTGAAGGCGTCGGCGGGGAACTCCTGGGCGGTCGCGGTGCCGGGGCCGCGCGTGTCGCCGCCGTACCGGGTGACGCGGTCCTCGCTGCCGTCCCGGTGCCGGTGGTCGTGCTTGAGGCGCAGCCCCGCGGCGGTGCGGGTGATCACCCAGGTGCGCGAGCGGTCCTCGCCCGCGTGAAAGGGGATGCGGACCTCGTCGTCCGTGCACCGGCGCACGTGCATGGTCAGCGTCTTTCCCGCGAACGCCGTGTCCGACGCGTTGCCCTGCGTCAGGCGGCCCTCGTAGGCGCGCCCGCAGTGCCGGCGCAGCGCGGACCAGAAGGCTTCCTGCTCGGCGGGGAGTCCGCCGCGCGAGTTGGGTAATGAGGCGCAGGCACCGAGGAGCGCGAGGACGGCGGCGAGAGGCAGACGCATGCGTTGGTCGGGTGGGGAGGGAGGTCGGCCGGGAGCGATGATCTTACGGCGCGGGGGAGGGAAGGAGAAGAGCACAGATCAATCGGCTCACCACACCACCTCGACCCCGGCGGCCGCGGCGATCTCGGGATCTCGCGTGATCAGCGGAAAGCCCAGCTGCGCGGCGGTGGCGGCGATCAGCCGGTCGCCGCGCTCCGGGATGTGGTAGAGCTCCTCGGAACGCAGGACGATCTCCCAGGTCAGGTCCGCGGGAACGAATTGCCTCGAGGCGAGCAGCTCCCGTGCCCATCCCGAAAAAGGACGACCAAAGCGGATCTTGCCTTTCTGGATGGACTCACTGATCTCCGCGAGTACGACGACGGGCACGTACACCACCGCCTTCCCGTCGTCCGCCGCGTCGAAGATCCTCCGTGCGACAGGTCCCAGCTTGCGGCGTTCGGACTGTGCGTACCAGATCAGGGCGTGAGCGTCCGTGACGGCGATCTCAATCAGCGGAGAAGATGCTGTCGAGCTTCTTCTGGAAGAGCTCGGCCTGCTCCCTCCGGTTCTGCTCCAGGATCTCCACCAGATCGACATCGTTGCCGTCCACGGACCGGAGGCTCCCGGCGAGCTTGAAGGGCTTCGCGTCCTTCTTCGCCTCGCGTGTCATCGCTTCCAGGTACTTGTAGTGGTTCTCGTCCACCAGCACCGCGCGCTCCTTGCGGTCCCGGTGCTCGATCACCACGGCCGAGTCCGGGGTCTCGGTCACGTACTCCACCAGGTCGTACAGCTTGGCGCGCGCCTCGGCCACGGTCATCCGCTTCTTCTTCATGGCACCCTCCGGGAATGCGTACGGCTCACATGTACAGGTTAGTGCATCGGGCCCATTGGCGCAATCGGTTCGGAGCCCGGGCGCCGCCGTGGTACGTCACGTGCATCGGTCGGCGGCCCCGGCGGAACCGCGCCGCGGATCTGCGACGGGGCGCAAATGCTGAGTGGAAAAACACATACGCAAGGAGGGACGCATGAAGATGGAATCGCTCAAGGACCTGTACGTGGACCAGCTCCGCGACCTGTACAGCGCCGAGAACCAGATCCTCAAGGTGCTCCCGATGATGGCCGACAAGGCGACCCACCCGGAGCTCAAGACCGCCTTCCAGGAGCACGAGGTGCAGACCCGGGAGCACGTGCGCCGGCTGGAGCAGGTGTTCGACACGCTGGGCGAGAAGACCTCCGGCCACCACTGCAAGGGGATGGAGGGGCTCCTCAAGGAGGGGGACGAGCTGATGAAGATGAAGGTGGAGTCCGACGTGCTGGACGCCGGCCTCATCACCTCGGCGCAGCGGGTGGAGCACTACGAGATGGCGGGGTACGGCACCGTCCGCACCTTCGCGCGGCAGCTCGGCCTGAACGACCAGGCGGAGATCCTGCAGCGCACGCTGGACGAGGAGGGGCGCACCGACGAGCGGCTCACCATGCTGGCCGAGTCGCTGGTGAACCCGGACGCGATGCGCTGAGCCGCGCGCGGACCCTGAACCGGAGGGGGCGGCCGCGCGGGCCGCCCCCTTCGCTCCACCCCCACGGGAAGAGGCCCATGAACCGAGCCCGCTCCGCCGCGCTGGTCCTGCTCGCCGCCGGCCTGGCCGCCTGCGACCTGGGAGACACGCGCCACAACTACCCGGACGAGGAGGGCTCCCAGGCGACCTCCGCCCCCGGGGCCACGCTCAACGACTCGCTGGCCGCGGGCGAGGCCATCCAGACGGTGCCGCCCCCGGTGGAGGGCGCCCAGCCCACCGGCGTCGCCACGGGCGACACGCTGGAGGGCGCCGCCGAGGACAGCCTCCCGGGCGCCACGCCTCGCCCGTAGCGCACCGCTACCCCGCCGCGGCGTCCGAGGGGCGGGGGACCACCCGCGTCTCGCCGTGGCGGGGGATCCACAGGCGCTCCGGCGGGAGCCCCGCCGCCGCCCAGGCCGCGCGGAGCCGCACCGGGGGCTCCAGCGGGTCCTCGTCGGTGAGGCGGAAGGTGCCCCAGTGCATCCCCGCGAACACGCCGGCGCCGCCCAGGTCCAGGTAGGCCTGCACCGCCTCCTCGGGGTTCATGTGCGCGGCGCGCATGAACCAGCGCGGCTCGTACGCGCCGATGGGAAGGAGCGCCGCGTCCGGCGACCCGAAGCGCTCCCCGATCTCCCGGAAGCCGGGCCAGTACCCGCTGTCCCCCGCGAAGTAGACGCGCCGCCCGCCGGGCGTCTCCAGCATCCACGAGCCCCACAGCCGGTCGTTGAACTCGCTCAAGGCCCGCCGGGTCCAGTGCTGCGCGGGGAGGAGGGTGGCCCGCAGCGCTCCCCCCTCGCCCTCCAGCTCCGCCGCCTCCCACCAGTCCCGCTCCGTGACGCCGGTGATCCCCCGCGCCCCCATCCACCCGCGGTAGGCGAGCGGCGTGAGCCAGCGCAGCCGCGCGCCGAAGCGCGCGTGCAGCCGCCGCACCGTGTCCTCGTCCAGGTGGTCGTAGTGGTCGTGCGACACGAGCACCGCGTCGACCGGCGGGAGGTCGTCCCACGCGACCCCCGGCGCCACGAAGCGCGCCGGTCCCGCCCACCTCAGCGGCGACGCGCGCCGGCTCCACACCGGGTCGGTGAGCAGGTTGAGCCCGCCCGCCTGCACCAGGAACGACGCGTGCCCCACCCAGGTGATCCTCACCTCGTCCACGGCCACGCGGGGCCGCGCCACGTCCCCACGCACCAGCGGCAGCGCCCCCACGGGCGGGTTGGGCGCCGACGGCCGGGTCAGCCGCTCCCACTGCCACCGCAGCAGCTCCGCCATGCCGCGCCGGTCCCCGCCCTCCACCGGCCAGGGCGCGCGAAAGGTGCCGTCGGGGAGGTGGTGCGCGGGGCGGGCGTCGGGCTCCATGCGGCGGCTCCTGGGGAAGAGAAGTACGGAGTACGAAGTACGCAAAAAGCGCCCGCACCGGGATCTCCCGGTGCGGGCAGGCCCTCACCCGGCGGCCTGAGAGCCGCCACCCTCTCCCAATTCTGGGAGAGGGGAGGAACTGCTGGATGTCGTGCTTGCGTCGGCAGTTGCGTGAGGGGTTTCGGCCCGAAGGGGCGAGACCCGGCGGGGCAGTTTCCGCCGGGGCTCGACTCCGTTAGCGAGCGTTGTTTGCTCGCTTACGGAGCCGAAGCCCGACCCCGGCGCCAGCCGGGGGCACGCCCAAACCAGCAGTTAAGGTCGTAAAACTCAGCTGCGGGTGATGCGGACGCCGCCGGAGCCGGTGTCGATCTCCACCCGCCCGCGCCCGTCGCCGATGCGCCCGCGGTAGTGGTCGCGCCGCACGGTCTGCGCCTGGGCGGGGACGTCCACCTGGATGCCGCCGGAGCCGGTGTCGATCTCCACCTCGGCGCCGAACGACGAGGGCACCGCCAGCCGCACGCCGCCGGAGCCCGTGTCCACCTCCACGGAGCGCGCGTCGGAGGCCAGCGCGAGCGCCACCGACCCGCTCCCGGTGTCCACCTTGAGCCCGCCGGCCCGCACCCCGGACAGCTCCACGGCGCCGGAGCCCACGTCCACCAGCACCTCGTCGGCGGCGAGGCCGCTCCCGGTGACGGAGCCGCTCCCGGTGTCCACGCGCAGCCGGCGGCCGCGGACCTCGGACAGGCGGACGCTGCCGGAGCCGGTGTCCACGTCCACGTCGCCCTCGGCGCGCTCCACCCGCACGTTCCCGCTCCCCACGTCCACCGCGAGCGAGCCGCGCGTCCCGGTCGAGGCCACCGACGCGGAGGCGGTGTTCACGCTCAGGTTCCCGTTCACGTTGGACACCTCCACCTTCCCCACCCCCTGGTGCAGCGTCACCGAGCGCCCGGCCGGCACCCGCACCGTGAGGTCGGCGTACGCCTCGGTGCCGCGGCCGCCGCCGGACACCGTCACCCGGCGCCCGCCGCGCCCGAAGGTGCCGTCCTCGCGCACGTTGAACACGGTGTTGGAGCCGCGGCCGAAGCGCGGGTACACCACGCGGTCGCCGGGGGTGACCACCACCAGCCGCTCGGCGTCGCCGTCGCGGCCGCGGGTCACCCGCAGCTCGCCGGCGTCGCCGCCGCCGCGCGCCACCTCCACCACCACGTCCGAGCCGGAGCCGCCCACCACGCGGACCTCGCCTGCCAGGTTGTGGATCGCCACCCGGTCGCTCCGCAGGGCGTAGCGCTCGGGCTGCTGCGCGCCGCCCGGGGCGGCGAGCGCGGCGGCGAGCAGCGCGGCGCCGGCCAGGGCGCGGGTCGTCTTGGTCGGGATCGTCATGCTCGGGGCTCCGTTCCGGGGGTTCACAGGTTCAGCCAGTAGTTGACCTTCACCAGCAGCACGTTGGTGGTGCGCACCGGGAAGGCGTCGTCCATCCCGAACAGGCGCCGGGTGTCGCGCACCAGGCCGAAGCGGCCGTCGCGGGCGAAGTCCTCGCGCCCCTGGCTCCACACCACGAACAGCGTGGACCCGGGGCGGTACTCCCAGCGCAGCACGGCGTTGGAGCGGAACTCCTTGACGTTGAAGTCGGGGTCCGTGAAGCTCACGTCCGCGTCGCCGTCCCCGTCGGCGTCGGCCCGGTACTCGTCGCCGGCGAGCGCCGGGGCGCCCAGGGCGCGGAAGCGGCCGTCGAAGCGGTCGGCGTCCACCACGCGCGCGCCCCCGTCGGCCAGCACCACCTCGCGGAAGCCGTCCGCGTCGCCGGCGCTGAGGAAGGGCTGCGCGTACAGCTGGAGCGACAGGTTGGGGGTGAAGGTGTAGCTGAGCCGGGCCGTGAGCGACGCGGTGCTCTGCTCCAGGCGGCCGAACACGTAGTGCGGCGCGCCGTCCAGCGCGGTGGAGCTCACGAACTGCCAGCCGTTCACCGACCGCGAGAACGAGGGCTGGAGCGACAGGTCGCTGCGGGTGGAGGCGCGCCAGGTGACGGAGGGGCTGACGTCCCACCAGCCCCCGCCGCCCTCGGCGTCCCGCCCGGCGCCGACGTTGAAGGAGCCGTACACGTCGCGGCGGCTGTCGCTGCTGACGCCGGCCCACGTGTTGTACGTGGCGGGGACGCGCAGCGAGGGGCCGCCCCGCAGCGCCCGCACCGCCACCACCGGGCGCTCGTGGCCGATGCCGCCGTTGGCGCCCCAGAAGTTGAGCAGCCGGAAGCTGCCGTTGACGTTGCCGCCCAGCGAGGTCTGCTCGCCGCCGAAGGTGTAGCCCGTCCAGGCGTTGCCGCTCAGGTTCCAGCTGCGGAAGGTGCGCCCCGGCCGGGTCTGCTGGTAGCGGAGGTTGCCCGCCCACAGCGTCTGGTCGGCGTCGCGCTGGTAGCCCAGGTCGTTGGTCTCGAAGCCCGGCGAGCGGGCGTTGAGCACCGTGGCCCAGCGCCAGTTGCCGCCGCCCAGCTTCATCGCCTCCACGCTGGCCGCCCACCCCAGGAGCGACTCGCGGGCCGGGTCCAGCTCCACGTGGTCGGCGTCGGGGCGCTGGAAGAAGCGGGTCGACGAGCGCTGGGTCCGCCACATGGCCGCGCTGTCGCCCAGGACGGCGCTCCCCAGCACCCAGCCGCGCACCTCGTAGTTGCCCCCGCCGAAGCGGGTGCGCCCGTCCACGCCCCCCGCGTACGCGGAGGAGCGCAGGAAGTCCATGCCGTCCGCGCCGTCCAGGTCGCGGTGCACCGTCGTGACGATGCCGCCCACCGCCCTGCGGCCCTCGTCCGAGGAGCGGATCACGCGCGCCACGCCGTAGTTGGTGAGCGGCTCCACCGCCGTGGCCAGGCGCTCGCGGCTGACCGGGTCCAGGTAGCGGGCCTCCTCGCGCCCGGTCACCGCGTCCATGAAGCCCAGCGACCAGCCGCTCCGCGTCCGCCCGGTGATCTTGGCGGCGCCCAGGATGTTGCTGGCCTCCGGCACCTCGCTGAACTCGGCGTCGCCGGGGATGCGGTCGGCGACGCCCTGCGGCGCCCGGCCGATGCGGCGGGAGTAGAAGAGCGCCTCCGAGCCGAAGTCGCCGTCGCCCGCGCCCAGCCCGAAGCGGAAGATGTCGGACCCCTCCACGAAGAAGGGGCGCTGCTCCGGGAAGAAGCTCTCGTAGGCGGAAAGGTTGACCTGCGACGGGTCCGCCTCCACCTGGCCGAAGTCCGGGTTGATGGTGGCGGTGAGCGTCAGGCTGGAGGTGATCCCGTACTTGAGGTCGGCCCCCACGCCCACGCCGGGGTCGTTCCGCTGGTAGAACGGGTTCCCGGGATCCTGGGGGGCGCGGGTGAGCTGCGCCACCGAGTAGGGCTGCAGCTCCAGGCTGCGCGGCGAGGGGAGCCCCGCCAGCCCGCGCAGCACGCCGAAGCGCGACACCACCCCCGGCGTGTTGGGGAGGATGGGGGCCCAGAAGGTCTCCTCGCGGGTGCGGGCCACGGTGCGCTTCACCTCGAAGCCCCAGAGCCGGCCGCCGGCGTCCAGGTCGCGGGCGCTGTAGCGGAGCTGCGAGAGCGGGATGCGGAACTCCGCCGTCCACCCCGCCGAGTCCACCCGGGCGGCGGCGTCCCACACCGCGTTCCAGCCCAGGTCGCTGTTGTCGTCGTCGAACAGGAAGGCGTCCTTCTTGACCCCGCGCGGGTTGACGCCGAACACGTAGCCGGTGCGGCGGTCGTGGAACGAGTCGAAGCCCACCTCCACCCAGTCGGAGAACACGTCGGCGTCACGGCGGGCCAGCTGCCCCACGATGGAGTCGGGGTGCGGGTCCAGCATGCGCACGGCCACGTAGACCGCCTGGTCGTCGTAGGCCACCCGCGCCTCGCTCTCGTGCGAGGCGGGGGCGCCCGCGTCGGGGGCGTACTGCACGAAGCCGCGCGCGCGCTCGGCACGGCTCCAGAATTCCTCGTCCAGGCGGCCGTCCACCGTGGGAGCCTGGCCGGCGGGGATGCGCAGCGCGGTGACGGACTTCAGCGAGTCCGCCGGACCGGCGGCGAGAGAGGCGCCGAGGACGGCGAAGAGTGCGAACATCGTTTCGGGGGGTCGGAACGGGTGACGAGAAAGGGTGAACCCGGCTCAGCGCCGGACTACGGGCGGGGAGCACCCCGGGTTTCAGTGTCCACGAACGGGCATGGTTGATGCTTGAGCACACGGTTGCCGCCTGACAACGATGGAACGCCCCCAGGAGCCCGCAATGGCGAAGCCCCGCAGCGAAGTGCCCGGCCCGCCCGCCGCCGAGCCCGAGCCGGTGGACCCCGTCCTCCGCCACCTGGCCCGCGCCGGGGCGGAGTACCGGGGCCGGATGGAGGAGTGGGGCCGCGACCGGGAGGCGCTGGACGGCGCCCTCTCGGAGCTGGGGCGGGTCCGCGAGGACAACGTCGCGCTCGGCGCGAAGCTGGGGGAGACGGAGGAGGCGCTGGCGGCGGAGCGCCGGGAGGTCGAGCGGCAGCGCGAACACGCCGAGCGGCTGGCCGAGCTGCTCAAGGACATCCACCGCGCCCTGTTCGACGGCGACGTCTACGAGCTGATCCTGCGCGCCTGCCTCACCATCAGCGGGGCCCGGCGCGGGGTGTACGTCACCTGGCGCCGGGAGCGCGAGCGCCCGCGCGTGCGCGCCGCCGTGGACGTGGACGGCTACCCGGAGGAGGCGCCCTCGGAGCACCTGGTGGCGCTGTGCCGCAGGGTGCTGGACGAGAACCGCACCCTGGTGTGCAACGCGGAAGGAGATCTGGGCGGCCTGCCGGAGCCGGAGCGGGAGGGCGAGCGCTTCCGCAACTGCGTGGCCGCGCCGGTGATGCTGCTGCGCGACTTCGACGGCATCGTCATCGCCGCCGACAAGGACGGGGGCTTCGAGGAGGAGGACGTCCGCGCCCTGCTCAGCGTGGGCGACCAGTCCGCCGTGGCGGTGCGCAACGTCCACCTGGAGCGCGAGCTCCAGCGCGCCTACGTCTCCACGGTCACCATGCTGGCCGACGCGGTGGAGGCCAAGGACCCGTACACCCACGGCCACTGCGAGATGGCGTCGCGCCACGCCCGCCTGATCGCCCGGCGCATGGGGCTGGACGACTACCAGCGCAGCGTGGTGTGCTACGCGGCGCTGCTGCACGACGTGGGGAAGATCGGCGTCAGCGACGGCGTGCTCAACAAGCCCGGGCCGCTCCTCCCCGAGGAGCGGGAGCTGATGCGCGCCCACGTGCGGGTGGGCTACGAGCTGCTCCGCAACGTCCCCGCGCTCGCTTCCATCGCCGACGTGGTCCTGCACCACCACGAGTGGTACGACGGCACCGGGTACCCGGACGGGCTGAGCGGCGACGAGATCCCGGTGGCGGCGCGGATCGTGTCCGCGGTGGACGCCTACTCGGCCATGGTGACGCGGCGCAGCTACAAGGAGGCGTACACGGACGAGCACGCCCGCGAGGAGCTGCGGCGCTGCGCCGGCTCGCAGTTCGACCCGCGGGTGGTGGAGAGCTTCCTGGAGGTGCTGGACTCGGCGGAGGCGGCGGACGCGGACGACGACTGGGACGGGGAGTGCGGGGTGCTCCCCGGCTTCACGCACGTGCGGGAGCTGCGGGACCTGCTCTCCTGAGCAGCGCCGGGTCCCACAGCACCCGCCGCGCCCGCCACGCCAGCATCAGTGCCACCACCCCCAGGGCGGTGCTGAGCCCCGCCCACACCCCGGCCGGCCCCAGCGCGGTGCGGAACCCCAGCAGGTACGCCACCGGGACGCCGATCACCCAGTACCCCACCACCGCCATCAGCATGGGGACGCGGGTGTCCGCCGCGCCCCGGAGCGCGCACAGCCCCGCCACCTGCGCCCCGTCGAACACCTGGAAGAACGCCGCCACCAGCAGCAGCGACGTGGCCACCCGCAGGATCCCCGGGTCCGAGGTGTACAGCCCCACCAGCTCGCGCGGGAACAGGAAGAAGGCGAGCGCGCACACCGACATGAACCCCACCGCGCACAGGTAGGTGGTGACGGTGGCGCGCCGCACCCCGCGCGCGCTCCCCGCCCCCAGGTGCTGCCCCACCCGGATGGAGCCCGCCAGGCTCACCCCCAGCGCCACCATGAAGGTGACGCTCGCCAGGTTGATGGTGACCTGGTGCGCGGCCAGCTCCGTGGGCCCGAACCACCCCACCATGATGGCGGTGAAGGAGATCAGCCCCACCTCCACCCCCAGCTGCGCGCCGATGGGCACGCCGATGACCGCGATGCGCCGCAGGATCGCGGCGTGGGGGCGCCAGTCCACCCCCCGGAACGGGTGCAGCCGCGGGTGCAGGAGCAGGTACGCCGCCATCCCCACCACCATGGCCCAGCGCGTAAGCGTGGTGGCCCAGCCGCTCCCCACCACCCCCATGGCCGGCACCCAGCCGTCCACCCCGTGGATCAGCGCCGCGTTGCCGGCCACGTTCACGGCGAGCCCCACGAAGGTGAGCACCATGGCGGGCGTGGTGATCCCCATCCCCTCCAGGAACTGCCGGAAGGCCAGAAAGAGCAGGGCGGGGAGGGCGCTCCACGCCAGCGCGTCCATGTACTCCCCCGCCAGCGCGGCCACCCCCGGCTCCTGCCCGAACAGGCGGGCGATGTCGCCGCCCAGAAAGGTGAGCCAGGCCAGCGGCACGCTGAGCGCGAGCGACATCCACATCCCCTGCACCAGCACCTCGCGGCAGCGCCGGCGGTCGCCGGCGCCGAACGCCTGGCTCACCAGCGGCGTCATCCCCAGGACGGTGCCGGTGAAGAGCATCAGCGTGGCGATGTGCAGGGCGCTCCCCAGCCCCGCCGCCGCCAGCGCCCGCGCCCCCAGCGGCCCCACCATGATGGTGTCGGCCGCGGTCATCCCCACCTGCCCCAGCTGGCTGACCACCAGCGGCCCCGCCACCCGCAGCAGCATCCGCAGCTCCCGCGCGAACAGCGCCCTGCGCCGCCGCTCGCGCGAGCGGGGCGGGCGTGCGGGCGTGCTGGACTTTGGCGGCGGCAGCGTGGTGGACATCGGTGGAGCTTAGGACCGGGTGGACGGGCGAGGGGGAAAGATAAACCCGGGTGCCCTCGCGGGGCACCCGGGTGGGGACGGCTGGACGGAAGTGCGAAAGTGCGAGAGTGCGGCGGTCCCTGCGCGGGCGTCAGTTCTGGCCGGTTGCGCGGACGGCGTGCGGGGCGATCGCGCGGCGCTCGGCGCCGGAGAGCAGCGCCTCGGCGAAGTCCTGGCGCTCCTCCATCAGCGAGAGGCGGCCGTCGATGGCGGAGAGCAGGTCGCGCACCTGCGTCATGTCGGGGGCGGGCGCCGGCGCGGCGCGCAGCTTCCGCTCGTGGGTCATGGCCTGGAGCAGGCCGCCCAGCTCCTTGGTGATGGGCCGGAGGATCATCACGGTCCCGGTGGTGAGGATGGCGGTGATCGGCACCATCATCACGAAAAAGACTTCTCCCATCGGTCGGTCCCCTGGGTGATCTGGCGTGGCGAGCGGACCCGGCCCTCTACGCGGGCGGGCCATGGCGGGTTTCAGCCCTGTCCGGCGGTCCCGCGGCGGGCTCCGTTCGCGGACGGCTCCGTGCCCGGCAGCGCCGCCTGCCGGGGGCGCTCCCCGGAGGCCAGGATCGCCTCGGCGAAGTCCTGCCGCTCCTCGATCAGGGAAAGGCGCGAGTCGATGCTCTGCATCAGGTCGCGGATCTGCGCGATCTCGGCGCCCCGGTCGGGAGCACGGCGCTCCTGGGTCATCACCTCCAGGAGGCCTCCCAGGCGTTTGGCGATGGGACGGAGGATGAGCACGCCACCGGTGGTCACGATTCCGGTGACCATGACGATCATGGGAGCGATGCTGCCGGGATCCATGGCAGAAGTCCTTGAGGAGGTGGGGGGAGAAACGATGGCGGCCCTCCCGTACGGAAGGGCCGCGCTCCGGGTTTCAGCCGGCGGGCTCGGGCGGCGGCGAGGGCCGCGTCCGCAGCCGGGACGGGGGCTTCTTCGCCCCGGAGACCACGGGGAGCCGGAAGGCGAGCAGCAGCGCCAGCACCGCGGCGTAGACCAGGGGCTCGGTGAGGTCCTTCTTCACCAGCCACAGGAAGTGGAGCACCGCCAGCGCCGCCGCCGCGTACACCAGCCGGTGAAGCTTCTGCCAGCGCCCGCCCAGGCGGCGGATCATCCCCTGCGTGGAGGTGAGCGCCAGCGGCACCAGCAGCAGGAAGGCGGTGAAGCCGGCGGTCACGTACGGGTGCTCCACCACGTCCTCCACGATGTACTCCGGGAGGAACTCCTGGTCGAACAGGTAGGTGAGGAAGTGCAGGCATGCGTAGAAGAACGCGAACAGCCCCAGCAGCCGCCGGAGCTTTACCGCCCGGTTCCACCCCGTCACCCTGCGCAGCGGCGTCACCGCCAGCGAGCAGAGCAGCAGCACCAGCGCCGCGATCCCGGTGCGGTGCGTGACCTCCTCGATCGGCTCCGCCCCCAGCCCTCCGTTCAGGCCGTCCCACACCAGCAGCGCCAGCGGCGAGAGCGCCGCGACCCAGACCGCGGCTTTGATCGCCGCCATCGCCCGGTCCACGCGCCGCGGCTCGCGCGCCCGCACCGGCGGGCCCTCAACGGGGCTCATGCTCGGCACCCTCGTAGTTGCGCACTCTCGCACTCACGCACTTTCGCACTCATGCACTCGCCGTCAGAAGTTCCTCCGCAGGTCCATCCCCCGGTACAGCGACGCCACCTGGTCCGCGTAGCCGTTGAACGGCAGGGTGGGGCGGCGGCGCCACTCGCCGATGCGGCGCTCGCGGGCCTGGCTCCAGCGCGGGTGGTCCACCTCGGGGTTGACGTTGGCGTAGAAGCCGTATTCCTGGGGCGCGGACACGTTCCACGCCGTGCGCGGCTGCCGGTCCGTCAGGCGGATGCGGACGATGCTCTTGATGCTCTTGAAGCCGTACTTCCACGGTACCACCAGCCGCAGCGGCGCCCCGTTCTGCGCCGGGAGCGGGCGCCCGTACAGCCCGGTCGCCAGCAGCGTCAGCGGGTGCAGGGCCTCGTCCAGGCGCAGCCCCTCCACGTACGGCCAGTCCAGCACCGGGCGCCGCTGCCCCGGCATCTGCTCGGGGCTCAGGAGCGTGGTGAGCTCCACGTACTTCGCCGCGGGGGTGGGCTCCACGCGGCTCAGCACGTCGCGCAGCTGGATACCCTGCCAGGGGATCACCATGGACCACGCCTCCACGCAGCGCAGCCGGTAGGTGCGGTCCACCACCCGGTTCGCCTTCACCAGGTCGTCGAAGGCGTAGCGCTCCGGCTTCCGCACCAGCCCGTCCACCGTCACCGTCCAGGGGCGGGTCTTGAGCAGCCCGGGCGCCAGGCGCGCCGGGTCCTCCTTGTCCGTGCCGTACTCGTAGAAGTTGTTGTAGCTCGTGACGTCCTTGAGCGGCGTGGGCTCGTCGGTGTTCCGCGCCGCGTCCGCCTCCGTCTCGGCCCCGCGCGTCTCGCAGGCGGCGAGCGCGCCGGGGGTGACGGCGCCGGCCAGCAGCGCCGCGGACACGGTGCCCAGCCACTCGCGGCGGTTCTGGTGGAGCGGCTCCGGGGTGATCTCGGAGGAGCGGACGTCGTCGGGCTTGCGGATCAGCATTGCAGCGGCTCGCGGCGGGGCGTTCCGGTCGGGCGGCGGAGGTTTTTCCGCAGCGCATCTATACCTTGTACAGGTCCGCAGGGTCCCGGGCTTTCGGATTCATCAACCGCTTGGGAACGGCTGTTTTGGGCGTGCCCCTCGCTGCGCTCGGGTCGGGCTGCGGCTCCGTAACGCAGCAAACAACGCTGCGTAACGGAGGCGAGCCCCGCAAACAGCCGCGGGTCTCGCCGCTTCGCGCTCGCATCCCTCACGTGGGGCTCACGCTGGCGTCCGCGGGGGCCCCCTCCCCCCGACCCCCTCCCCCGCAAGCGGGGGAGGGGGAGAACTACACGTGCCTCGCAGTTCGTCCCCTCTCCCAGAATTGGGAGAGGGTGGCGAGC
>JBFMFL010000092.1:0-22483 GCA_040752145.1 Gemmatimonadota bacterium
TCGGAAGTTAAGACCCACTGCGCGGATGGTACTGCCGGGGCCACCCGGTGGGAGAGTACGGCGCTGCCAGCCCAACTTTTCGGACGCCCCCGGTTCCTTCTGGAACCGGGGGCGTTCGCGTTTCCGCTCCCCAGGCACACTCCGCCCCCCGCGTGAGGGATGCGCGCCCGGAGGGCCGAGACCCGCCGGCAGTTTGGCGGGGCTCGGCGGAGTTACGCACGGTGGTATCGTGCGTTACTCCGCGCGCAGCCCGACCCGAGCGCCAGCGAGGGGCACGCCCAACCCCGCAGTTCAGTCCTGCTCGTTCCCTTGCCTTCGGACCGCCGAACCGGGTAAGATTGCACCCATGACGCCCGACAACCCGCCCCCGGCCGAGAACGACCCGCCGACCCGCGCCGGCACCGTGGCCATCGTCGGCTACCCGAACGCGGGCAAGTCGTCGCTGCTGAACCGGATGCTGGAGCAGAAGCTCAGCATCGTCACCTCGGCCGCGCAGACCACGCGCGAAAAGGTGCTGGGGATCGACACGCGCGACGGCGTGCAGATCGTGTTCGTGGACACGCCCGGGCTGGTGGATCCCAAGTACCTCCTGCACCGCGCCATGCTGAACACGGTGCTGGAGACGATCCCGGACGTGGACGTGGCGGTGCTCCTGCTGGATCCCACCACGCCCGGCCGCGAGTTCAGCCCCGAGGTGCTGGACCTCCTGCGGAGGAAGCGCGACCGGCTGCTGGTGGCCATCAACAAGGCCGACGCCGCCGGCGACGAGCGGATCGAGGTGCTGCGCCGCTGGGCGCGCGAGGAGCTGGGCGCCGACGCGCTGCGCATCTCCGCGAGCACGGGCGAGGGCGTGGAGGAGCTGCGCTCCCGCATCGCCGCGCTGCTGCCGGAGTCGCCGTTCCTCTACCCCGAGGACGAGATCTCCTCGCAGTCGGTGCGCTTCTTCGTCGCGGAGCTGGTCCGCGAGACGGTGTTCGAGCAGTACGGGCAGGAGGTGCCGTACAGCACCACGGTGAAGGTGGACGAGTTCCGGGAGGCCGCCCAGCCCCTCTACGTGCGCGCCACCATCTTCGTGGAGCGCCCCACGCAGAAGGCCATCCTCATCGGCAAGGGCGGCACGGCGATCAAGGAGCTCGGCCGGATGGCCCGCGGCAAGATCGAGGAGTTCGTGGGCGCCCCGGTCTACCTGGACCTGTGGGTCAAGGTGCTCCCCAAGTGGCGCAAGGACCCCGTCTCGCTCGCGCGCCTCGGCTTCAAGATCCCCAACGAGTCCTGAGAGATGCTCGATCCGCAGCTGCTGGAGATCCTGGTCTGCCCCCGCTGCAAGGGGGAGCTGGTGTACCACGAGGACCCGCCGTCGCTCGTCTGCGAGCGCGACCGGCTGCGCTTCGAGGTGCGCGACGGCATCCCCATCCTGCTCCTCGACGAGGCCACGCCCCTCTGAGACTGGTCCCCTTCCGTTTGACAGGACGGGAGCCCGCCGGTAGTATTTGCGGGTCCCCACAGCCATTCCCCGCTCCCTCCGCTCATGGCGCTCAGATTCCTCCTGCACTTCTCGCCGCACGGCCGCCGTGCTCCGAAGATGGTGCAGGACTTCGCCGGATCGGGCGGATACGAGCTGGTGGAGGTCGCCTCGGTCGAGGAGCTGATCACCCGGGTCAACCGCGCCTACCCCATGGCGATCGTGGTGGACGCGTCCCGCCCGGCGGACGTGGTGACCGAGCTGTGCCGCACCGTGAAGTCGGAGGCGTTCACGGCGGTGGTCCCGGTGATCGCCTACGTGGTGGACGGCGGCGCCGACGCCAACGCCGACGCGCTGGAGGCCGGCGCCGACGAGGTGCTCTGCGGCGACCTGGTGGAGCGCGAGTGCCGGCTGCGCCTGAGCATGGCGCTCTGGCGGGCGGAGCGCGACGTCAGCGTCCACCCCACCACCCGGCTCCCGGGAACGGTGCAGATCGAGCGCGACATCGGCGAGCGGCTCGCCTCGGGCGAGCGCTTCGCGGTGTGCTACGCCGACCTGGACCACTTCAAGGAGTTCAACGACCGGTACGGGTACAACAACGGCGACCGCGTCATCCTGCTCCTGTCCCGCATCCTCCGCGACGTGGTCCGCGCCCGGTCGCCGGGGGCGTTCGTGGGGCACATCGGCGGCGACGACTTCATCTTCAACTGCGCGCTGGGCGACTACGGTCTGTGCTGCGACGAGGTGATCGGCGTCTTCGAGGAGCTGATCCCCTTCCAGTACTCGGTGGAGGACCGCGCCCGCGGCTTCTTCCACGGCAAGGACCGCCGGGGCGAGCTGTACGAGGTGCCGCTGATGACGCTCTCCATCGGCGTGGTGACCAACGAGCACCGCGACTTCACGCACACCGCGCAGATCAGCGAGCTGGCCACCGAGATGAAGGCGTACGCAAAGACGCTGCAGGGCTCGGGGTTCGCGGTGGACCGCCGCAAGACCTGACTCCCCGCGCGACGACTCTCCCCGACGAGGCTCGACACGTATGAACGCTGCCTGTCCGCACTGCAACACGGTCTTCCGCGTGGACCCGGCCCGGATTCCCGCGGGCGGGGCGCGCGTCCGCTGCTCCATCTGCCGCGGCGTGTTCCAGGTGGGCGCCGCTGCGCCGGCGCAGCCCGCGGCTGCCGCCGTGCCCGCGAGCGCACCCGCGCCGGAGCCGGCCACGGCCCCCGCGCCCGCCGCCGTCGAGGCGCCGCGGCCCGCCGCTGCGCCGACGCCCGCTCCGTCCGCGCCAGCGCCCGCGCCGCGCGCCGGCGCCCCCTCGCCCTTCGGCGCCTCGGATCCCGCGTCCAAGGCCCGCCGGCTGGCGCGCGCGCTGGTGTCCGACATCGTCACGTACCACCCGGACCGCCGCGAGGCGGCGCTCCGGGACGGGGCGCTGAAGCGCGAGTTCAAGGAGGAGATCAAGAAGAGCTGGGAGGAGTACGTGCAGCAGGTGGGGCAGGAGACGGCGCAGGGCACCACCTTCTTCCGCGACGCGCTGAACGACATCCTCGCGAGGGGCCAGAGGGTGTTCTGACGTCCGGAACCGGGGTCGATTGCACGGGGTAACGGGCGGGAGTATATTCCCGCTGCGAACCAGCCCGAGGGCCGTCCAGCAGGGGCGGCCCTTGTCATTGGTGGATAAAAGGTGACTACATGAACGCCGAACTACAGTCCAGGCTCGACGTGTACCGCGAAAGGCTCGATGAGCTGAGGGGGTTTCTTTGACCTGGCTGCCAAGCAGGAGAAGCTGAGGCAGCTGGAGGCCCGCATGGGCGACCCGGCGTTCTGGAACGACGCCGACAAGGCCCGCGAGATCATCGCCGAGGCCAACGCCGTCAAGGCGTGGACGGAGCCCTGGACCCGCCTTTCCGGCAAGGTGCAGGACCTGGCCGAGCTGGGCGAGCTGCTGGCAGTGGAGGAGGACGCCGAGCTGGCCGAGGAGTGGGAGCGCGAGGTGGAGGCGGTGGGGAGCGGTCTGGAGGACCTGGAGCTGCGCAACATGCTTCAGGGCCCCGACGACCACCGCGACGCCATCGTGACCATCCACCCCGGCGCCGGCGGCACCGAGTCGCAGGACTGGGCCGAGATGCTGCTGCGCATGTACGGGCGCTGGGGCGAGCGGCGCGGCTTCGAGGTGGAGCTCCTCGACCAGCAGGAGGGCGACGAGGCGGGGATCAAGTCGGCCACGCTGGAGATCCGCGGGCAGTACGCCTACGGCTACCTGCGCGCCGAGCGCGGCGTGCACCGGCTGGTGCGCATCTCCCCGTTCGATTCGCAGGCGCGGCGGCACACCTCGTTCGCGTCGGTGTTCGTCTATCCCATGGTGGACGACACCATCGAGATCGAGGTCCGCGAGGAGGACATCGAGATGGACGTGTACCGCGCCTCCGGGGCCGGCGGCCAGCACGTCAACAAGACCAGCTCCGCCGTGCGGCTGCGCCACCTCCCCTCCGGGATCGTGGTGGCGTGCCAGCAGGAGCGCTCGCAGCACAAGAACCGGGCGACCGCCATGAAGATGCTCAAGGCGGCGCTCTACCAGCGCGCGCTGGAGGAGCAGGAGAAGGAGAAGGCCAAGCTGGAGTCCACCAAGACGGACATCGGCTGGGGGAGCCAGATCCGCTCCTACGTGTTCCAGCCGTACACCATGGTCAACGACCACCGCACGGAGCTCAAGCTCCCCGACGTGCAGAAGGTCATGGACGGCGACCTGGACCCGTTCATCAAGGCGTACCTGAGGGAGTTCGGCGGAGAGAGGAAGCAGTGATGGAAGAAGAAGTGCTCTCGGAGCGAGAGCGGGTCGTCGAGGACCGGCTGGAAAAGGTCCGCGCGCTCCGCGAGCGGGGCGTGGAACCGTTCGGGTATTCCTACGACCCCACCCACTCCGCCGCGGCCGCGCTGGAGCGGTTCGCCGCATGGGAGTCGGGCGAGAGGGCGGAGGGCGCCGACGGCCCGGCGGACACGCTGCGGCTGGCCGGGCGCGTGGTCGCCAGGCGGGTGATGGGGAAGAGCACCTTCGTGCACCTGGCCGACAGGACGGGGCGGATCCAGCTGTACTTCCGCGTCAACGACCTGGGCGACGCGTACGGGCTGCTGGACCTGGTGGACCTGTCCGACTGGATCGGGGCGGAGGGGACGCTGTTCCGCACCCGCACCGGCGAGGTGTCGCTGCGGGTCGTGCGTTTCGAGCTGCTCTCCAAGGCCGTCCGCCCGCTCCCGCTCGGCAAGGAGGAGGTGGACCCCGAGACCGGCGAGCGCCGCGTGTACTCGGGCTTCAGCGACGTGGAGGCCCGCTACCGGCAGCGTTACGCCGACCTGGCGGTGAACCCCGAGGTGCGTGAGGTGTTCGTCGCCCGGGCCCGCATCGTGAGCGCGCTGCGGCGCTTCCTGGACGAGCGCGGCTTCGTGGAGGTGGAGACGCCGGTGCTCCAGCCGCTGTACGGCGGCGCGCTGGCGCGGCCCTTCACCACGCACCACAACGCGCTGGACATGCAGCTCTACCTCCGCATCGCGGACGAGCTGTACCTGAAGCGGCTGATCGTGGGCGGGATGGAGCGGGTGTACGAGATCGGCAAGGACTTCCGCAACGAGGGGCTGTCGCGCTTCCACAACCCCGAGTTCACCATGCTGGAGTTCTACGCCGCGTACCTGGACTACCGCGCGGTGATGGAGCTCACCGAGCAGATGCTGGGCTCCGTGGTGCGCGAGACCGTCGGCGGCACCACGGTCCGCTTCGGCGGGCGGGAGATCGACTTCGCGCCGCCCTTCCGCCGCTACACCATGTACGAGGCGCTGCGCGAGATCGGCGGAGTGGACGTGGAGAACGCCTCGCTGGAGGAGATGCGGGAGCGCGTCCGCGCCCTGGGCTCCGACGAGGACCCGGCCGCCATGGGGCGGGGGAGGCTGATCGACGCCCTGTTCGGCGAGCTGGTGGAGCCCCAGCTGGTGCAGCCCACCTTCATCACCGACTACCCGCGCGAGATGTCGCCGCTCGCCAAGCCCAAGCGCGGCGACCCGGAGCTGACCGAGCGCTTCGAGCTGATCGTCGCCGGCAAGGAATTGTGCAACGCGTACAGCGAGCTCAACGACCCCATCGACCAGCGCGAGCGCTTCGAGGCGCAGCAGCGCCTCAAGCTGGCCGGCGACGAGGAGACGCAGCCGCTGGACGAGGACTTCCTGCGGGCCATGGAGTACGGCATGCCCCCCACCGGCGGGTTCGGGATGGGGGTGGACCGCCTCACCATGATCCTCGCCGACCAGCCGTCGATCCGCGACGTGATCCTGTTCCCGACGATGCGGCCCGAGTGAGGGCCGGCCCGTCCACGCGGAGGAGCCCGTGAAACTTGAGTGGTACATCGGCCGGCGCTACCTGGCCTCGCGCCGCGGCACGCGGTTCCTGTCGCTCATCACCGCCATCTCCATCGGCGGGGTGACGGTGGGGGTGATGGCGCTGATCATCGTCACCGCGGTGATGACGGGGCTGCAGACCGACCTGCGCGACAAGATCCTGGGGACCAACCCGCACATCTGGCTCACCACCTTCGGCGAGACCATGCGGCTGGACGACTGGGAGGCGTCGCTGGCGCGGGTGAGGAAGCTCCCCGGGGTCGTGGCCGCGGCGCCCTACGTGCACACCGAGGTGGGGTTCACCAACCGCGCGGGGTACGCCGAGGCGGCCATCCTGCGCGGCGTGGACCCCGCGGCCGAGGGCCCCCCGGTGACCGACATCGCGGGGATGATCCGCCGCGGCGAGGTCCGGCTGGGGCAGACCCGCTCCGGGTACCCGCCGCTCCTGGTGGGCGCCTCGCTCGCGGACCGCTTCGGGCTGTACGAGGGCGACGTGGTGGACGTCATCTCCATGCAGGGTGCCACCATGAACCCCATGGGCGGGCTCCAGCCGCGCCTGCGCAAGTTCGAGGTGGCGGGCCGCTTCAAGACGGGGATGTACGAGTACGACAACAAGTTCATGTACACCAACATGGCCGCCGCGCGGGACGTCGCCAACCTGGGGAGCGCCGTGTCCGGGCTGGAGATCCGCGTCCCCGACCCGATGGAGGCGGACCTGGTGGGGCGGGAGCTGGAGAAGCGGCTGGGCTACCCGTACCGGGCCGAGGACTGGAAGTCCATGAACTCGTCGCTGTTCTCGGCGCTCAAGCTGGAGAAGCTGGCGATGATGGTCATCCTCCTCCTCATCGTCATCGTGGCGGCGTTCAACATCATCTCCACCCTGGTGATGGTGGTCACCGACAAGACGCGGGAGATCGGGATCCTCAAGTCCATGGGGCTCACCTCGCGCCGGGTGCAGAGGATCTTCATGCTGCAGGGGCTGGTGATCGGCATCGTGGGGTCCACCCTGGGGGCGGTCGGCGGACTGGTCCTCACCTGGGTGATCGACCGCTACGAGCTGATCAAGATCCCCGGCGACGTGTACTTCGTGGACCACCTCCCCGTGGCCTGGGACCCGGTGGACGTGCTGGTGATCCTGGTCTCCAGCGTGGCCATCTCGTTCGTGGCGACGGTCTACCCCTCGCGGCAGGCGGCGGGGCTCCTTCCCGTGGAGGCGATCCGCCATGAATGAGCGCACTTCCGCGCCCGCGGTGCTGGCGCGCGACATCTCCAAGCGCTACGTGGGCGGCGACGGCACGCCCATCCAGATCCTGGAAGACGTGGACCTGGAGGTGTCCGCCGGCGAGACCATCGCCGTGATCGGGCAGAGCGGGGCGGGGAAGTCCACCCTGCTGCACCTCCTGGGCGGCCTGGACGTCCCCACCGGTGGCGAGGTGCTGGTGGGCGGCAGCGCGCTGGCCCGGCTCAAGGAGGACGAGCTGGCCGCCTTCCGCAACCAGCGCATCGGCTTCGTGTTCCAGTTCCACCACCTGCTCCGCGAGTTCTCGGCGCTGGAGAACGTGGAGATGCCGCTGCTCATCGGCGGGATGGCGCCGCGCGAGGCGCGGGACCGGGCGCGCTCCATGCTGGGGCGCGTGGGGCTGGAGCACCGGCTGGAGCACAAGCCGGGGCAGCTCTCGGGCGGCGAGCAGCAGCGCGTCGCCGTGGCCCGGGCCCTGGTCACGCACCCGGTGCTCCTCCTGGCCGACGAGCCTTCGGGCAACCTGGACCCGCCCACCGGCGAGCGGCTCCACGACCTGCTCTTCGAGGTGAGCCGCGAGAACGAGGCGGCGATGATCCTGGTCACCCACAACCTGGACCTGGCCGCCCGGGCGGACCGGGTATTGCGGCTCCACGCCGGCAGGCTGGTCCCCGCGGAGACGGAGCGGGAGGAGATGCCGGCGGGGCCCTGGGGCGGCTGAGCCGCCCCGCCACCTGACACGCGTAGGGCGCGAGCGAGCATGCAGTGCGAAAACTGCGGGAAGAACCCGGCCGTCATCCACCTGACTCAGATCGTCAACAACGAGATGAGCACCCGGCACCTCTGCGACTCGTGCGCGGCGGACATGGGGCTGGACGCGGGGGAGAGCGCCGAGACCGCCCCGCTGACCGACTTCCTGGCGCAGATGGGCAAGGGGCTGGCCGTGGGCTCCGGCACCGCCGTGGGCGCGTGCGAGTTCTGCGGCCTGAGCATGAACGACTTCAAGCGCACGGGGCGGCTGGGGTGCCCGCACTGCTACGCGCACTTCGACCAGCACCTGCGGGGGCTGCTGCGCAAGCTGCACGGCGGCACCCAGCACATGGGCAAGGTCTACCTCCCGCCCGACCCGCGCGCCACCGACCGCACCGCGCGGGTGGCGAGCCTGCGGCGCAGCCTGGCGCGGGCGGTGGAATCCGAGGACTTCGAGAGGGCCGCGGTGCTGCGCGACCAGATCCGGCGCGCCGAGGCGGCGGAGTGACCACGACGAGGCGACGCTGATGCAGGACGTCAGGACGCCGCCGGAGGGCGGCCTGGAGTGGCTGGACGCCGAGGGTCCCCAGTCGGACATCGTGCTGTCCACCCGCGTGCGGCTGGCACGAAATCTTCAAGGGTACCGCTTCGGGCTGAGGGCCACCGAGCCGGACCGCAGGGCGGTGCTGCACCTGGCCCGCGAGGCGGCGGAGGCCACGGACTCGCTCCGCGACGGGGCGGCCATCGCCATCCCCTCGCTGGACGCCACGCAGCGGCAGCTTCTGCTGGAGCGGCACCTGGTCAGCAAGGAGCTGGTGGAGGGGGGCGGGGGGAAGCCGCCGTCGCACGCGGCGCTGATCATCGCGGAGCGGGACGGCGTCAGCGTGATGGTGAACGAGGAGGACCACCTGCGCCTGCAGGGGCTGGTGAGCGGCTTCCGGCTGCGGGACGCGTGGGGGCTGGTGGACCGGCTGGACGAGGAGCTGGGGGGACGGCTCCCCTACGCGTTCCACACCGAGTTCGGGTACCTGACCTCGTGCCCCACCAACGTGGGGACGGGGCTGCGGGCTTCGGTGCTGATCCACCTGCCGGGGCTGGTGCTGACGCAGGAGATCGGCAAGGTGCTCCAGGGGATCTCTCAGGTGGGGCTCACGTTCCGGGGGCTGT
This sequence comes from Gemmatimonadota bacterium, assembly GCA_040752145.1. Lineage (GTDB taxonomy): Bacteria > Gemmatimonadota > Gemmatimonadetes > Longimicrobiales > Longimicrobiaceae > JAFAYN01. The sequence goes on from JBFMFL010000092.1 coordinate 9,006, forward strand.
ACGGGGAGGGGTCGGAGGTGGTGGGGAACTTCTTCCAGATCTCCAACCAGACCACGCTGGGGAAGACGGAGGAGGACCTGGTGGACCACCTGCAGCGGATCGTGCAGCAGGTGGTGCAGTACGAGATCCAGGCGCGCACCGTGCTGCTCCGCGACGCGCCCACGGTGATCGAGGACAAGGTCTGGAGGGCGTACGGTCTGCTGAGGCACGCGAGGTCCATCTCTTTCGAGGAGGTGATGAACCTTCTGAGCGGCGTGAGGCTGGGCGTCGGGCTGGCACTTCTCCCGGGGCTCAGTGTATACTCGCTCAATCGCATCATGATCTTCACGCAGGCTGCTCACCTGGAGCAGATGGCTGGTGGAGTCCTCCCCGAGGGGGAGGTCGACGTGTACCGCGCCGCCTACGTCAGGCGGATCCTGGCTCAGGAAGGAGACCCCTCGCCCGAAGGGGACGACGGGGAGCTTCCCAGGTAGCCTGCCTTCTCGCTAGACGGATGCTTCGCAGAGAAAGGGCACAATGAACTACAACTTCACAGACCGGGTACGGAAGGTACTCGCGATGGCCCGCGAGGAGGCGATCCGGCTCCAGCACGACTACGTCGGGACCGAGCACATCCTGCTCGGCCTCATCCGCGAGGGTGAGGGCGTGGCCGCCGCGGTCCTGCAGAACCTTTCCGTGGACCTGGAGCAGATCCAGGAGCGGGTGGAGGAGTCGGTGCGCCGCGGCAAGGCGACCATCGCCCTGGGCGAGCTGCCCTATACCTCCCGCGCCAAGAAGGTCCTCGAGTTCGCCATGGCCGAGGCCCGCGAGCTGAACCACTCCTACGTGGGCACCGAGCACCTGCTGCTGGGGCTGCTGCGCGAGGAGAAGGGGATCGCCGCCGAGGTGCTGGGGCAGCTGGGGATCACGCTGGAGGACGCCCGCCGCGAGACGCTGAAGCTGCTGGGCTCCGAGCCCAACGCCGCGCAGGCCGCGCCGAGCACCTCGTCGTCGCTGGGGAGCTCCAGCACGCCCAAGGGGGAGAAGAAGAGCAAGACCCCCGCGCTGGACCACTTCTGCCGCGACCTCACGGAGCTGGCGCGCCAGGGCGAGCTCGATCCCACCATCGGCCGGGCCGAGGAGATCGAGCGCGTCATGGAGATCCTTTCCCGGCGCAAGAAGAACAACCCGGTCCTCATCGGGGAGCCGGGGGTGGGCAAGACCGCCATCGTCGAGGGGCTGGCGCAGCTCATCGCCGAGGGCAAGTGCCCGGACTCGCTCCGCGACTACCGGGTGCTCTCGCTGGACATGGCGGCCGTCATCGCCGGGACCAAGTACCGCGGCCAGTTCGAGGAGCGGCTCAAGGCGGTGATGAACGAGATCTCGCAGAACAAGAACATCATCCTGTTCATCGACGAGCTGCACACGCTGGTGGGCGCCGGCGCCGCCGAGGGCGCAATCGACGCCTCCAACATGCTCAAGCCCGCGCTGGCGCGCGGCGAGCTGCAGTGCGTGGGCGCCTCGACGCTGAACGAGTACCGCAAGTACATCGAGAAGGACGGCGCGCTGGAGCGCCGCTTCCAGACGGTGGCCGTGGACCCGCCCTCCATCGAGGAGGCGGTGCAGATCCTCCAGGGGCTCAAGAGCCACTACGAGGACCACCACCGGGTGGTGATCACCGACCAGGTGATCGAGGCCTCGGTGAAGCTGTCGGAGCGCTACATCACCGACCGCTTCCTGCCGGACAAGGCCATCGACGTGATCGACGAGGCGGGCGCCCGCGCCCGGCTGGCGACGCAGGTGCCGCCGCCCGAGGTGGCGGAGCTCAAGAAGCGGGTGGAGGAGATCGCCGAGAAGAAGGACGAGGCGATCCGCGACCAGGACTTCGAGCGCGCGGCGGAGCTGCGCGACCACGAGCGCGAGCTGCAGCGCGAGATCCAGGACAAGGAGAAGGCCTGGGAGGAGGAGCGCCGCACGCACCGCCCCGCGCTCACCGAGGACGACGTGGCGTTCATCGTCTCCCGGTGGACGGGGATCCCGGTCACCCGCCTCCGCGAGGCGGAGACGGCGCGCCTCATCAACATGGAGGAGGAGCTCCACCAGCGGGTCATCGGGCAGGACCGCGCCATCAAGGCGATCTCCCGCGCGATCCGCCGCTCCCGGGCGGGGCTCAAGGACCCGCGCCGCCCCATCGGCTCGTTCATCTTCGCCGGGCCCACGGGCGTCGGAAAGACGGAGCTGGCCCGCGCGCTGGCGGAGTTCCTGTTCGCCGACCGCGACGCCCTGATCCGCGTGGACATGTCGGAGTACATGGAGAAGTTCTCCGTGTCGCGCCTGATCGGCGCGCCTCCGGGGTACGTGGGCTACGAGGACTCGGGGACGCTCACCAAGGCGGTCCGCCGCAAGCCGTACTCGGTGGTGCTGCTGGACGAGATCGAGAAGGCGCACCCGGACGTGTTCAACATCCTCCTGCAGGTGCTGGACGAGGGGCACCTGACGGACAACTACGGCCGGGTGATCGACTTCAAGAACACGGTCATCATCATGACCTCCAACCTGGGCGCCCGCGACATCGGCAAGGGCTCGGGGCTGGGCTTCCACACCCAGACCAACCAGACCCAGTACGACCGCATGGAGGAGAAGATCAAGGAGGAGATCGAGCGCGCGTTCAACCCGGAGTTCATCAACCGGCTGGACGACTCGATCATCTTCCACCCGCTCAGCCGCGAGGAGATCGGGCAGATCATCCACAACCTGCTGGCCGACGTGGAGAAGCGCCTGCAGGAGGAGGAGCTCAAGCTGAAGCTCACCGACGAGGCGGTGAACTTCATGATCGAGCACGGGTACGACGAGAAGTTCGGAGCCCGTCCGATCAAGCGCGCGATCCAGCGCTACCTGGAGGATCCGCTCTCCGAGAAGATCCTGCTGGCTGAGTTCTCGCCGGGAGACGAGGTGGAGGTGTCCGTCGCCGAAGATCGGCAGTCGCTCGCGTTCAGGGTTCCCTCATCATCCAAGACGTAATGTCCCGATTCGGCAGCCGGACGGGGAGGGTCGCGCTGAGCGCGGCCCTCCTCTCCATTCTCATGATCGGCGCGGGCACCCCTTCCGCCCGCGCCCAGGACCCGACTCCCGCCACAGCCCCCGCACAGCAGCCGAGCGCCGTACTGGACTCGGTGCTCGTGCGCGGCAACCAGCGCGTGAGCGAGGCGGCGATCCGCGCCACCTCGGGCCTGCGCACGGGCGCCGTGCTGCGGGGCCCGGAGATCCAGACGGCGATCCGCCGGCTGATGGCGACGGGCAACTTCGAGTCGGTGGAGATCCTGTCGCGCGGGGACCCCGCCTCGCGCGTGACCCTGGTGGTGCAGGTGGCGGAGCGGCCGCTGGTGGCGCAGGTGGAGTTCCGGGGCCTGCAGAGCGTCAGCGCCGGCACCGTGCGCGACACCGTGGGCATCCGGGAGAACCAGCCGCTCAACCCGGCGCAGGTGGTGCGGACGGAGCAGATGATCCGCGACCTGCTCGCCAAGCAGGGGCTGCAGGTGGCCTCCATCGACACCACGCTGACGCCGGTGCAGAATCCGGCCGGGGCCTACCGCCTCACGTTCAACGTGCGCGAGGGGAACCGGCTGGCGATCGCGGACGTGGACTTCCGCGGCAACCAGGCCTTCCCGGACGGGGCGCTGCAGGACGCCATGCGCACCAAGCCGGAAGGGTTCCTGTGGTTCCGCTCCGGCAAGTTCGACCGCGAGACCTTCCAGACGGACCTGCGCGAGCGCCTGCCGGAGTTCTACGGCTCGCGCGGCTACATCGACTTCGCGGTGCTGTCGGACACGCTGCTGGTGGACCCGCAGACCGGCAAGGCGCAGCTGGTGGTGGACGTGAGCGAGGGGCCGCAGTACCGCCTGGGCGAGTTCCGGGTGGAGGGCAACTCGGCGTTCCCCACCGACGCGGTGAAGCGGCTGTACACGGTGCGGCGCGGCTCGGTGCTGGGGCTCCCCTTCGGCGGGGGCGGCGAGCGCGAGCGCGGCGAGGTGTTCGACCGGGCGGCGCTGGACGCGGCCACCACCGAGCTGCGCAAGATGTACAACAACGAGGGCTACCTGTACGCGCAGGTGGAGCCCATCGTCCGGCGCGTCCCCGCCGCCGCGCCCGGGCAGCCCCCGGTGGTGAACGTCACCTGGGCGGTGTCGGAGCGGCAGCCGTTCTACGTCCGCCGGGTGGCGATCGAAGGGAACACCTTCACGCACGAGTCGGTGATCCGCGAGCGCCTGCTGGTGCTGCCGGGCGACGTGTACAACGAGGAGCGCCTGATCGCCAGCTACACCAGCATCGGCGCGCTGGGCTTCTTCGAGACGCCGCTCCCCCTGCCGGACATCAACCCGATCCAGGAGACGGGGGAGGTGGACATCACCTTCCGCGTCAAGGAGAAGCAGACGGGGCAGATCAGCTTCGGCACCACGATCGGCGGGAGCTACGCCGGGCGCGGCGGCGGGCTGTCGGGCTACATCAGCTACGGCCAGCCCAACCTGTTCGGCCAGGGGAAGCAGGCAAACCTGCGCGCCGAGTACGGGCTGGGGCGGAGCAACGTGGAGGCGTCGTACACGGACCCGGCGGTCTTCGGCAGCCGGAACTCCGCCAGCGCCACCGTGTTCCACACCGGCGACCGGTTCTACACCTTCGGCAACGTGCGCCGCTTCCGCACGGGCGGCTCGCTCCAGGTGGGCTTCCCGGTACCGGGGCTGTTCCGGACGCGGGCGTTCCTGGGGTACTCGCTTTCGGAGACGCGCTACGAGGGCTCGAGCGACGACGAGTGCTCGGACCAGTCCACGGAGATCGAGTGCCTGGGCGACGCGCTGGCGAGCAGCCTGTCGCTGGCGGTGACGCGCGACAGCAAGAGCCACCCCATGTTCCCGGTGTCGGGGACGCGGCAGTCGCTGTCGGTGGAGCAGACCGGCGGCCCGCTGGGGGGCAACGGCAACTTCCAGAAGGTGTTCGGCGACCTGGAGTGGTGGGTCCCGGTGGGGAGCCTGGGGGGCTCGGCCCCGGGGCAGCGCCCGGTCCGCCTGGCGCTGGGGCTGAACGCCCGCGCGGGCACCATCTTCGGCGACGCGTCGTTCTTCCCGTTCGAGCAGTTCTACGCGGGCGGCACGCGCCTGGGGCAGCCGCTGCGCGGCTACCCGGACGCGTCCATCACGGCGCTGGGCTTCGACGAGTCGTGCGGCAACCAGTTCCGCCTGGAGTGCCTGGGCAGCTCGTTCTTCACGGTGTCGGCGGAGTACGCGGTCCGCATCAACGACCAGCTCTCGGTGTCGGCGTTCGGCGACGCGGGCAACGTGTGGCGGACGGCGGAGCAGTTCAACCCGACGCGGCTGTACCGCGGCGCCGGGTTCGGTGGCACGGTGGTGACGCCGTTCGGCCCCATCGGGCTGGACCTGGCGTACGGGTTCGACAAGCCGAACCCGGGTTGGGAGGTGCACTTCAAGTTCGGTCAGGGCTTCTGACCCATCCACGGAGCGATTGAATGAAGCGTTTTCTGTCCGTCAGCGGCCTGCTGACGCTGGCCCTCCTCGCGGGGGGCGTCGGTTCCGCCTCGGCGCAGGCGGCTCCCAAGTTCGGCTACGTGAACACCGACAAGGTCCTCGCCGGCATCCCGGCCGCCTCCCGCGCCCTGCAGGAGCTGCAGACGGCCGCCGGGGCGTACCAGACCCGGGCCGACTCGCTGGGGCGCCAGTTCCAGACGATGCAGACGGCGTACAACAACCTGCCGGTGACCACCACGGCGGAGCGCCGCACGCAGGAGCAGCAGCGCCTGCAGACCACCATGCAGCAGTTCCAGCAGCAGCTCCAGCCGCTGCAGCAGGCGGCGGAGCAGAAGGAGCAGGCGCTGCAGCTGATCGTGCAGCCCTACGTGCGCCGCATCCCCGAGATCGTGGAGCAGATCCGCACGCAGCAGGGCTACTCCATGATCTTCAGCGTGGGCGAGAGCGGGCTGATCGCGGCCGACCCGTCGCTGGACCTGAGCGACACGGTGCGGCAGCGCCTGCTGGCGGCGCCCCCGGCGCAGCAGCAGCAGCCGGCCGCGCAGACGCCGCCCGCGCGGCGCCCGTAAGCCGTCCGTCCGCCCGATCCCTGTGCCTGCGGTCCCCTTGGGGGCCGCAGGCACGTTTCTGTTTGGAGCCGAAAAACCATGCCGGAGCTTTCCGTTTCCGAGATCGCGGCCCTGGTGGGCGGCGAGGTCCAGGGGGACGCCTCCCGCCGCGTCGCCGGGGTGGCGGCGCTGGACGCCGCCGGCCCCGGGCACCTTTCGTTCGTTGCCAACCCCCGCTACCTCCCGTATCTTCATGCGACCTCGGCCGGGGCGGTGCTGGTGGCCCGCGGCCTGGACGCGGAGCTCCCCGCGGGCGCCGCGGCGATCCGCGTGGACGACCCGCACGCGGCGCTGGCGGCGGTCCTCCCGGTGCTCTACCCGGAGCCGGCCGAGCCGGCCGGCGTCCACCCCACCGCCGTGGTGGGGGAGGGCGTGGAGATCGGCGAGGGGGCCGTCGTGGGCCCGTACGCGGTGATCGGGCGCGGGGCGCGCATCGGCCCGCGGGCGCGCATCGGCCCGCACACGGTGGTGGGCGACGGGTGCGTGGTGGGGGCGGACTCCGTGCTGCACGCGCACGTGACGCTGTACCGCGGGGTGGTGCTGGGCGAGCGCTGCGCGGTGCACAGCGGCACGCGGCTGGGGGCGGACGGCTTCGGCTACGCCTTCGTGGACGGGGCGCACCGCAAGGTCCCGCAGGTGGGCGGCTGCGTCGTCGAGGACGACGTGGAGATCGGCGCCAACGTGACCATCGACCGGGGCTCGGTGGGGGACACCGTGGTGGGGCGGGGGACCAAGATCGACAACCTGGTGATGATCGGGCACAACTGCCGGATCGGGCGCCACGTGATCCTGGTGTCGCAGGTGGGGATCTCCGGGAGCACCACGGTGGGGGACTACGCGGTGCTCGGGGGGCAGGCGGGGGTGCAGGGGCACATCACCATCGGGGCGGGCGCCAGGGTGGGCGGCCAGGCCGGGGTGATCGGCGACGTGCCCGCCGGGGCGACGGTGTCCGGCTACCCGGCGCGCCCCCACCGCGAGGCGATGCGCGTGAGCGCGCTCCTCTTCCGGCTGCCGGAGCTGGTGAAGCAGGTCCGCCGCCTGGAGCGGGCGGTGTTCGGGAGGGACGGCGACAACCCACAGCAGGGCTGACCCGCCGACGCGGCGGCCTTTTTCCATACGGATGAGCACACCGAGACAGAACACCATCAGGGCGGCGCGCGAGGCCGAGGGAGTGGGGCTGCACACCGGCGCCCGCACCCGGCTGCGCTTCCTGCCCGCCCCGGTGCACGCCGGGATCGTCTTCCGCCGGGTGGACCTCCCCGGCTCGCCGGAGGTGCCGGCGCTGGTCGCGCACGTGGTGGACACGGACCGCGGCACCACCATCGGGCTGGGCGAGGCCCGCGTCCACACCGTGGAGCACGTGCTCTCCGCGGCGGTGGCGCTGGGGATCGACAACCTGGTCGTGGAGCTGGACGCGCACGAGCCGCCGGCGGGCGACGGGAGCGCCCGGCTGTTCTTCGACCTGCTCTCGGACGCGGGCATCGAGGAGCAGGACGCGCCGGCGCGGGTGCTCACGGTGAGCGACACCTTCGCCGTCAACGACAAGGTGTCCAGCTACGTGGTGGCGCCCTCGGCCGACTACCGGGTGAGCACGACCATCGAGTTCGAGCACCCGCTGATCGGGCGGCAGTTCGGCTCGTTCCGGATCGCCCCGGAGAGCTACGCGGCGCAGGTGGCGCCGGCGCGCACCTTCTGCTTCGAGCACGAAGTGGCGGCGCTGCGCGAGCGCGGCCTGGCGCAGGGCGGCACGGTCGACAACGCGGTGGTGCTCTCGGAGACGGGGGTGGTGGAGGGGACGGACCTGCGCTTCGCCGACGAGTTCGTGCGCCACAAGGCGCTGGACGTGGTGGGCGACCTGGCGCTGGTGGGCGCGCGCCTTGCGGCGCACGTGGTGGCGGAGCGGCCGGGGCACCGGGGCAACGTGGCGCTGGCGCGGGAGCTGGTGGCGCGCCAGGAGAAGAAGGCGCTCGCCCGGCCCATCCTCAACATCGAGCAGATCTCGCAGTACCTCCCGCACCGCTACCCGTTCCTGCTGGTGGACCGGGTGGTGGAGTTCGAGGAGCGGAAGCGGATCGTCGGCCTCAAGAACGTCACCATCAACGAGCCGTTCTTCGTCGGCCACTTCCCCGGCCGGCCGGTGATGCCCGGGGTCCTCATCATCGAGGCGATGGCCCAGGTGGGCGGGCTGCTGGTGCTGGAGGCCATGGAGAACCTCGAGGACAAGATCGTCTACTTCATGTCGCTGGACAACGTGAAATGGCGCCGCCCCGTCACCCCGGGCGACCAGATCCGCTTCGAGGTGGAGGTGCTGCAGATCCGCGGCGCCACCTGCCGAATGAAGGGGGTGGGGACCGTCGACGGGCACGTGGTCGCCGAAGCGGAGATGATGGCCCGTGTCGTCGATCGCTGAGGGCCGCGCCATGGGACTCGCCTCCCGCCCCGGCGTGGACATCCACCCCACCGCCCTCGTGGACGACGCGGCGGAGCTGGGGGAGGGGGTGTCCGTGGGGCCGTACAGCATCGTGGGCCCGGAGGCCCGCATCGGCCCCGGCACGCAGGTGGGGCCGCACGTCCTGATCGAGGGCGACACGACGGTCGGCGCGGAGTGCGTCCTCGCCAAGGGCGCGGTGCTGGGGACGGCGCCGCAGGACCTCAAGTACCGCGGCGAGCCCACGCGCCTGGTGGTGGGCGACCGCACCCACATCCGCGAGTACGCCACGCTGAACCGCGGGACCGCGGCCAGCGGGGTGACCACGGTGGGGAGCGACTGCCTGCTGATGTCGTACGTCCACGTGGCGCACGACTGCCGCATCGGCGACCACGTGATCCTCTCCAACGCCGTGAACATGGCCGGGCACGTGGCGATCGAGGACTGGGTGATCGTGGGCGGGATGACGCCCATCCACCAGTTCGTGCGGATCGGGCAGCACGCCTTCGTGGGCGGCCAGTCGCGCATCGCCAAGGACGTGCCGCCGTACGTAAAGGCGGCGGGGATCCCGCTGCAGCTGTACGGGCTCAACTCGGTGGGGCTGCAGCGCCGCGGCTTCTCGGAGGAGGTCCGGCGCGAGCTGAAGCGGGCGTACCGCCTGTTCTTCGCCTCGGCGCACAACACCACCCAGGCGCTGGCCCGCGCCCGCGAGGAGCTGCGCGCGATCCCGGAGGTGGAGAACTTCCTGGCCTTCTTCGAGCGGAGCGAGCGGGGGGTGTCGGTTTGACCGGCCCGGCGGTCCCGGTCGGCGTCGTCGGCGTCGGCTCGCTGGGCTTCCACCACGCGCGCATCCTGCGCGAGGTGCCGGGGGCGCAGCTCGCCGGGGTGTACGACGCGGACCCCGTCCGCGCCGCCAGGGTGGGCGAGGAGCTGGGGGTGCGCGTGTTCCCGGCGCTGGACGAGCTGCTGGAGCGGGTGCAGGCGGCGGTGGTCGCCGTCCCCACCACGGCGCACGCGGCGGTGGCGCTGGCGGCGCTGGACCGCGGGGTGCACCTGCTGATCGAGAAGCCGATCGCCTCCACGCTGGAGGAGGCGGACCGGATCGTGGCGGCGGCGGACGCGGCCGGGGTGCTGGTGGCGACGGGGCACGTGGAGCGCTTCAACGGCGCGCTGCGGGCCTGCGAGCCGTACCTGGACGTGCCGCGCTTCGTGGAGTCGCACCGGCTGGCGCCCTTCGCGGGGCGGGGGACGGACGTGGCGGTGGTGCTGGACCTGATGATCCACGACATCGACCTGGTGCTCAGCTTGGTGGGGAGCGAGGTGGCGTCGGTGCGGGCGGTGGGGGTGCCCATCCTCACGCCCAACGTGGACATCGCCAACGCGCGCCTGGAGTTCGAGGACAACGCGGTGGCCAACATCACCGCCAGCCGGGTGTCGATGGAGCGGACGCGCAAGATCCGCTTCTTCCAGAACTCGGGCTACATCTCGCTGGACCTGGCGGCCGGCACGGGCGAGTTCCTGCGCCTCCGGAAGGGCGCCCGCATCCCCGAGGGGGAGGTGGGGCCGGCGGCGCTGCTGGGGATGGTGGACCGGGTGGAGCTGCGCGGCGACGGCGCGGAGCCGCTGCGTGCGGAGCTGGAGGCGTGGGTCCGCGCCGTGCGCGGCGAGGCCCCGCTGGTGGTGAGCGGGCGCGACGGGCGGCAGGCGCTGGCCGTGGCGCTGGAGATCATGGGCCGGATCGAGCACGATGTTTCCTCCTGGCAGCCGGCGTAGGAAGCCGCGGTCGAACGTCCAGGGCGGCACGCCGCCGCCCTCGGCGACGCGGCTGCTGATCCTGCTGGTGGTGATCCTGGCGGCGGTGTGGTACCTCCTCGGCCGGCTGCCCGGGTGACCGCACCCGGCCCGACCATCTTCATCGCGGCGGGCGAGCCCTCCGGCGACCTCCACGGCGCCGGGCTCGCCCGCGCTCTGCGTGCCCGCTTCCCGGGCGCGCGCCTGCTGGGGCTGGGCGGCTCGCGCATGGCCGCGGAGGGCGTGGAGCTGCTGGCCGGGGTGGAGGAGCTGGCGGTGATGGGCTTCGTGGAGGTCCTCCGCCACCTCCCCTTCTTCGTCGAGCTGCGGCGCCGGGTGTTCGCCGCGCTGGAGCGCGAGCGGGTGGACCTGGTCGTCCCCATCGACTACCCCGGCTTCAACCTCCGCCTGGCCAAGCACGCCAGGGGGCGGGGGATCCCCGTGCTCTACTACATCTCCCCGCAGGTGTGGGCCTGGCACGCCGAGCGCACCCGCGACCTGGCGCGCGACGCCGACACGGTGGCCGTGGTGCTCCCCTTCGAGGAGAAGTTCCTCCGCGACCGGGGCGTCAACGCGGTCTTCGTCGGACACCCCCTCCTCGACCTTCCCGCCCGCACCGAGACCCGCGCCGACTGGGCCCGCTCCGCCGGGCTGGACCCGGAGCGGCCGGTCCTGGCGCTCTTCCCCGGCTCCCGGCCCCAGGAGCTCCGCCGCCACCTGGAGCTGTTCTCCGAGGCCGCGGCGCGCGTCGTCGCGCGCGAGCCCGCCGTGCAGCCGGTGATCGGCGTCCCCAGCGACATCGACCGCTCCGTCTACCGGGGCGCGCGCTGGCCGCTGGTGCCCAGCGCGTCCGGGCTGCTGGAGTACGCGGACGCGGCGCTGGTGAAGTCCGGCACCACCACGCTGGAGACGGCGCTCGCGGGGACGCCGGGCGTGGTGGCGTACCGGATGAACCCGCTCAGCTACGCGATGGCGAAGCGGCTGGTCAGGGTGCCGCACATCGCGCTCGCCAACCTGATCGCCGAGGAGCGCGTCTTCCCCGAGTTCGTGCAGGACCGGGCCACGCCCGAGTCGCTTTCCGCGGCGATCCTGCCCTTGATCCGCCGGGACTCGCCGGAGCGCCGGGCGATGACGGCGAAGCTGGCCGACATCCGCGCCAGGCTGGAGGGCGGCGAGGGCGAGGGCGGCGCCGCGGTGCGGACGGCCCGGATCGCCGCGCGGCTGCTGGGGCACGATGGCTGAGGACGGCGGCGGGAAGGCCGGCGGCCGCGCGGGGGCGGACCTGAAGACGCGGCTGATCGCGGCCGCGGGGGGCGGGCTGCTCTCCACGCTGCTGGACACCTGCCGCGTGGAGCAGAAGGGGACGGAGAACTTCGAGCGGTTCCACCGGGAGGGGAGGCCGGTCGTCTTCGTGCTCTGGCACGGGCGGCTCCTCCCCTGCACGTACTGGAACCGGCACCAGGAGCTGGTCACGCTGGTGAGCCAGCACCGCGACGGGGAGTACATCGCCCGGATCGTGGAGGGGTGGGGGTACACGCCGGTGCGCGGTTCCAGCAGCCGCCGCGCGGCGGGGGCGCTGCGCGACCTGGTGAGGCACGTGCGCGCCGGCCGCTCGCTGGCGATCACGCCGGACGGCCCGCGGGGCCCCCGCGCGGTGATGAAGCCGGGCGCGCTGCTGGCGGCGCAGCTCTCGGGGGCGCCGGTGATCCCGGCGGCGGGGGGCGCGAGCCGGGGGTGGTGGTTCGGGAGCTGGGACCGCTTCCTGGTGCCCAAGCCGTTCGCCAAGGTGCGGCTGGCGTACGGCGAGCCGGTGTGGATCCCGCGCGACGCGGACGAGGCGGCGCTGGAGGAGATCGGGCGCGACGTGGAGGCGCGCCTGAACGCGCTGGTGGCGCTGGTGGACGACGAGGAGGCGTGGAAGCGGGCGTGAGGGCGCGCGCCTGGGTGGCGCGCTGGTGGGCGGGGGAGGCGGGGCTGCCCGGAAAGGCGCTGGACGCGGGGCTGGCCCCGGCGGAGCTGCTCTTTCGGGGCGGGGTGGCGGCGCGTAATCTTGCGTACGACCGGGGCTGGCTGCGCGCCGGGCGCGCGCCGGTGCCGGTGGTCAGCGTGGGCAACGTGGGCGTGGGCGGGGCGGGGAAGACGCCCGTCGCCGCCTGGATCGCGGCGCGGCTGCTGGAGCGCGGCCGGAAGCCGGCGATCGCGCTGCGCGGCTACGGCGCCGACGAGGTGCAGGTGCACCGCGAGCTGAACCCGGAGGTGCCGGTGTTCGCGGCGGCGCGGCGGATGGAGGCGGCGCGCGAGGCCGCGGCTGCGGGGCGCGACGTGGTGGTGCTGGACGACGGCTTCCAGCACCGGGCCCTCGCCCGGGACCTGGACGTCGTGCTGGTCTCCGTGGAGGGCTGGGCGGCGCGGCGGCGCCTGCTGCCGCGAGGACCGTGGCGCGAGGCCGCGTCCGCCCTGCTCCGCGCCGGCGTGATCGTGGCCACCCGCAAGTCGGCCTCCGCGGAGCAGGGCGCCCGCGTGGTGCGGCAGCTGCGGACGCTGGCCCCGGGTGTGCCCGTGGCGGAGTGCTGGCTCGCGCCGGACGCGCTGCTGCCGCTCGGGGATCCGACGTCGGAGCCGCCGTCCGCCGGGGACGCGGTGCTGGCCATTGCCGCGCTGGCCGACCCGGCGCCGTTCGCGGAGAACCTGCGGCAGCGGGGGTTCGCCGTCGAGCTGGCCGCCTTTCCCGACCACCATGCCTTCGACGCCGCCGAGGCGGCCGCGCTGCTGGAACGCGCCGCCGGGCGGCCCATCGTGATGACGCACAAGGACGCCGTGAAGCTGCGCCAGCTCCTCCCCCCGTCGGCCGCCGCCTGGGTGCTCACGCAGAGCGTGAGGTTCACCGCGGGCGGGGACGTGCTGCTGCGCGCGCTGGACGACGCCGTGCGGGGAGGCGGGGGGTGACGACGCAGGTTCGGTGTGAGGCCGGGGCCGGCGCCCCCCATCCCCCCAGCCCCCTTCCCCCGCAAGCGAGGGAAGGGGGAGCACGACGGAGCGAAGGCAGGATCCGGCGCGCCTGGCGCCCCCTCACCCCCCGGCCCCCTCTCCCACGAGGGGAGAGGGGGAGCACGACGGATCCGTGTAGTCGTCCCC
>JBFMFL010000093.1:0-22165 GCA_040752145.1 Gemmatimonadota bacterium
TCGCAGTTCCGCAGTATCCCCCAAAATCTGTGCGGAGGGAGACTCGCCTGCAGTTTGGCGAGGCTCACTCCGGCGGAGGGAAACCCGCCGGCTGTTTGGCGGGGTTCCCGGAGCCCGCGTAGGAAACAGGCCGGCAGTTTGGCCTGGTTCCGGAGCGGCCCGCCACCACACGACCAGCCCGAAAAGCAAAGCGGCCCACCTGAAAACCAGGCGGGCCGCTTCGAGCATCAAGGAGAGCGAGAACGGCTTACGCCGCCGCCTCCTCCTCCCGGAGCTTGCAATCCAGACAGTACCGGGCGTGCGGCAGGGCATCCAGGCGCTCGAAGGGGATCTCCTTCTTGCAGCCGTGGCAGATCCCGAAGTTCTCCGGGTCGTTGTACAGGCGCCGCAGCGCCTCCTCCACGCGATAGAGGTAGCGCCCCTCCTTGCTCGCGAACAGGAACGTCTTCTCCCGCTCCATGGCGTCCGTCCCCTGGTCGGCCATGTGGAACGAGTAGCTGGACAGGTCGTTGTCGGCGGAATCGCGGGTCAGCTTGGCCTGCTCCGAGAAGCGGCCCAGAGACCGAAGGATGCGCTCGCGCTCGCGGAGGAGCCGACGCTCGATGTGTTCGAGCTGGGTGCCATCCATCGTTTATCTCACTGCGGGTGGGATCTGGTGGGACACGACGGCCGGTCGCGAAACGAGCGGGACGGCGCGCAGGTGGATCCGTGCGTCCGGGAAACTAAGAAATTTAACACCGGCAAGCATTTGCCCGCAACCGCGCCCTAGATGTTGAAGACCACCCGCAGGATGTCGTTGGTGATGGCCCACACCATCAGCCCCACCACCAGGATCATCCCCACGTGCGAGAAGCGGATGCGCTGCTCCACCGAGAGCGGGCGCCCGCGCACCGCCTCGATGGCGATGAACAGCAGGTGGCCGCCGTCCAGGATGGGGATGGGGAGCAGGTTGAAGATGGCCAGGTTGATGGAGAAGATCGCCAGGAAGCTGAGGAAGGCGTCCAGCCCCAGCCGCGCCGTCTCGCCGGAGATCTGCCCGATGGCGAGCGGGCCGCCCAGGCTGCGCATGGACTCGCCGCCGGTGAGCAGCCGGCCCAGCACCTCCACGATGGCGCCCGCGGAGCCCCACGTCTGCTGCCACCCGCGCGCCACCGCCTCCGCCGGGCCGATGGGACGGCGGACCACGTCGGCGTTGGGGCGCTCCACGCCGATCTTGCCCACGGGGACGCGCTTCATCTCTTCGTTGAGCTCGCGCTCGGCCACGGGCGTCACCGTGACGGCCACCCGCTCACCCGCGCGCTCCACCACCAGCGGGAGCGGCCGCTCGGGGCTGGAGCGGATGGCGCTCTCCAGCTCCTGCCAGGCGCGCACCGGCCTGCCGCCCGCGGCGACCACGCGGTCGCCGGAGCGGAGCCCGGCCTGCGCCGCGGCGCCGCCCTCCACCACCCGGGCCACCACCGGGTCGATGAACGGCTGCACGCGCGCCAGGAGGCTGTCGCGCGCCGCGCCGGCGGGGGGCAGGTCCAGCGTCACCGGGGGCATGGCGGCCAGGCGGAGCGTCACCGGGCCCGCGGGGGCGGAGTCCAGCGCGGCGATCACCTCGTTCCAGCTCTGCACCGGCGTCTGCCCCACCGACTGCACCTCGGCGCCCACGGGGATGCGGGCCAGCGGCGCCGCGGCGCCGCGCAGCGAGTCGGCGCCCGCCACGAACAGGCGGGTGGTGGAGACCACCGTGTCGCCGTACCCCAGCCCCAGCCCGATGAAGACCAGGAAGGCGAAGATCATGTTGAAGATCACGCCCGCCGAGATCACCCAGGCGCGCGCCCAGAGCGGCTTGGAGTCGAAGGTGCGCTCCGGGTCCACCGGCGGCTCGTCCGAGGCCGCGGCGCCGCCCTCCAGCGCCTCGGCGGCCTCGTCGTCCTCCATCCCGGCCATCTTGACGTAGCCGCCCAGCGGGATGGCGGACAGGACGTACTCGGTCTCGCCCCGGCGGAAGCCGAGCACGCGGGGGCCCAGCCCCAGCGAGAAGCGCGGCACCTGGATGTTCACGGACTTGGCGGCCAGGAAGTGGCCGAGCTCGTGGACCAGGATCAGGACCGAGATGACGACGAAGAATGCGATTACGTCCACCACGGGGCTCTAGCCTCGGACGAAGGTTCGGGTGACGCCGCGCGCCCACGCGTCGGCGCGGAGCACGTCGTCCAGGGTGGCGGCCTCGCCGCCCGGCCAGCGGGCCAGGGCGTCGTCGATGGCCGCGGCGATCCCGGGGAACGAGAGGGCCCCCTCCAGGAACGCGGCGACGGCCACCTCGTTGGCGGCGTTGAACACCGCGGGCGCCGTGCCGCCGGCGCGCCCGGCGTCCACCCCCAGCGCGAAGGCGCGGAACAGGTCGGCGCGCACCGGCTCGAAGGTGAGCGCCCCCGCGGCCACCGGGTCGAAGCGCCGGCAGGCGTAGGGGAGGCGCTCCGGGTAGGCAAGGGCGTAGAGCACGGGGATCTCCATGGTGGGGAACCCCATCTGCGCCAGCACCGAGCCGTCCACGAACTCCACCATGGAGTGGATCACCGACTGCGGGTGCACCACCGCCTGGATGCGGTCGTACGGGACGCCGAACAGGAAGTGCGCCTCGATCACCTCCAGCGCCTTGTTCGCCAGCGTCGCCGAGTCGATGGTGATCTTGGACCCCATGTCCCAGGTGGGGTGGCGCAGCGCGTCGCCGGGGGTCACGGCGGCCAGCCGCTCCGGCGCCCAGCCGCGGAACGGGCCGCCGGAGGCGGTGATCAGCAGCCGCTCCACCTCGCGCCACTGCGCGCCCTGCAGGCACTGGAAGATGGCGCTGTGCTCGCTGTCCACCGGGAGCAGCTCGCCGCCCCCCTCCTCCGCGGCGCGCATCACCAGCGGGCCGGCGCACACCAGCGACTCCTTGTTGGCGAGCGCCACCCGCTTGCCGGCGCGCAGCGCCGCCAGGGTGGGCTCCAGCCCGGCCGCGCCCACCAGCGCGTTGAGCACCACGTCCACGTCCGGGTGCGTCGCCGCCTCCAGCAGCGCCTCGCGCCCGGAGGCCCACCGCGTCGGTCCGGCGCAATAGACCCCGGAGGACGCCGAAGGATCCGCCACCACCGCCAGCGCCGGCCGGTGCTCCGCGACCAGGCCGGCCAGGGCGGCGGCGTTGCGGTGCGCGGTGAGCACCACGGGGCGGAAGCGGTCCGGGTGCTGCCTCACCACCGCCAGCGCGCTCTTGCCGATGGACCCGGTGGCGCCCAGGACGGCCACCCCCCGCGGGCCGCTCACGCCGCCCCGACCACGTAGCAAAAGAACAGGTACGCCAGCGGGAGCGTGAAGAGCAGCGAGTCGAAGCGGTCCAGCGCGCCGCCGTGCCCGGGGAGCAGGGTGCCGCTGTCCTTGACCCCCGCGTCGCGCTTGAGCAGCGACTCGGCGAGGTCGCCCACCTGCGCCGACACCGACATCAGCACGCCGAAGACGGCGGCCTCGGCGACGGTCATGCGGTACGCCGGGAAGCGGGCGAGGACGAACGAGTAGCCCACCGCCACCAGCACGGTCCCCACCAGCGCGCCCAGCGAGCCCTCCACCGTCTTCCCCGGGCTGACGCGCAGGATCAGCTTGCGCCTGCCGAAGGCGCGGCCCACGAAGTACGCGAAGGTGTCGCTGGCCCAGGTGAGGAGCACCGGCGCGAAGACCAGCGCCGTGCCGTGCCAGGGGTCGGGGCGCGCGGGGAGGTGCCGCAGGAAGAGCGCGTAGGAAAGGAGGCCGCCGGTGTAGAGCGTGCCCAGCACGGTGGTGGAGACGGAGAGCAGCGGCTCGCCCTCCACACCGCGCGTCCAGATGGCGGCGGTCACCGTCGCCAGCACGAACAGGGCGAGCAGCCAGGGGAAGCCGGCGCCGCCGGGCCCCTCCTCAGGGTAGAAGGAGGCGAGCAGCACCAGCGCCGCGGCCGCGCCCGCGCCCAGGTAGGCCAGCGGGCGCGCCGCCTTGCGCTCGGCCATGCGGTAGAACTCCAGCACGGCCAGCACGGCGACCACAGCGAGCAGCCCGCCCAGCACGAACCCGCCCAGGTACACCGCTCCCACCGCGACGGGGATCCCCACCACGGCCACGGCCACCCGCTTCGCGGTCTCGGAAAGCGCCACCGGCGTCGCCTCAGGTCGCGGCGACGCGTCCGAAGCGCCGCTCGCGGCGCTGGAAGTCGCGGATCGCCTGGAAGAGGTGCTCGCGCCTGAAGTCGGGCCAGAGCACGGGGGTCATGTGCAGCTCGGTGTACGCGAGCTGCCAGAGCATGAAGTTGGAGATGCGGTGCTCCCCCGAGGTGCGGATCAGCAGGTCCGGGTCGGGGTCGCGGGCCGTGTACAGCTCCGCGGCGAACGCCGACTCGTCGATCTCCTCCGGGGCGAGCGTCCCGGCCCGGACGCGCTCCGCCAGCCGCTGCGCCGCCCGCACGATCTCGCCGCGGGAGCCGTAGCTCACCGCCAGGTTGAGCCGCAGGCGGGTGCCGCCGGCGGTGTGCTCCACGATCCCCTCCAGCGCCCGGCGGGTGCGCGGCCCCAGGCGCGACAGGTCGCCGATGGCGTGCACCTCCACCCCCTTCTCCTTGAGCTCGCGCTGCTCCCGCCGCACGTACAGCTGCAGCAGCGACATCAGCGCCGATACCTCGCCGCGCGGACGGTGCCAGTTCTCCTGCGAGAAGGCGAACAGGGTGAGCACCTCCACCCCGGCGTCGGTGGCCCCCTCCACCGCGTCGCGCACGGAGGTCATCCCCGCCTTGTGCCCGAACTCGCGCGGCCGCCCGCGCTCGCGCGCCCAGCGCCCGTTGCCGTCCATGATGATGGCGACGTGCCGCGGGACGTGGCCGTGCAGGCGGATCTGGTGGAGGAGGTCGGTGGCCATTCGCGAAAAATTGCGGGACTGCTCGGGTTTGTCAAAAAAAGTGGTCTGCGGGAAAAGAAAGCGGGGAGCCCCGTCCCTCCGGGAGCTCCCCCTGGACCCGCGGCGGCCACGCGCGCCGGGGTCAGACCTCCAGCACCTCGGCTTCCTTCTTCTTGAGCAGGTCGTCCACCTTGTGGACGTACTCGTCGGTGAGCTTCTGCACCTGGTCCTGCGAGCGCCGCATCTCGTCCTCGGTCAGCTCGCCGTCCTTCTGGCGCTTCTTGATGTCGTCGTTGGCGTGCTGCCGCGCCTGGCGGACGGCCACGCGCCCCTCCTCCGCGTAGCGGTGCAGGAGCTTGACGTACTCGCGGCGGCGCTCCTCGGTGAGCGGCGGCAGCGGGATGCGGATCGTGGCGCCGTCGTTGGACGGGTTCAGCCCCAGGTCCGACTCGCGCAGCGCCCGCTCCACGGCCTTGATCAGGCTCTTGTCGTAGGGCACCACGGTGAGCATGCGCGGCTCCGGGGCGGACACCTGCCCCACCTGGTTGACGGGGAGCATGGAGCCGTACGCCTCCACGCGCACCGAGTCCAGGAGCGCGGGCGAGGCCTTGCCGGTGCGGACGCCCGAGAACTCGCGGCGCACCGTCTCCAGGGCCTTCTCCATCCTTTCGCGGGCGTTGTTCAGGCTGCTGGGCATGGGGACTCCGGTTGCGTGGACAGGATCACGGGTGGACCAGCGTCCCGACCCGCTCGCCGCGGACCACCCGCGCCACGGCGCCGGCGGTCCCCAGGTTGAGCACCACGATCGGGATGCGGTTCTCCTTGCAGAGCGAGAGCGCGGCCGCGTCCATCACCGCCAGCTCGCGGGTGAGCGCGTCCATGAAGGAGATCTCGGGGATGAACTCGGCGGACGGGTCCTTGGCCGGGTCGGCGGAGTACACGCCCTCCACCTTGGTGGCCTTGATGATGACGTCCGCCTCCATCTCGATGCCGCGCAGCACCGCCGCGGTGTCGGTGGAAAAGTACGGGTTCCCCGTGCCCCCGGCAAAGATCACCACCCGCCCCTTCTCCAGGTGGCGGATGGCGCGCCGGCGGATGTACGGCTCGGCCAGCTGCTCCATGCGGATGGCGGTGAGCACGCGCGTCTCGATCCCCTTGCGCTCCAGGATGTCCTGGAGGGCGAGCGCGTTGATCACCGTGGCCAGCATCCCCATGTAGTCGGCGGAGACGCGGTCCATCCCCTGCTGGCTCGCGGTGGTGCCGCGGACGATGTTGCCGCCGCCGATCACCAGCCCCAGCGCCACGCCCATGTCGTGCAGCTGGCGGATCTCGTCGGTGATCGCCTCCACCACGCGCGGCGCGATCCCGTACCCCTGCTCCCCGGCGAGGGCCTCGCCGGAGAGCTTGAGGAGGACGCGCGGGTACTTCAGGTCGGCGTGAGCCTCCCCGGCCGGCATCACTCGCCCAGGGCGTAGCGCGTGAACCGGCGCACCTCGATCTTCTCGCCGGTCTTGGAGGAGACCTCCGTCACCAGCTGGCCCACGGTGATGTCCGGGTTCTTGACGAAGGGCTGCTCCAGGAGCGCCTGCTCCGCGTAGAACTTCTCCAGCTTCCCGTCCACGATCTTGTCCCAGATGTTCTCCGGCTTGCCGGACTCGCGCATCTGCTCGCGGTACACGTTGCGCTCGCGCTCCACCATCTCGGCCGGGAAGTCCTCGCGGCGCAGCGCCACCGGGTTGGCGGCGGCCACGTGCATGGCGATGTCGCGCACCAGCTGCTGGAAGGCGTCGTTGCGGGCGACGAAGTCGGTCTCGCAGCCCACCTCCACCATCACGCCGATGCGGCCGCCCATGTGGATGTAGCTGCCGATCGCGCCCTCCTTGGCCTCGCGCTCCGCGCGCTTGGCGGCCTTGGCGGCGCCGCGGGAGCGGAGGATGTCGATGGCGGCCTCCTTGTCGCCCTTGGCCTCGGTGAGCGCGTTCTTGCACTCCATCATCCCGGCCCCGGTGCGGTCGCGCAGCTCCTTGACGTCCTTCGCAGAAATTTCCATTGGGCTGATCCGTCGTCGATTGTTGTCGTAGTCGCCGCCTCTCGGCGGGACGAATTTAAGCGGCGCGCGGGCGAAGGAAAGACCACCCGGCGCACGCGTACATGAAAATGGGGCCACGTGCGGTCGCCCGCGGTGGCCCCATCGAACTGCCGACCGGCTCCGCGGGGAGGATTACTCCTCGTCCCCGCCCTCGCCGCCCTCGCCGCCCTCACCACCGCGCGCGTTCGCGATCGCCTCCGGCCGCGGCTTGCGCTTGCGGCGCGGACGGCGGCCCTTGCCGCCGCGGTCGTCCTTGTCGGACGGCGCCGCGGCGCCGGTCTCGGTGGAGTAGGTGGTCACCTCCGCCTCGTCCGCCGCGCGGCGGGCGTCCGCCGGCATGGCGGCGCGGGCCTCGAGGATCGAGTCGGCGATGGCGCCGCTGATCACGCTCACGGAGCGGATCGCGTCGTCGTTGCCCGCGATGGGCACGGTGAGCACGTCCGGGTCCGCGTTGGTGTCGGCGATGGCGATCACCGGGATCCCCAGCTTGTTGGCCTCGCTGACGGCGATCTTCTCGCGCTTGGCGTCCACCACGAACAGCGCGCCCGGCAGGCGGGCCATGTCCTTGACGCCCGACAGGTACTTGTCCAGGCGCTCACGCTCGCGGTCGAGCATGAGCTGCTCCTTCTTGGTGTAGAAGTCGAAGGCGCCCTCCTCCTGCCCGCGCTCCAGCTCGCGGAGCCGGCGGATCTGCTTCTTCTGCGTGGTGAAGTTGGTGAGCATGCCGCCCAGCCAGCGCTCCGTCACGTGGAAGGAGTTGGAGCGCTCGGCCTCGCTCTGGATGATGGGGCGGAGCTGCTTCTTGGTGCAGACGAAGAGGACGCGCTCGCCGCGGGACACGATCCCGCGCACCAGCTCCTGCGCCAGCTCCAGCTGGCGGAGGGTCTTCTTCAGGTCGATGATGTAGATCCCGTTGCGCTCCGCGAAGATGAACTTGCGCATCTTCGGGTTCCAGCGGGACGTCTGGTGTCCGAAGTGGACACCGGCCTCGAGGAGGTCCTGGATCTGGGGCGTAGCCATTGTGCTTCCTGCGCGTGGTTGTTTCGTCCACCGCCGTCATCCGCCGGGGCCCACCGCATGGAGCGGCACCGGGTCCGGCGTCGGGAGGTGTGAGGGATGGGCCGGGATTCGAAAAACGCGGTGCCGGCGCGGATCGCTCCGCGCCGGCGCCACGATTCCCGCGCTCCCGATCAGCGCTTGGAGAACTGGAACCGCTTGCGCGCGCCCGGACGGCCGGGCTTCTTGCGCTCCACCTCGCGGGGGTCGCGGGTCAGCAGCGACTCCGCCCGCAGACGGCGGCGGTTGTCCTCGTTGACCTTGACCAGGGCGCGGGCGACGCCCAGCCGGATCGCGTCGGCCTGGCCGCGGAGCCCGCCGCCGGCCACAGTCACCTTGACGTCGAACTGCCCCTGGGTCTCGGTCGCGGCGAACGGCTGGTTCGCCGCCTGGCGCAGCACGCCGCGGGGGAGGTAGTCCTCCAGCGTGCGGCCGTTGACCTCCCACGTCCCGTTCCCCGGGCGGAGGTACACGCGGGCGACCGACGTCTTGCGGCGGCCGATGGCGTGGATCTGCTCAGTAGCCATGCGAGTGATCAGAAGGTGAGGGGTTCCGGCTGCTGCGCCGAGTGCGGGTGCTCCGTTCCGGCGTACACCTTGAGCTTGTGGCGCATCTGCCGGCCCAGCGCGTTCTTGGGAAGCATCCCCTTGACCGCCAGCTCGACCACCCGCTCGGGGTGCTTGGCGAGCATCTCGCGGAACGGGATGAACTTCTCGTGACCCATGTACCCGGTGTGCCGGAAGTAGGTCTTCTGATCCTCCTTCCTGCCGGTCAGCCGCACCTTGTCGGCGTTGATGACGACCACGAAGTCGCCGGTGTCCAGGTGCGGGGTGTAGGTCGGCTTGTGCTTGCCGCGGAGCACGCGCGCGATCTCGGTCGCGAGGCGCCCGAGGACCTTGCCCTCGGCGTCCACGACGAACCAGCGCCGCTCGATCTCCCCGGCCTTTACGGAATACGTCTTCATCGGGCTCCCAGTGCCGCATGAACGCAGGGCGTATCCACCGTTACGCCCCCCGCCTGCGCCGCCAGAAAAAAAGTTGATCCTGCCGCGCCCGGCGAACCCGAGAGCGGACCTGCGTGGTCGGGACAGATTTGTAGGATAGCCGGAATCGGCGAAAATGTCAACCGGCGCGCCCGGAACTCGGGTCGGGAGCGCCGGTCGTCTCACCGGTCCAGAGCCGCCGTGAACTCCTCCACCGTCAGCCCGGCGGAGCGGATCAGGGACCGAAGGGTGCCCCTTGCGACTTCCCGGTGGTTGGGAACGGAAAGCGAAGCGCTGCTACCCTCCCGGACCATGACGATGTGGTTGCCCGACCTCGCGACCCGCCACCCGAACGCCTCCAGCACCTTCACCACCTCGCCCGCGCCGAGGACGGGAACGGGCGGCATCAGGCGGCTACGTGGATCCGGCGTACCTCCCGGGGGCCGGACATCTTCAGTTCGTCGCGGACTTCCAGGCAGAGCAGGATCGCCTCGCGGACGTTCTCAACAGCCTCGTCCCGGGTGGAGCCCTGGCTCACGCACCCTGGAATGGCCGGGCATTCGGCGATCCAGACGCCGTCCTCGTCCTGTTCGAGCGTGACGATGAAATCCATGCTGTGCCCTCCAGGTTGGTCGAGCGCGCCGAAGCCTCCACCCGCAAGCTACCGCGCCGCTCCCAGGGCGACAAGCCGATGCGGCGTCAGACGTTGAAGCGGAAGAGGAGGATGTCGCCGTCCTTGACGACGTACTCCTTGCCCTCGGAGCGCATCAGCCCCTGCTCCCTGGCCGCCTTGACGGAGCCGGTCTTGAGGAAGTCGTCCCAGCCCACCGTCTCGGCGCGGATGAAGCCGCGCTCGAAGTCGGAGTGGATGACGCCGGCGGCCTCGGGGCCCTTGGCGCCCACCGGGATCTCCCAGGCGCGCACTTCCTTTTCGCCGGCGGTGAAGTACACCTGGAGCCCCAGCAGCCGGTAGCCGGCGCGGATCAGCCGGTTCAGCCCCGGCTCCTCCAGCCCCAGCGACTCCAGGAACTCGGCGCGCTCTTCCTGGGGCAGCTCGCCCAGCTCCGACTCGATCTTGCTGGAGATGGGGATGACCTCGGCGCGCTCGCCGCTCTCCTCCACCGCGGCGCGCAGGGCGCGCACCCACTCGTTGTCACCCTCCGGGAGGTCGTCCTCGGACACGTTGGCCAGGTACACCACCGGCTTGGAGGTGAGCAGGTTGAAGGAGCGCAGCAGCTTCTCCTCCTCGTCGGACACCTCCACCGTGCGCGCGGGCTGCCCCTCGGAGAGCACGGCCTGCACGCGCTCCAGCATGGCCAGCTCGGCCTTGGCCTCGGCGTCGCCGCCGCGGGCCGTCTTGCGGACGCGCTCCAGCCGCTTCTCCACCTGCGCCAGGTCGGAGAGGATCAGCTCCAGGTTGATGATCTCGCGGTCGCGCACCGGGTCCACGCCCCCCATCACGTGCACCACGTCCGGGTCGTCGAAGCAGCGCACCACGTGCACCACGGCGTCGGTCTCGCGGATGTTGGTGAGGAACTGGTTGCCCAGCCCCTCGCCCTCGGAGGCGCCCTTGACCAGTCCCGCGATGTCCACGAACTGCACCGCGGCCCGCACCACCCGCTGCGGCTGCACCTTCTCGGCGAGCAGGTCCACGCGCGGGTCGGGCACCTCCACCATTCCCACGTTGGGCTCCACCGTGCAGAACGGGTAGTTGGCCGCGTCCGCGCCCGCCGAGGTCAGCGCGTTGAACAGCGTGCTCTTCCCCACGTTGGGGAGGCCGACGATTCCGAGCTTGAGCATATGGGTACGCGAGGTAGTTGCCGCAAATGACGCGGCCGGGCGCCTGGTTCAGGGGCCCGGCCGGCAGACAGGTGAATTTACACGGGCCGGCGGGATGCGTCAACGCGAGCCACAGTCTTCGCCATTGGCGAGGGCCGCCGTTGCCGTTCATCGCAGTTCCCGGATTCTGTCACGGAGTGAGACAGCCGGGCAGTTTCGGCTGGCTCACTCCGGCGTAGCGAGACCCCGCAGCGTCGGCACAGCAGTTTCGTGCCGACCGAGGAGGCTCGCGGAGCCCGCGCAGGAGACGGACGGCGGTATCGTCCGGCTCCGGAGCGGCCCCACGCCACGAACCCGGCTCGAAACGCAGAGCGCCCCCGGCAGGAAACCGGAGGCGCTCGCACTCAAACCAGAACCGGCGAAGAAGCGGTCAGCCGAAGAACACCTGCGCGGCGCTCTTCACCGTCTCCACCAGCATGGCCTGCATGTCCTCGCCCGTGCCGTCGGTGATGTTGTGGACGCGCACGAACCAGGGCGCCAGCACCAGCGACACCACGCTCATCAGCTTGATGAGGATGTTCATGGACGGGCCGGAGGTGTCCTTGAACGGGTCGCCCACGGTGTCGCCGACGACCGCGGCCTTGTGCGGGTCGGAGCCCTTGCCGCCGTGCGCGCCGGCCTCGATGTACTTCTTGGCGTTGTCCCAGGCGCCGCCCGCGTTGGACATGAAGAGCGCCATGAGCACGCCGGTGACCGTGGCGCCGGCGAGCAGGCCGCCCAGCGCCTCCACGCCCAGGAAGTAGCCCACCACCACCGGCGAGATCACCGCCACCAGGCCGGGGAGGACCATCTCGCGGAGCGCGGCGCGCGTGGAGATGTCCACGCAGCGGGCGGAGTCCGGCTTGGCGGTCCCCTCCATCAGCCCCTTGATCTCGCGGAACTGGCGGCGCACCTCCTCCACCATCCCCTGCGCGGCGCGGCCCACCGCCGTCATGGTCAGCGCGCCCACGTAGAAGGGGATGATGCCGCCGATCAGCAGCCCGATCACCACCATGGGGTCCACCAGGTCGATGCCCGTGTCCCGCAGCCCCACGGCGGAGGCGTAGGCGGAGAAGAGCGCCAGCGCGGTGAGCGCGGCCGAGCCGATGGCGAAGCCCTTGCCGATGGCCGCCGTGGTGTTGCCGATGGCGTCCAGCCCGTCGGTGATGCGGCGGGTCTCGGGGCCCAGGTGGCTCATCTCCGCGATGCCGCCGGCGTTGTCGGCGATGGGGCCGTACGCGTCCACCGACATGGTCACGCCCACCGTCGCCAGCATCCCCACCGCCGCGATGCCGATGCCGTACAGCCCCGCGAAGGTGTAGGACACCCAGATGGCGAGGCAGACGAGGAGGAGCGGGATCGCGGTGGACTCCATCCCCACGGCCAGGCCGGCGATGATGTTGGTGGCGGGGCCGGTCTCGGAGGACTGCGCGATGCGGCGCACCGGCTTGGCGGCCGTGTAGTACTCGGTGACCAGGCCGATGGCGATGCCCACGATGGAGCCCGCCACGATGGCCCAGAACGGCCCCAGCGCTTCGTACGCCTGGCCGGTGGCCTCGTCCTGGAGGTCGAAGCCGAGGCCGCCCACCACGAAGAACATGGCCACCAGGAAGATGCCGGTGGCGATGAAGGTGACGTTGCGGAGCGCGGCGGCCGGGCTGGACTTCTCCAGCGCCCGCATGAGGAAGATGCCGACCAGCGACGCCAGCAGCCCCACCGAGATGGTGATGATGGGGAGGGTGATGGCCTCCATGCGGTTGTTGGCGTAGAACGCGCTGGTGGCGCCGATGGCGATGGTGGCGATCACCGCGCCCACGTACGACTCGAAGATGTCGGCGCCCATGCCGGCCGTGTCGCCCACGCAGTCGCCCACGTTGTCGGCGATGGTGGCCGGGTTGCGCGGGTCGTCCTCGGGGATCCCCGCCTCCACCTTGCCCACCAGGTCGGCGCCCACGTCGGCCGCCTTGGTGTAGATGCCGCCGCCCACGCGGGCGAAGAGCGCGATGGTGGAGGCGCCCATGGCGTAGCCGGAGATGACCTCGGCGAACTGGAGGATCTCCTCCTGCACCGGGTAGCCCAGCTGGTGGATGCCGAAGAAGAAGATCAGGCTGGTGCCGAAGAGCCCCAGCGCGGCCACCGCGAGCCCCATCACCGCGCCGCCGTTGAAGGCCATGCGCAGCGCCATCCCCTGCCCCGAGGCGCGGGCCGCCTCCGCGGTGCGGACGTTGGCCTTGGTGGCGGCCTTCATGCCGATGAAGCCGGCCAGCATGGAGGACGCCGCGCCGAACAGGTAGGAGGCCGCCGTCCACTGCCCGATCGCCAGCCAGAGCAGCGCCGCGATCACCACCACGAACCCGGCCAGCACGCTGTACTCGCGGCGCAGGAACGCCATGGCGCCCGTCTCGATCTGCTCGGCCAGGCCGCGCATCACCTCGTTGCCCGGCGACTGCCTGCGCACCCACGCGTAGGTCGCGAGTGAAAAGGCGAGGCCGACGAGCCCGAGGATCCAGGCCCACCCAGTGAAGTCCGTCACGCGGTGCCTCCGTTTTCAGGAGTGGTTGGGGACCGCCCCGGTCGAAGCGGTCGGGAAAGACGCGGTGGTCAGCCGTTGAAGCGGTTCATGGCCGCTTCGATTCCTTCGTCCATCCAGGTGGCGACGCCCTCGACCAGACCGGGGAAGAGGTCGAGGATCGCCTGGCGGTCCGCCGGGGGCACGGGGGAAAGCACCCACCGGGCGAGGTCGGCCCCGGGCGGCGCCGCCCCCACCCCGATGCGGAGGCGGGGGTAGGCCCGGGTGCCGAGGGCGGCCTCCACCGACTTGAGGCCGTTGTGCCCCCCGGCGCTCCCCTCCGGGCGGAAGCGGATCCGCCCCGGGGGGAGGGCGACGTCGTCCACCACCACGAGCAGGTCGCGGCCGACGTCGAAGGCGTTCATGCGGCGGTACGGGGCCAGCACCCGGCCGCTCAGGTTCATGTAGGTGAGCGGCTTCACCAGCCGGACGGAGAAGGGGTCCACGCGGCCCGCGGCCACGGCGGACTCCTTCTCCTTCTTGAAGCGGCCCAGCCCCCACGTGTCGGCCAGGGCGTCCAGCAGCCACCAGCCCACGTTGTGCCGGGTGGCGGAGTACTCGGGGCCGGGGTTCCCCAGCCCGAGCACGACCTTGAGCCCCGCCACCACCCGCGCGTCCTCCGGTTCCCGGCGAAAGAGGTCCAGGAGCCCCAATCAGGCCTGGTCCGGGCTCTCGGCGTCGCGGGTGCGGTCGCGCACCAGCTCCGGCTGGGTGCCGGTCTCCACGGGGGCGCCCTCCACGTCCAGCGAGGGGACCGTGGGCGCCAGCACCGACACCACGGGGAGCTCGCCGTCGTTGAGGATGGTCACGCCCGCGGGAACCTCGACGTCGCGCACGCGGCCGGACTCGCCCACGCCCAGGCCGGTGACGTCGAACTCCAGGGCGTCCGGGATGTCGCCGGGGAGGCACTCCACGTCCAGGTCGTAGAGCACCTGGTCCATGACGCCGCCGCCGTTGCGGACGCCGTCGGGCGTGCCGGTCAGCCGCACGGGGATCTTGAGGTGGATGCGCTCGTCGGCGTGGACCTGCAGCAGGTCCACGTGCAGCACCTCGGGCTTGAAGGGGTGCATCTGCACCTCGCGGATCAGCGCCCGGGTGGTGCCGCCGCCCTCCACCGCCACCTCGATCAGGGTGTTCTCCACGCTGATGCGGGCGAGCAGCTTCTCCAGCTCCAGCGCGTCCACGGACAGCGTCTGGTTCTTGTCGCCGTGCCCGTACACCACCACGGGGATGCGCCCGGCCGCGCGCAGCTTGCGCGCGGAGCCCTTGCCGCTCCCGGTGCGGGACTGTGCGTTGAGCGATGCGTTCATCTCGTTCTCCTCCTGCGCGTGCGCGGCGCCCGCGGACCGCAGGGTGCGGACCGCCGGGCGCCGCCTCGGATCTCAGTCGAACAGGGAGCTGACCGACTCGTTGGAGTGCGTATAGCGGATCGCGCGGGCGATCAGGTCCGCGACGGAAAGGACCTTGAGCTGCGGGAAGCGCTTCTCCTCGGGGATCGGGACGGTGTTGGTCACCACCAGCTCCTTGAGGGGCGCTTGCGAAAGCCGTTCCACCGCCGGCCCGGAGAGCAGCGCGTGGGTGGCCGCGCAGTACACGTCGCGGGCGCCGCGTGCCTTGAGGGCGTTGACCGCCTCCACCATGGTGCCCGCGGTGTCGATCATGTCGTCGGCGATCAGGCAGTCGCGCCCCTCCACGTCGCCGATGACGTGCAGCACCTCGGACACGTTGGCGGTGGGGCGCCGCTTGTCGATGATGCCGATGGTGGCGTCCAGCCGCTTGGCGGTGCCGCGGGCCATCTTGGCGGAGCCCACGTCCGGCGCCACCACCACCAGGTTCCGAAGGTCCTTTTCCAGGAAGTAGCGGGTGATGACGGGGGCGGCGTACAGGTGGTCCACGGGGATGTCGAAGAAGCCCTGCAGCTGGTGCTGGTGGAAGTCCACCCCCAGCACCCGCTCCGCCCCCGCCGACATGATCATGTTGGCGACCAGCTTGGCGCCGATGGCGACGCGGGGCTGGTCCTTGCGGTCCTGCCGCCCGTACCCGTAGTACGGGATCACCGCCGTGATCCGCGCCGCCGAGGCCCGCCGCGCCGCGTCCAGCAGGAGCAGCAGCTCCATGATGTTGTCGGCGGGGGGGATGGTGGGCTGGATGATGTACAGGTCGCGCCCGCGGACGTTCTCGTTGATGCGGACGAAGATCTCGCCGTCCGCGAAGCGCTTGATGGTGCAGTCCCCCAGCGGGATCCCGAGGTTGCGGGCGATCTCCTCCGACAGCTCCCGGTTGGCCGAGCCGGAGAGCACCATCATCGGGGTGTTGGACGACGTATCGGTCATGGCGCGATTCGGGTTTCCTGGCTGGTTGGAAGGCCCGAAGATAGACCTGCGCCGGAAGGGCGTCAAGAACGGCAGGAGAGGAGTGCGGGAGTGCGAAAGTGCGGGAGTGCGGAACGGCGCCCTCACCCGGATCTCCGGGCGCGGGCGCCGTTGCGGTTCGCAGTACCCACATGAAGCTGTCACGGAGGCAGACAGCCGGGCAGTTTCGGCTGGCTCCCTCAGCCCGCGGAGGAGACCGGGCGCAGTTTGCCCGGGCTCCGCAGCGGCCCGTCTACGACACCACGATCTCTACTGCACGAACTCGCCGACCGGCCGCACCTCGACGGGCCCGAGGTTGAGCGCGCGCACGGCGGGCTCGATGGTCTTGAGGTCGCCCACCACCACGACGACCGCCTCGCCGGGCCGCACGAAGCGGTTGGCGACCCGCTGCACGTCCTCGGCGGTGACGGCCATGACGCGGTCCACGTAGCTGTCGTAGAAGCCGGCATCCAGCCCGTGGGTGGCCAGCTCGGCCATGCCGAAGGCGAGCGCCGAGTTGGTCTCCAGGTTCCGCGGCAGCCCCAGCGCCACGTAGCTCTTGGCGCGCGCCAGCTCGTCGGCGGGCACCGGCTCGGTGCGGATGCGGTTCAGCTCCTTGAAGAACTCCACCAGCGAGCTGTCGGTGACGGCGGTGCGCACGGCGGCGGAGGCCTGGAAGGGCCCCGCGCCCTGCCGCCAGGCGAAGCTGGAGCGGGCGCCGTAGGTGTAGCCGTGCGCCTCGCGCAGGTTCTGCATCAGCCGGCTGGTGAAGGAGCCCCCCAGCAGGGTGTTGAGCACCAGCATGGGGAAGTAGTCGGGGTTGTTGCGCGCGACGGCGGGGTGGCCGATGCGGACCTCCGACTGCGGGGCGCCGGGCTTGTCGATCAGGTAGATGCGGGTCTGCGCGGCGGCCGGCGTGGGGAGCGCCGCGCGCGCCGGGGCCGAGCCCGCCCGCCAGCTCCCGAAGGCGCGCTCCACCAGCGGGTGCGTTGTGGCTGCGTCCACGTCGCCCACCAGGATCAGCGTGGAGCCCCCGGGCCGGTAGAAGCCGCGGTGGAACTCCACCAGCCGGTCGCGGGACAGCCGGCGCGCGGTGGAGGTGGTGGACAGGCGCCCGTAGGGGTGCTGCCGCCCGTACACCAGCGAGGCGAAGGCGTTGGACGCCACCGCGCCGGGGTTGTCGCGGGCGCGGGTCAGCTCGGTGACCAGCTCGTCGCGGACGCGCGCCACCTCGGCCTGCGGGAAGTCGGGGCGGGTGACGACGTCCGCCAGGAGCGGCAGCGCCTCGGGGAGCCGGTCGCGCAGCACGTACAGCCCCACCTGCGCGGCGTCCCACCCGGCGGAGGCGCTCAGCGACGCGCCCAGCTGGTCCAGCGCCTCGGAGAGCTGCAGCGAGCTGCGGCCGCCGGCGCCCTCGTCCAGCATGCCGGCGGTGAAGGAGGCGAGCCCGGGGACGTCGGCCGGGTCGTCGGAGCTGCCGCCGCGGGTCACCAGCACGGCCTGCACCGCCGGCACCTCGGGGCGCCGCACGTACAGCACGGTGAGCCCGTTGGCCAGCGTGCGCCGCTCGGGCGCGGGGACGCGCACGGCGGGGACGGGCCCCGGCTTGGGCGCCGTGGTGGGGAACTCGGACGCCGCGGCCGCCGGTGCGGCCTGCCCGGGGGCCGGGGCCGCGGGCGGGGCGGTCTCCGGCGCGGCCGGCGCGCACCCCGCGAGGAGGACGCCGGCGAGGATGCCTGCGTAGCGCTTCATCAGTCGTTCTCCTTTGCGGCGACGGCGAGGTTGGTCTTGCCCTGCGGGACGATGCTTACCACGACGCGGTTCTTGCCGGCCAGGTACTCGCGGGCCACGCGCTGCACGTCGGCGGGGGTCAGCGAGCGGAAGCGCGCCAGGTCCTCGTCCACGTACCCGGGGTCGCCGGTGTAGTACAGGTAGCTGTTGAGCTGGTCCGCCTTGCCGGCGACGGTCTCCATCTCGCGGACGGCGGCGGTCTCCAGGCCGGTGACCACGCGCTTGAGCTCGTCGGCCGTGGGCGGGGTCTCGGCGATCTTCGCGATCTCCTCGTCCACCGCGCGCTCCATGTCGCCCAGATCGGTGTCGGGCCGGGCCGTCACCTGCACGAAGAAGTCGCCGGAGAGGAGCTGCGCGTAGTTGAAGGCGCTCACGTTCTGCGCGACCTTCTGGTCGTACACCAGGCGCTTGTAGAGCCGGCTGTTCTTGCCGTCGCTGAGGATGTTCCCCAGCGCCTGCAGCGCGGCGTCGTCGCGCGAGTACGACTTGTCGGTGCGCCAGATCATGGTCAGCTGCGGCAGCGTCACCCGGTCCTCCAGGGTGATGTGCCGGGTCGCGGGGATGGCCGGCACCGGGATGTCGGGCCGCTGCACGTCCTGCCCGCGCGGGATCCACCCGAAGTACTTCTCCACCAGGGGCCGAACCTGCTCGGCGCTGACGTCGCCGGAGATGGAGAGCACGGCGTTGTTGGGGACGTAGTAGGTGCGGAAGAAGTTCTCCACGTCCTGCAGCGTCGCGGCCGACAGGTCGGCCATGGAGCCCACCACCGGCCACGAGTACGGGTGCCCCTGCGGGTACAGCGCGGCGAAGGCGGTCTCGTACAGGCGGCCGTAGGGGGCGTTCTCCACCCGCTCGCGCCGCTCGTTCTTGACGATCTCGCGCTGGCCGTTGAGCTTGCCCTCGTTCATGGCGTCCAGCAGGCCGCCCATGCGGTCGGCCTCCAGCCAGAGCGCCAGCTCCAGGGCGTTGGACGGGAGGACCTCGTAGTAGTTGGTGCGGTCGGAGTTGGTGCTCCCGTTGTTGATCGCGCCGGCGGCCTCCAGCAGGTTGTCGAAGTCGCCCTCCGGGACGTTCTTGCTCCCCTCGAACAGGATGTGCTCGAAGAGGTGGGCGAAGCCGGTGCGCCCCGGCTTCTCGTACCCGGCGCCCACGTGGTACCAGACGTTGACGGCCACGATGGGGGTGGAGTGGTCCTCGTTGACGATCACCCTCAGCCCGTTGGGGAGCTGGAAGGTGGTGTGGGGGATGCTCACCTCCTGGGCCGCAGCCGGCGCGGCGGCCAGCAGGCCCAGCATCAGTAGCGCACGTTTCATGGGCAGGCCTTCTGTGGTTGGGTGGGACTGGACGTTTACACGATACGGCCGGGGAGCCGGTCCCGCCAGCGGATTTTCTGTTGCGCGGAGCGCGGGCGGGTCTACACGTGTTAGGGGGGCGGGTTCCTGCCGTGTCGTGGACGGGCCGCTACGGAGCCGGACGATACTGCCGTCCGTCTCCTCCGCGGGCTCCGGGAGCCAGCCGAAACTGCCCGGCTGTCTCCCTTCGCCGGAGTGAGCCTCGCCAAACTGCCGGCGAGTCTCCCTCCGTACAGGATCATGTGGATACTGCGGAACCGCAACACCAGAAAGACAGCCCCCGGCACGGGATCCCGTGCCGGGGGCTGTCTTTCAGCGTACTGCGTACTCCGTACTGCTGTTGCAGGCTGTTCCCTGTTCCCTGTTCCCTGTTCCCTGTTCCCTGTTCCCTATACCGCCGGCACGTAGAAGAACGACTTCCGCCTGCGGATCCTGCCGTCCTCGATCTCGTAGGTGTCCGCGAACTCCACGTCGATGTCGGAGCCGTCGCGGTGCTTGCCGAGGAAGCGGCCCCAGCAGGCGCCGAAGGCGTCGTCCACCAGCACGGCGGTGAGGTGGTGCTTGCCGCTGGCGATGACGCGCTCCTCGCGGTAGAACTTGAGCAGGCGGTCCATCCCCGAGAACGCCTCGTAGCCGGGGCGCTCGTAGACGATGGCGGGGTGGCACACCTCGTGGAGGCGGTCGAACTCGCGCGAGTCGATCGCGTCGAACAGGCGGTGTACCAGCGTGTCGGCCTGGGGCATTGCGGGTCTCCTCCGGGTTCAGGCGGGCTGGGCGACGGCGACGGGGCGGGCGCGCTCGTGCTGCGGCCGCACGGGGTCCAGCCACCCCCACTTGTCCTCCTCCTGCCCGCGCGCGATGGCGAAGAAGCGGCGCTGGATCTCGGCGGTGATTGGGCCGCGCGTCCCCGCGCCGACCTGGAGGCGGTCCACCGAGCGGATGGGGGTGATCTCGGCCGCGGTGCCGGTGAAGAACAGCTCGTCGGCCACGTACAGCACCTCGCGGGGGAGCACCTGCTCCCTCACCTCGTAGCCCAGGTCGCGCGCGATGGTGATGACGGCGTCGCGGGTGATGCCGGGGAGGATGGCGCAGGTCACCGGCGGGGTGTAGATGACGCCGTCGCGGATCACGAACAGGTTCTCGGCGGAGCCCTCGCCCAGGTAGCCGTTCACGTCCAGCCCGATTCCCTCGGCGTAGCCGTTGGTCCTGGCCTCGCGGCTGATGAGCTGCGACGACAGGTACGTCCCCCCCGCCTTGGCCATGGAGGGGATGGTGTCCGGCGCCACGCGGCGCCACGAAGACACGCACACGTCCACGCCGTTCTCCAGCCCGCCCTCGCCCAGGTAGGCGCCCCACTCGAAGGCCCCCACCATCATCTCCACCGGGTGCCCGATGGGGTTGGTCCCCAGCTCGCCCACGCCCAGCCACGCCAGCGGCCGCAGGTACGCGCCGGACAGCCCGTTGACGCGGATCACCTCCCTGCACACCTCCCGCACGGTCTCCTCGTCGAAGGGGAGGTCCATGCGGAAGATGCGCGCGGAGTCGGTGAGGCGGCGGACGTGCTCGCGCAGCCGGAAGATCGCCGGGCCGTCCGGGGTGGCGTAGCAGCGGATCCCCTCGAAGATCGAGGCGCCCATGTGCAGGCCGTAGGTCATGACGTGCACCGTGGCGTTTTCCCACGGCACCATCTCGCCGTTGAACCAGATCCAGCGGGTGGGGAGGAGCGGCATCGTGCGTTACCTGCGGCTGGGGAGCGGGAAGGCCGCCGGGGCGGCTGCGAAGAGGGGCCGGAATTGCCGCCGGGCGTCAGAGTGCTTGCGCCGACGTGGCGCGTTTTATTCGCAAGCTACACGCGGGACGCGGGCGCGGTCAAGGACCCGGGGGGCCGCGGTGCGGCCCGCCCGGGACGGCGGAGGGTCAGGCGCCGGGGAGCGGGGGCAGGGGCGTCGCCGCCGCGGGCTCGGCGGCGGGGGCCGCCTCCCCGGCGGACGGGCCGGGGATGCGCAGGGTGTCGCGCGCGGGGCGCGTCACGGGCACGCGCAGGGAGTCCGGCGCGCGCACCGGGTCCCCCGCGGAGGAGTCGCGGCGGGCCCCTCCCTGCCCCGCCCCGCCGGAGCCGGCGGGGATGCGCAGGGTGTCCCGCGGCCCGGTGGCGCGCGGCGTGGGCGGCTCGGCCGGGAACGGCACCGGCGCGGTGGCGTCCGGCGCCGGCACGGCGGGCGCCTCGCGCTGCTTCGGCGCCGGGCGCTCGCGCGTGGGCGGCGCCTCCGGCACCGGGAGGATGTCGCGGAGGTCGGCCTCGCCGCCGGCGCGCTCGATGCCGATGCGCTGCCAGGTGCGCTCGTCGTCCTGCGGCTGCTGCGCCTGCCGCGGCGCCGCGCGGCGCGACGCCTGGTTGAGCGGCACCACCTGCGAGTCCACCACCACCCATGCGGCCCGCTGCCCGCCCGCCGCCGAATCGGCGCCGCGCGAGTACACCAGCACCCCCTCGCCGCGCGGGTTGGGCGTGGCGACCAGCCCGGCGGAGTCCGCGCTCCCCCCGCCCTGCTGGATCCACCGGCTGACGCTCTCCACCTCGCTGGTGTACACGGCCGGCTCGCCGCCGCCCGCGCGCTCCGCCGCGTCGCCGTCCCCGCCGCACGCGGCGAGCGCCGCCACGAGGAGTGCCGAGGCAAGGAGGTGTCGGGCGGGTCGCGTGCTCATGGCTGCGCTCCTCTGGCGGTTGCGGGTGCCGCCCCGGGTTTCCCCGCGCGGCGGTCCACGCCAGTATAGCAAACGCAGGGCCAGGCACGGGCACCGCGTCCCGCAACCTCAGCATTCTTGCGAGCTTACGGCACTCCAACCACTCGCGAAGGCGGGCCCGGCTCGCTTCGGCGGGCTCCGGTGTTGGGGGTCGGCCGGGGGAGCCTGCTCCGGCAGTGCGAAACCCGCAGGGACTCGCCAGAGCACTCGCCCACCGCTGGAGCGAGGGCCAGATCACGCTGGCTTCGAACAAACGCACCGCCTGCGCAGCCTCCCCCGACCTCCCCGCGCAGATGCCAGGAACGGCAACGGCGACAGCAGTTCTCCCCCTTTCCCCCGCTTGCGGGGGAGAGGGGGCCGGGGGGTGAGGGAGCCGGATCGCGAGGACGCCAGCACCAGCCCCGCGTGAGGGATGCCGGCCCGAAGGGGCGAGACCCGGCGGGGCAGTTTCCGCCGGGGCTCGACTCCGTTGGCGAGCGTTGTTTGCTCGCCTACGGAGCCGCAGCCCGACCCCGGCGCCAGCCGGGGGCACGC
>JBFMFL010000094.1:0-22086 GCA_040752145.1 Gemmatimonadota bacterium
TACGATGCCCGTCAGCGCCAGCGCCTCGTGCGCAAACTGCACAAGCGAGCCGAGGCCCTCGGTTACGCTCTGGTCGCCATCGAGACCGGCGAACTCGCTTCGGGAGGAGTTTCTTAGGAGGGATGCGAGCGCGAAGCGGCGAGACCCGCCGGCAGTTTGGCGGGGCTCGCCTCCGTTACGCAGCGTTGTCTGCTGCGTTACGGAGCCGCAGCCCGACCCGAGCGCCAGCGAGGGGCACGCCCGAACTCGCAGTTCCTACTCTTCAGAAGCGACGGGAACGGTGAACGAGAACACGGTGCCGTGGCCGGGCTCGCTCTCCACCCAGATGCGGCCGCCGTGGGCCTCCACCAGACCCTTGGCGATGGCGAGCCCCAGCCCCACGCCCAGGCCGTCCTTGCTCCCGCCCTGCCAGAACCGCCCGAACACGTGCGGCAATTGCTCGGGCGAGATGCCGGGCCCGGTGTCGGCCACGGACACCTGCACCTCGGCGCCGCGCGGCTCGGCGCGCAGGGTGATGACCCCGCCGGCCGGCGTGAACTTGAGCGCGTTGCCCACCAGGTTGGAGAGCACCTGCTGCACGCGGAGCGCGTCCACCAGCACCCGCGGCAGCCCCGGGGGGACCTCCTCCTCCAGGCGCAGGGTGGCGGCCGCGGCCATGGGGCGCAGCATCTCCACGGTCTCGTCCAGCACCCGGCCCAGGTCGTCGGGGCGGCGCTCCAGCACCAGCTTGCCGGTCTCCAGGCGCTTGACCTCCAGGAGGTCCTGGATCAGCCGGTCCATGCGCTCGGCGGAGCGGCGGATGATCCCCAGGTACTTGCGCTCGAAGGACCGCTCGCCCTCGGGGATCTCGTCCAGCACCAGGTTGGCGGCCATGATCACGGTGCCCACCGGGTTCCGCAGGTCGTGGGCGACCACGGACAGCACCTCGTCGCGCGCCTGCACCGCCTCGCGCGCCTGCCGGAAGAGGCGGGCGTTCTCCACCGCGAGCGAGGCGCGGCGGGCCAGCTCCAGCGCCAGCTCCAGGTCGGCCTCGCCGTAGCGGCGGCCGGACTCCGCGACGATCAGGGTGAGCGCGCCGATGGTCTCGTCCCCGGCCCGGAGCGGGACCACCACCACCGAGCGCGGGGCGAGGCGGCGGAGCAGGTCGCGCCGGGGGCCCTCCAGCACCGCCTCGTCGATCATCTCCGGGGTGACCTCCTCCACCAGCGAGGGCTCGGCGTCGCGCAGGGCGCGCAGCACCGGGTGGGCGGGGGTGAGCACGTCCAGGTCGAAGCTCCCCGGGCGGCAGAGCAGCGCCTCCATGGCCGGGTCGACGTGGGCGATCCCCACGCGCAGGGTGGAGGCGCCGTCGCGCAGCAGGTCCACGATGCAGCAGTCGGCCAGCTCGGGGACGGCGAGCCGCGCCAGCGAGGCCAGGGTGACCCGGTGGTCGATGGAAGCGCCCAGCACCCGGCTGGCCTCGGCGAGGAACTCGGCGCGGCGGCGGGCGGCCTCGGCCTCGGCGCGGGCGGCCTGCTCGAACACCAGCCGCCGGGCCCGCTCCTCGGCCTCGCGGCGGGCGGTGACGTCCTGGCAGGTGCCCAGGAAGCGCGCGGCGGCGCCGGCGGGGACCGCGGCGGCCTCGCCGCGCCAGTGCAGGACGCGGGTCCGGCCGTCCGGGCGGAGGATGCGGGCCTCGAAGTCGAAGGGGCGCTGCTCGCGGGAGGCGGCGTCCAGTGCGCCGGCGACGGTGGCGCGGTCGTCGGGGTGGACGCGCCGGAGCACGGCGCCGGAGGTGATGGGGCGCTCGCGGGGCCGCAGCCCGAAGATGGCGTACAGGTTGTCGGAGCAGGTGACGCGGTCGGCGGCGAGCTCCCACTGCCAGCTCCCCATTCGCGCCAGCTCCTGCGCCTCGGCCAGCTGGCGCTCGCGCCCGCGGAGCGATTCCAGGGCGCGGGCGTGCTCGATGGCAAGCGCGATCTCGTCGCCCACGGAGGCGAAGGCGTCCACGTCCACCTGGTGCAGGCGACCCCGCCGGAACAGCACGATCGCCCCCACCAGCCGGCCGTTCTCCACCACCAGCGGGTAGCCGGCGCAGGCGGTCAGCCCCTCGCGGACGGTCGGGTCCAGGTCGTCCAGGCTGCCGTCGGTCTGCGCCTGGTTGGAGACCAGGGGCCGGCGGCGCACGTCGGCGCCGGCGAACGGGAACAGGCCCAGCGGGACGCGCAGGTAGCGCCCGTCGAGGCGGGTGTGGACGCCGGCGCTGGTGCGCAGGCAGAGCGTGCCGGGGGCGTCCT
Source organism: Gemmatimonadota bacterium (assembly GCA_040752145.1). Classification (GTDB taxonomy): domain Bacteria; phylum Gemmatimonadota; class Gemmatimonadetes; order Longimicrobiales; family Longimicrobiaceae; genus JAFAYN01. Next base: position 2,277 of record JBFMFL010000094.1, read on the forward strand.
GGTCGGTGATCCAGATGCGGACCAGCGCCGCGTCGAGGTGCTTCGCCACCGCCTCGGCGCAGCGCTGCAGGAGCCCGTCCAGGGTGCCGGTGCTCTCGGTGACGGCGGAGCCCACCTCGGCCTGGAGCACGGCCTGGAGGCGCTGCCCGGAAAGGGTCTGCTCCAGCCTCTGCCGCCCCACCGCCACGCCGAACAGGTCCGCCACGGCGCGCAGCGCCCGCAGCTCGGTCTCGGACCAGCTCCGCTCGCCGCCGCAGGCGTCGAACCCCGCCACGCCCCACAGGGCGCCGTCCACGGCCACGGGGACCAGCACCAGCGAGCGCACCCCGCGCTCCGCCAGCAGCTCGCGCGCGGGCGAGGGGAGCTCCGTCACGCGCCCCTGCACGGTGCCCCCGGCGCGCAGCGCCCCCAGCCACCCGGCGAGCGCGGCCTCCCAGGGCGCGCGTGCGCCGTCGTCCTCGCCGCCCCAGGGTCCTGCATCCTGCCCCGGGGCGCTCCACCCGGCGCGCAGGTGGACGGCCGGCCCGTCGCAGTGGGCCTCGGGCCAGCGGCAGGCGGCGCCCCCGTCCAGCACGTAGGCGCGGTCGGCGCCGGCGGCCTCCCCCAGCCGCCGCAGCACGGCGGCGGCGGCGGACTCCAGCGAGTCGGCGGTGAGGAACGCCTTGGCGGCGAAGGTGACGGCGTCCAGCAGCAGGGCGGGGCCGCGCGGCTCCGCGCCGGGATCGGAGCCGGGCTGCAGGTCGGTCATCACCACGGTGAGCGGGGGGACGGGGGAGCCGGAGGGGATGGGCATGCTGCGTCGGGGGTACCGCGTTCCCGGCGCGCCGGCGCGGGGGGGCCGCACGGCGCCATTCTCAGCTTAACCCCGGGGCCGGAGAGTGGACAAGGAAACACTTGGTTTCCGGCGGAGGCGGAGACGCGGTCCGCGTGGAGGGCCGCGCGTCAACGGCATACCTTCGATCCCACCCCCTCAGCCTTTCGCGGGTGGCCGCTCCGCGTAAAGTACTTCCGCCCAGGAACAGAACGCTTCCGCGCTGCGCAGCAGGTGCCGCGCCTCCTCCAGCGTGTAGAACTGCCCGGCGTAGGAGATCCTGTCCTTGAGCGAGAGGATGCTGCGCAGCCGTTCCACCTGTTCGGATCGGGCACGGCTCCCGAGCGCCTGCCGGAGCACGTCGGCTGCTTTGCGGTGGTCTCCTCGGTGGACTTGATCCCCCGGAACGCGATCGTCAGAGCGTCGTTGTACGCGATGGACGCGTGAACCGCGATCACTCCCGGAGCGTTCCCGTACGGATCACCCGCCATGGCGACCGATTCCAGCGCCTGCGCGCTGGCGAGCAGCGAGGCGCCGACCCGCCTGTACTTCTCGGCCTGGTGGCGGTCCACCTCCTTCGAGCTGCCGGAACGCACCACGGTCAGCTCCGGAGGGTGGGAGAGAGGTGGTCGAGCGGCAGCCCCGCGACCAGGCGTGCCTCCTCCCGCATCGCCATGATGACCGGGTCCTGCGCTTCGGCCTGAAGGTCCAGCTGGGCCCGCGACAGGACCATCGGGGCGAGGTCCAGCCCGAATTCCCGGTCGAATGCCGGTGCCGCGCGAGAGAGCGCATCATGAACTCTCACGGCGTCCCCGGCGTCCCGGGTCACCACGAGGACGTCGAGGTCGCTCCCGGGCCTGTCCTCTCCGCGTGCCGCGCTCCCGTAGACTGCGAGGGTCAGGACCGAGCCGGCCGCCATCTCGGCGCCGAGCGACTCCCGCAGGCGCGCATACACGTCGCTCACACGTGCAGCCTCCAGCTCGAAGAGGGGGGCCAGACCGTCCCGGACAAGCGGGTTCTCGCGGTTGACCGTGTACAGGTGCTGGCCACGTAAGCGCGTCACCCGAAGGGCGCCCAGCGATGCGAGGTCGGACAGGGCGCGAAGCGAAGGTGCGAGCGGGGTGCCAGCCAGACGCGCTGCTTCGCGGGCCGACACCGCTTCGTCCAGGGGCAGCAGGACCCTGAGGAGCCTCACCTTGCTCCGGGAAGAGAGGATTGCGTCGAGAGGATGGAACAGGATCCCCATGGAACGATGCCGCCGGTGGATTCCTCGGAGAAAAGTGATCTCGAATGAGATCGACCGATCTCAATTGAGATCACTTTCGTGCAAGGTACTCCTGTCCCGAGCTGCACAATGCTCACCGGGGGTGCTCAGCCCCCGCCGTCCCCGCCAGCTCCCCCGCGGGCCGCGCCGCCCCGCCCTCGCCGGACGCCGCGGCGGCGCCCAGCATCACGTCCATCTTGCGGAGCAGCCGCGGGAAGTCCACCGGCTTGCTCTCGTACTCGTCGCAGCCGGCCTGGAGGGCGCGCTCCCGGTCACCGGGCATGGCGTGCGCCGTGAGCCCGATGATGGGGATGGAGCGCGTGGCCGGCTCCGCCTTGAGCGCCGTGGCCAGCGTCCAGCCGTCCTTGCCGGGGAGGCTGAGGTCCAGCAGCACCACGTCGGGCCGCTCGGCCGCGACCGCCGCCTCGGCCCCCAGCCCGTCCGCCACCTCCACCACCCGGAACCCGCGCCCCGCCAGCCGCCGCGCCAGGATCGCCCGCGTGGTGGAGTCGTCCTCCACCAGCAGCACCTTGCCCGCACGGGGCGGGGTCGCGTCCGCGGGCGGGGACGCCGGCTCCGCCCGCGGCGCCGCCGGCGGCGGTGCGGCCGCCGCGCGCCCGGCCAGCACCCGGCGCACGGTGCCCAGCAGGCGCCGCCGGTCCACCGGCTTGGGCAGGTACTCCGCGTCGGTGGCCGCGCCCTCCAGGCTCCCGCGGTCCAGCCCGGTGAGCATCACCACCCGCACCTCCCGCCCGCCGGGCTCGCGGCGGAGCCGCGCCAGCGCCTCCGGCCCGCTCATGTCCGGGAGCATGGCGTCCAGCGTGACCAGGTCCGGCGCGTGCTCGCCGGCCAGGCGCAGCAGGTCCGCGCCCGTGCCGCCGGTGACCACCCGCAGCCCGTCCGCGCGCAGGATGCGGGCGATGGCGTCGCGGATCATCACGTCGTCGTCCACCACCAGCACCGTGGCGCCGTCGTCGCCGCGCGCGGCGGCGGAGGCCGGCTCGGCGGGGGCGACGGCGATGCGCCGCACCGGGAGCGCCACCGTGAAGACGGAGCCCGCGCCGGGCACGCTCTCCACCGAGATGCTCCCGCCCATCAGCCGGCAGAAGCGCTCCGCGATGGCCAGCCCCAGCCCGGTGCCGCCGTAGCGGCGCGTGGTGGAGGCGTCCGCCTGCACGAAGGGCTGGAAGAGGCGCTCGATCTGCTCCGGGGTGATCCCGATCCCCGTGTCGCGCACCCGGAACACGGCCTCCCCGGTCTCCCCGGCGGCGCCCTCGCAGCGGGCCTCGATCCGCACCGTCCCGCGCTCCGTGAACTTGACCGCGTTGGCGACCAGGTTGAGGAGCACCTGCCGCAGCCGCACCCGGTCCGCCAGCACCCACCCCGGGTCCGGCGCCGCGTCCGCCTCCAGCGCCACGTCCTTGCGCTCGGCCAGCGGGCGGACCGTCTCCGCCACCTCGCGGACCAGCACCGCCACCTCGAACGGCTCCGGCGACAGCTCGATGCGCCCCGCCTCCATCTTGGCGAGGTCCAGCAGCTCGTCGATCAGCCGCAGCAGCTCGTAGCCGGAGGCGCGGATCCGCTCCAGGTCGGGGACCATCGCCGCGGGGGTGGCCGGCTCCTCCACCAGGATCTCGCAGCTCCCCAGGATCCCGCTGAGCGGGGTGCGCAGCTCGTGGCTGACGTTGGCCAGGAACTGGCTCTTGGTGCGGTTCGCGGCCTCGGCCGCGTCCTTCGCGTCCTGGAGCACCTGCTCGACGCGGGCCCGCTCCGACACGTCGCGCAGCACCACCAGCCGGCCGCTGAGCCCGCTGCGCGGCGAGGACACCGACGACACCCGCACGTCGAAGGTGCGCGCCTCCTCGCCCGCCCCCACCTCCAGCTCCAGGGCGGCGCCCGGGGAGCGGCCGCGGGCGACCCAGGCCGTGCCCAGCCGCGGCAGGTCCAGCACCGGCCGGCCGATCACGTTCCGGGAAGTCGCCCCCAGGATGGCCTGCGCCGCGGGGTTGATGTCCACCACCCGGTCCGCGCCGTCCAGCACGATCACCCCGTCCTGCATGGCCTCGATCACCGCGTCGCGGGCCACGGGGACGATGGAGAGCAGCCCGAAGCGGAAGATGCCGACGGTGAGCAGAGCCCCCTTCAGCGGGAAGACGAAGGGGGTGAGGTTGATCCCCGGCAGCGGGCTGTCGCCCAGCAGGAACAGCAGGTTGGGGATGGCGGTCGCCACCCAGCCCGTGACCAGGACGGCCACCTGCCAGCGGTACAGCCGCGGGGCGGAGCCGGCCCGCATCAGCAGCAGGACCATGCTGAACAGGATCAGCGCGTACGACGCCCACACGTTGACCCAGAACCCCGCGGCCGGCACCGCCGCGAACTCCATCCGCCCGCCCACGGGCACCATCTCGTACGAGCGGAACACCCAGTGGTGGCGGTCGTTGGTGAAGACCAGCGCCACGAAGGCCAGGTGCGCCAGGATCAGCAGGGTGACGTTGCCGCGCGTCAGCCCGCGCCCCCACCCGGCGTACTCCACCGCCAGGAAGAGCCAGCCGATGGGCTGCGCCACGATCCCCAGGTAGATGAACCCGATCCAGACCGCGGCCCAGGCGCGGTCGGCGGCGGCCAGGTGCAGGCCGTACGCCACCGCCCACACGGCGCCGCCGCCCATCAGGATGATGAACCCCGGGGCGCCGCGGACCTGGCGGTGGCGCCAGGCGTACGCGCCCAGCAGCGCCAGGATCAGCGCCGAGACGACCAGCGGGGGGAGGAACGGGGTGGGCTGCCAGACCATCGGGTCCAGTTTCGGCGGGTGCGGCGGGCGGGCCCGGGGGACCGATCCCCCGGCGCGTCAAAGATATGGGCGCTCCCCGGGGCGACAAGCCCGCCGCCGCGGCGGAGCGGACAGCTTCAGCCGGCGCAGTGCGCGGCGATGCGGGCCAGGTAGTCGGCCCAGGGCCAGCCGGCGCCCGGGTCGGTGCGGTTGTAGGGCTGGAGCTGCGCGTGGCTCACCACGTGGAAGCGGTCGCGGGGGATGCCGTGCCGCCGCGCGACGTCGCACACCAGCCGCGCCGAGGCGTCCACCTGGGCCGCGGGCCAGGCGGTCTGCGAGGCGAAGCCGGCGTGCTCCACGCCCACGGTGAAGTGGTTGGACTGCACCTCGTTCAGCGTCCCGCAGGCGACGCCGGCGTTGAGCGCGCAGTCGTAGCGCGCGGCGATGTGCCAGGCCCGCTTCGACTCGGGGACCAGTTGGGTGATCTCGCCCCCGTCCTCGCGCACCACGTAGTGGGCGCTCACCCCCGACTGCGGGCTGGCGAGCCAGCTCCAGCACCCCGCGTACGCGCCCTCGCAGGAGTGGACGACCACCATCTGCACCCGGCCGCTTTCGCCGGCGGGGCGGTCGTTGTGGTTGGGGGAGGGGCGCTGCACCGCCCCGGCGTACCCGTCCGCTGGCGGGGCGACGGGGCCGCACGGGTCCGCCGCCGCGGCGCGGGACGCGCGCGGGGCCGGGGCGGGGCGTCCCGCCAGCGCGGGGAGCACCGCGTCGCCCACGTACGCCGCCCGCCCCTCCGGCGAGGCGATGCCGCTGAAGGCCGCCAGGGCGGGCGCCCAGTCCTCCGCGCGCTCCCCGCCGACGCCCCGTTCGTCGGCGAGGGCGCGCAGCAGCGCGGCCGCGGCGCGCACGTTGGCCTCCGGCTGCGTGCGCGCCGCCTCCACCGGCACGCCCGCCAGCGCCGCGCCCCGCTCCAGCCGCCCGCCGCGCAGCGCCATGACGCCGTGCGCGGCCGGCACCCCGGGGAACTCCTCGGCGCCGCTCACCATCTGCCAGCGCGTCTCCGCCCAGCCGACGGCGCGCAGCAGCTCCGCCGGCACGCCGAACTCGGCGCCGGCGCGGGCGAACGCCGCGTCGTACGGCGAGGAGGCCGGCGGAGGCGCGGGCGCCGCGGAGAGCGCGGGCGCGAGGCCGCACTCCGGTGTGACCACGGTGGGGGCGCCGTCCCCGCAGGCGGCGAGGAGCGCGGCGGCGAGCGGGAGGAGCAGGCGGAATGGGGGCACGCGGCGGTCTTCCGGGGTGCTGGAACGATCTGGGGGCGGCACTGGTACCCACGCAGTCCGGCGCGGGTCCGCGGCGCCGCGCCGGCACCGGTGACCGCGGATGCCGTGCCGCCGTCCCCTGCGGCAGCCCGTCGGTGCCCTCCAACCCCGCACCCGGAGCCACCCGTGCGCAGATCCGCCCCGGCCGGCCCGTTCCTGCTCCGCTCCGCCGGCGTGCGGGCGCCAGCCGCCGGGTGAGGCCGCCCCGCTCCTCCCGCCCCGCCCCGGACCGCCGGCCCGGGACCGGCCTGGCGCGGGCGCTCTCGAAGCTGGGGTTCTGCTCGCGCTCGCAGGGGCAGGCGCTGGTGGCGGAGGGGCGCGTGCGGGTGAACGGAACGGTCCGCCGCGACCCGGAGCTGCGCGTGGACCCGGAGCGCGACCGCATCGAGGTGGACGGGGAGCGCGTGGGCGCGGAGGAGCGGGTGTACCTGGCGCTCAACAAGCCGCGCGGGCTGGTGACCACCGCCTCCGACGAGCGCGGCCGCGGCACCGTCTACGACTGCCTGGACGACCCGGACCTCCCCTTCCTGGGTCCCGTGGGGCGGCTGGACCGGGCCAGCGAGGGGCTGCTCCTGTTCACCAACGACACCCGCTGGGCCGCGCGCATCACCGAGCCCGCCACGCACCTGGACAAGACGTACCACGTGCAGGTGGACCGCCTGGCCGACGACGCGCTGCTGCGCCGCATGACCGGGGGCGTCGCCGCCGGGGACGACTTCCTCGCGGCCAAGCGGGCCGGACTGCTGCGCGCCGGCACCCGCAACAGCTGGCTGGAGGTGGTGCTGGACGAGGGGCGGAACCGCCACGTCCGCCGGCTGCTGGAGGTGCTGGGCGTGGAGGTGCTGCGGCTGGTCCGCGTCGCCATCGGCCCGCTGGAGCTGGGCGACCTCCCCAAGGGCGCGTACCGGCGCCTCACGCAGGAGGAGGTCGCCGCCCTGGACGCTGCGACCGGCGGTGGACCGGCGCCGCGGTCTCCCGCCTCGCCCCCCCGCGGCGACCGCCGTCCGCGGCGCCGGTAGCCGCACCGTCCCGCCGGCCGTTTTCCATCTCCACACCCGAACTCATCCGGCGCGCTCCCCCCTGCTCGTCCTCGCCGCGGCGCTGCTCGCCGCCCCCGCGCCGGCCAGTCGGACGACGCGCTTCCTGGCGCGGCCGGGGCTCGCGGGGGTGGGGATGGTGGGAGGCCCGGTCGCGGTGGGGCTCGGGTCGTACGCGGTGTTCCCGCACTGCGACGCCTGCGAGGACCCGGGGGCCACTCCGCTGCTGCTGGGTGGGCTGGTGGGCGCGGCGGCGGGGGCGGCGGTGTTCGCGGCGCTCCCCGCCATGGGCGACGGGTGCAGCTACCTGGACCGCCTGGGACGGGCGGTGCTGGGGGCGGGCGCGGGGACCGGGCTCGGGCTGCTGGGGGCATGGGCGACCGGCCTGCCTCCCGTGGTCGTGCTCGGCACCGCGGGAGGGAGCGCCTACGCGACGCTGGGGTGCCGGGGGAGGGCGTCGGGAGCGGGACCCGGTTAGACTCCATCGTCGGGAATCGGCGGGATCAGCCGGTCCAGCAACGGGACCAGAACAGGGAGGTGCTCGGTCGCGAGCCGCCAGACGCGCTCCAGGTCGGCGGGGTCGCGCTCGGGGGTGAGCAGGTCGGTGTGATTCAGGAGTACGTCCCACGGGAGCTCCGGGTGTGCGCTCCTGAACGACGGCGAGACGCGCTCCGCGGCCCGGGCGACCACCCCCACCTGCTGCTCGACCGCGTACCTGAGCAGCGTTTCGCTCCTGAACCGGTCGAAAGACGCGCCCGCCACGAATTCTGCAACTTCGCGCGCGGCCTCGCGCATGTCCCAGAGGTGAGCGGGATCACGCTCCTCAGCGCGCATACACTACCCGGTGCGTCCTCAGGATGTGGTGTCGTCTGAACGGATTCGTCACGGCCCTCTTCTCGACCAGGTCCACCTTCCGGCCGAACATCTCGTCCAGCCCTTCCTGCATCGCCTGCCAGTCTGACCATCCGAGCTGTGTGTCCGGTGCGAAAACGACCAGCACGTCGACGTCGCTGTCCGGTCGGAAGTCGTCGCGGAGCACCGAGCCGAACAGCGAGAACTCGGTGATGTTCCAGCGCAGGCAGAACTCGGCGATCCTGTCCTGGTCCACGGGAACCTGGAACATGCTCCCTCGCATGGTTGCGGTTCTCTTCGGAAGCGCATGCCGAGCATAGCAAGAGCGAGCCCCGCCGGACAGGTCCGGCGGGGCTCGCGCGTTTCGCGGAAGTGGGACCGGCTACCCCGCGATCCCCCGCAGCGTCCGCGCGGCCAGCGCCCAGCCGGCCAGCGTGGCCCGCTCGTCGGCGCGCAGATCCTCCAGCAGATCGCGGTACGCCTGCACCTCGCGGGCGCGCCGCCGGGTGAACTCGTCCAGCGCGGCGTCCACGCCGGCGCCGGTTGCGCCGTCGCGCAGCGCCGCCTGCACGATGCTGCGCTGCGCCCGGGCCACGTCGTCGGCCATGGCGGCGGCGTAGCGCTTGTCCCAGGCGCCGTCGCCCGCCACCCGCAGCAGCGTCTGGCGCAGCTCCGAGGTGGCGAAGCGCTCCGACACCCGGTAGTAGGCGCGGGCCGTCTCCACCGGGTCCGCCCGGCCGTCCTGCGCGGTGCGGAGGATGTCCAGCAGCTGCGGGAGGAAGCGCAGGGTGATGATGCGCTCGCCCAGCGGCCGCTCCACCCCCAGGTCCTGGAGCTCGCCCAGCCGCGCCTCGAAGATCCTGCGGTCCTCGCCGGTGACCGTGGAGGCGAAGTCGCCGCGCAGCCGGCCCAGCCCCTCGCGCAGCTCCTCGGCCACCTGCGCGGTGGGCGCGTCCGCCGGGACGTTGCCCAGGATCCAGTGCGTGGTGGCCTCCAGCACCCGGGCCAGCCCCATCACCCAGCGGTACACCACCGCGGTGGGGAAGCGGGCCTCCGCCTCCGCCAGGTCCGCGCGCAGGTCCGCCGAGCCGGAGATGCGCGCGGCGATGGTCCAGGCGCGCACCACGGCGGCGATGTCGCTCCCCGTCTCCCGCGCCACCCGGTGCAGGAAGGACGAGCCCATCAGGTTCACCAGGTCGTTGACCAGCTCCGTGGTGACGATCTCGCGGCGGAGCTGGTGGGCGCGCAGCCGCTCCGGCCCGGCCGCCTCGGTCGCCTGCGGCGGGAAGTACCCCACCAGGTACGGGTCCACCGCCGGGTCGTCCGGGAGCGCGGAGGCCAGCAGGTTGCTCTTGGCGTACAGCTTGGCGTGCGCCAGCAGCACCGAGAGCGTGGGGCGGGTGAGCCCGTGGCCGCTCTGCGCCTGCTCCATCATGGTCTCGGTGGAGGGGAGCCCCTCCGCCGCGCGGTCCAGCCGCCTGTCGCGCTCCAGCGCCGCCACCAGCACCGCGAAGTCGTCCAGCGCCTCGCGGCTGCGCGCCTCGTCCAGCGACACCGCCAGCGACTGCCCCACGTTGTTGCGCAGCACCAGGCGCGACACCTCGTCCGTCATCTCCTCCAGGAGCGCGTTGCGCCCCTCCTCCGACAGGTCGCCGTCGCGGACCACCCGGTTCAGGAGGATCTTGAGGTTGACCTCGTGGTCCGACATGTCCACGCCGGCCGAGTTGTCCAGCGCGTCGGTGTTGATGCGCCCGCCGCGCAGGGCGTACTCGATGCGCGCCCGCTGGGTGAAGCCCAGGTTGCCGCCCTCGCCCACCACCTTGCAGCGCAGCTCGTCCGCGTCCACGCGCACCGGGTCGTTGCTGGTATCGCCGGCCTCCGCGTGGGTCTCGTCCGAGCGCTTCACGTAGGTGCCGATGCCGCCGTTCCAGAGCAGCTCCACCGGGGCGCGCAGCACCGCGCGGATCAGCCCCTCGCCGTCCAGGCTCTCCACGTCGTCGGCCAGCCCCAGGGCGGCGCGCACCTCCGGGGTGAGCTTCACCTCCTTGCTGGCCCGGGGGACGATCATCCCGCCGGGAGAGAGCAGGGAGCGGTCGTAGTCCTCCCACGACGAGCGCGGCAGCGCGAACATCCGCTCGCGCTCCGCGAAGCTCGCGGCGGGGTCCGGGTCCGGGTCCAGGAAGACGTGGCGGTGGTCGAAGGCGGCGAGCAGGCGGATCTGCCGCGAGAGCAGCATCCCGTTGCCGAACACGTCGCCGCTCATGTCGCCGATGCCGGCCACGGTGAAGGGCTCCGCCTGGATGTCCTTGCCCATCTCGCGGAAGTGCCGCTTGACGCACTCCCAGGCGCCCCGGGCGGTGATCCCCTCCTCCTTGTGGTCGTAGCCCTGGCTCCCGCCCGAGGCGAAGGCGTCGCCCAGCCAGAAGCCGTACTCCGCCGCCACCGCGTTGGCCACGTCGGAGAGGTGCGCCGTGCCCTTGTCGGCGGCCACCACCAGGTACGGGTCGTCGCCGTCGTAGCGCACCACGTCGGACGGGCACACCACCCGCCCCTCCACGAAGTTGTCGGTCAGGTCCAGCAGCCCGCGCATCAGGGTGCGGTACTGGTCGGCCGCCTCCTGCCCCATCTGGTCGCGGTCGGCGAAGACGCGCTTGGTGATGAAGCCGCCCTTGGAGCCCGAGGGGACGATGACGGCGTTCTTGACCACCTGCGTGGTCACCAGCCCCAGGACCTCGGTGCGGAAGTCGTCCGGCCGGTCCGACCAGCGGATCCCGCCGCGCGACACCGGGGCGCCGCGGAGGTGGATCCCCTCCATGCGCGAGGAGCGCACGTACACCTCGTACAGCAGGCGCGACTTCTTGAGCTCCTCCACGTCCGCCGAGCGCACCTTGACGGACACGTACGGCACCCCGCCGCTGCGGCGGGTGGGGTCGGCGCCGCCGCCGCGGTAGTAGTTGGTGCGCACAGTGCCGGCCACCAGCCCGGCCAGGCGCCGCAGCGCCCGGTCGTCGGCCAGCGAGGACACCGACTCCAGCGCGCGCGTCAGCTCCGCCCGCATCTCCTCCTGCCGCTCCGCCGTGGCCGTGGCCGCCGGGTCGAAGCGCGCGGCGAAGTAGCGGAAGATCAGGCCGGCCACCTCGGGGTGGTTGGCGAGCGCCCGCGACGACGCGGTGCGGGTGGGGACGGCGCCGATCTGCGTGGCGTAGTTGGCGTAGGTGCGCAGCACGTCCACCTCGCGCCAGCGCAGCCCCGCCCCCAGCACCAGGGCGTTGAAGGGGTCCTCGGCGGCGTCGCCGGACCACACCGCCAGCAGCAGCTCGGCCAGGACGCGGAAGCGCTCCTGGGGGAGGGGGGCGCCGTCGCGGCCCTGCACCAGGAACGAGTAGACCATGGAGCGGGGCAGCCCGTCGCCGCCCACCCCGAAGGTGTCGATCTCGATGACCCGGACCCCGGCGTCCTCCAGGATGGGCATGAAGTCGGAGAGCACCAGCCGCTTTTCCCGCAGGTACAGCTTGAGCACGGTGGCCGGGCCCACGCCGGCGCGCTCCTCGGGGGCGTTGCGCAGGGCGACCCCCGCCTGCCGCTCCTCGCGCCGCATCTTCTCCATCTGCAGGACGTCGTGCGCCGCCGCCGCCGGGGTGTTGGCCGCGCGGTACTCCTGGCTGAACCCGGGCCCGTACAGCCGCGCCAGCTCGGCGCCCTCGTCGCTGTCGCCCAGCGCCTCGCGCAGCCGGTCGTCCCAGGTGCGGACGAGCTGCGCCACCTCGAGCTCCAGCTCCCGCGGGTCGATCGCGTCGGTGCCGCCGGACGGCGCGGACACGTAGAAGTGCATGCGGGCCTGGTCGCCCGCGCTCATCGCCAGGTAGTAGTGCACCACCGTGCCGCCCAGCCGCCGGGTGATGGCGTCCTGGATGGTGCGGCGCACCTCGCCGCTGTACCTGCCGCGCGGGAGGATCACCATGACGCTGGCGCCCTCGCGCAGGTGGTCGGGGCGCACGATCACCCGCACCTCGTCGGAGAAGTGCAGGGCCAGGATGGTCTGCACCTCCTCCTCCAGCTCCGGCACCGATGCCTGGAAGAGCTCTTCCTTGGGCATCGAGTTGAAGATGGTGATCAGCTCCTTGTAGTCGTGCGTCCCGGGGCGGGTGCCCGACCCCGCGAGGACCTGCGCCAGCTTCTGCCGGAGGATGGGGATGGACTCGGCGTGCTCGGCGTACGCCTTGGAGGTGAACAGTCCCAGGAAGCGGTGCTCGCCCACCACCCGGCCGGCGGCGTCCAGCTTCTTGACGCCGATGTAGTCCATGCGCGCGCGGCGGTGCACGGTGGACTCGGACTCGGCCTTGTTGATGATGAGCACGGGCCCGGCCACCACCCGGCGGCGCAGGTCCTCGGGGAGCTCCTCCAGCGGCACGGGGGTGGAGTAGCGGGAGGGGCGCTCGTCGCGCAGGATCCCCAGCCCGGAGCCGCCCTCCACCTGCACGGCGCGCCCGCCGTCCTCGCCCACGATGTCGTAGCCGCGGTACCCCAGGAAGACGAAGTTGCCGTCCTTGAGCCAGCACAGGAACTGCCGCGCCTCCCGGAGGTCGGCGGCGTGGTCGGGGAGGCCGGCGGCGTACCCCTCCACCGCCTCGGCCACCCGGTCCACCGCCTCCAGCATCTCGTCGAAGTCGGCGGTGGCCACCACCACGTCGGTCAGCCGCCGCTCGATCTCGGCGCGCAGCGCTTCGTGCCGCCCGGCGGGGAGGCGCTCCACCTCGCAGTGCACCAGCGCCTCGGCCGTGCTCACCTCGTCGGCGTGGCCCACCCCGTCCACGTCTCCGTCGGCGCCGCGCTGGATCCCCAGCACCGGGTAGACGAAGTGGTGGATGGCGATCTCCTGCGAGGTCAGGTACTCGCGGATGGTGTCCACGATGAAGGGGCGGTCCACCACCTGCGCGCGGATCACGGTCACGGGGGCGCTCCACCCCTCCTGCTCGGGGTCCAGCACCTCCACGTTGACCTCGTCCGGGCGGGCGCGCTGCACGAAGCGGAAGGCGCCCTCGGTGAGCGCCGCCAGCTCGGCGGGGGTGCGCTCCTGGACCAGGGCGCGGGGGACCTTGGCGAAGAAGATCCGGGCAAAGGCGCACAGCAGGGCGGTGTCGCCCCTGCGGGTGCGCTCCAGGTGGCTGCAGAGCTCGTCCACCGTGACGGCGGCGGACGCTTCGGTGCCTGTCGAGATGCTCATTCCACGTAGAACGGTGAAGGTGGCCGGGGCCGTGCCCGGGCAATGTAGCCGGTCGCCCGGGATTTTGCACCCTCGTGGTCCAATGCGGAAACCGCCCCGGCGCCAGGGTGGCGCCGGGGCGGCAGAACTCGAAATTCATCCCGCTCTCAGATCGTGAACGGCCGCTGCTGCTCGAATGCGGGGTTCAGCCTGCCCACCGTGTACCGCCACGGGTGCTGGCCCGCGCCGGCTTCACGGACCGCCTTCTTGATCGCGGCGTGAAAGTCCAGGTAGTCGCGGCCGGGGAACCTCCCCTCGTCCCAGACCCGGCGCAGCGCCCCGGTGAAGACGCCGTTGCACTCTCCCTCGATGGCGAGTTCCCAGTCCAAACAGGCGGACAGCTGGAGCACGCTCGCCCTCACCTCTCTCTGGCGGCTGTCCCGCGACCGCTCCCGGATGCCGCGGTAGAGATCCTGGTGCTGCTCGTATATGGCGAGCGCGTCAGGTCTCGGAATGGACCGGACGGCGAACTGTTCACCACTGCTCGAACGGACCCGTGCGCGCGCGCTGCGCTTTGCCATCGTGCCGCTGTGGCAGCTGTCCGAGATGAGCAGGATGCGCACGCCTTCGTCGAACTCCTGCCAGAACCCGTAGAGTTCGTCGTCGAGCATCTTGCGGTCGAACAGGCACCAGATCTCGTCCTTCCGGTCGACCTCCTGCCTGTCCTCGTCGGTGACGAAGCTGCCATGACCGGCATAGGTCACGAGCAGGATGTCGCCGCTCTCGAGCTTCCCGGCGGCTGAGAGCAGGGCATCCCGGACCGCGGCCGACTTCGCGTCTGAACTCAGCAGCACCGTGCGTTCTTCGAAGTCGGCGAGCCTGGCGATCTCCGCCATGTCTCCCGCGTCTTTCTCGCACGCGCGCAGACACCTAGGGGTCCAGTAGTGGGCCGGATCGACCTCGTTGAGTCCGATGTGGATAGAGATGCCTCGAGCCATGTTCCCCTCCCTGGGACAGATATGTGAGGTGCCGATCCGGAGCCCGGCTCACCTCGGGATTCCGCGCCCCCCTCCGCACGAGTACGAGTCGCCCCGCTCGCCCCGCCCCCTGCCGAGTTCCGCGGGCCAGCCGTCCTGCACCAACTCGGGGATGGCGTCCAGTGTCGGATCGTCGAAGAGCGGAAAGTACGCGGCGAAGTGCTCCATCCTGAACCTGTCGCCCGGAAACGGGGCCGGGAACAGCGTGTCCAGCTCCGACTCGGGAATGTGCCGCACGAGCAGATCGACCCCCCGTGCATCCGGCGTGAGATCGGCGATCGGCTCGGAAGGTCTGCCCAGCATGCCGGCCCTGAGCACGTACACGTCGCCTTCGACCTCTACGTCCGCCGCCCACTGCACCCAGTGCGCGATGTAGTACTCGCCTTCCCTGTTCGGGAACTTCCACCTGGCGAAGCCCTTCCGGTCCCTCTCGCGCCCCGCGCCGAGGATGGCCCTGGACTCCACCAGCTCGTCGGCCTGGTCCAGCTTCACCCTGGCGCCGGGCACGATCTCCGAGATGTTCACGACCTCCGGCGAAAGCCGCGGCTCGAAGCGGCCGGTCAGGTCCGAGAGGTCCAGGTACTGCTCGTGGAGGTCGAAGCGGGCGAAGCCGGCGGGCAGCTTCTTTACGTGGGGGAGCCCGACCTCCAGGACCGTGACGTGCTTCTCGACGTGGCCGGCGTGGCCGCCGTGGCCCTCGTGCTGGTCCGTCTTCGGCATCAGGACGTGCATCCTGGTGGCCTCGGGAACCCAGAGGCACAGCCCGCTGAAGGTGATCCTGAGCTCGAACTTCATGGTGGCCTCCCTGAAGGTGGTGAATCAACGACCTACGTACCTGAAGCCGGCCCACGCGGCCGGCGAGCGCAGCTCCGGACGCTCCGAGTGCAGCAGGGCGAGCTGGGCCGTGCGGAGTGCCTCGGGTCCCCCTTCCCCAGCCCGGTAGGCGCGGTGGAACTCGGGCATGAGGGCCAGCGTCAGCTGGTCGTTCACCAGCCACGAGCTCCCCACGACGCCGCCCGCCCCCGCCGCCAGGATCGCTCCCGCGAGACCGGCGAAACCCTGCGCTCTTCCGCCGCCGGAACGGACCGTCTGGCACGCGGACAGGACGACGAGCCGCACGTGGCGGAGGTCGAGCCCGGCCAGCTCCGCCGCGGTGAGGTCTGCCGGCCTGCCCTCCACGGGTGTGGAGGCCAGGACCAGGGAGGAGCGTTCCGGGTGCCCGTCGTCGAAGATGGCATGCCCGGCGTAGTGGATCACGCTGGCGCGGGGGACCGCCGCCAGGAGCGCCGAGGCGCTTGCCTCCTCCTCGTCCAGAACGACGGATTGCGGGTAGTTCGCCATGATGGCCCGAACCTCGGCGGCGGCCCCGCTCAGGCGCTCCAGCCCGGGATGCTCGGCGGGATCGAACGCCGGGTCCGCCACCAGCAGGACGTTGCCGGCTCCGGCCCCGTGGCGGGCCCGCCTCGCCGCCTCGCGCGCGCTCGTGGCGAAGCGCAGGACGTGCTTCTCCACCAGGTATCGGCGCCGGTGGGTGTCGAACAGCGCAGGGAAGGGCGCCGCCGCGACGTCTCCGTCGGCCACGACGACCAGCGGGACGCCTCCCTCGCCGAGCCACGCCTCCACCGGCCGGACCAGCCAGTCGTAGAGACGCGCCAGCTCGCGGCGGGTGGCGCCCTCCTCTGCCTGGTTCTCGAGGGAGGAGCGGACTTCGCCCACCGTTCGCGCGAAGTGCTTCGCATCGACGGTCGTCCGGGCGAAGCGCACGCGGCTCCCGGAGACCACCCACGCCAGGAGCGTGTCTCCGACCAGGGCGTACTCCACCAGGATCTCGCCGGAGGGGGCGGCGAACCGCGCCCGCTCCGCTGCGGATTCCCGTGGCCCGTGCCGGGTGAGCGATGCGCGCGCCCGGTCCATGTCGATCAGGGCGTCGGTGGTCCGCCCCGCGGCGACGTGGAGCATGACTAGCTTGTCGAAGACGCCCCGCGCCTGCTCGGTCAGGGACGCACGCAGGTGCTCTTCCGTGATGGCCCCGCGGCGGTCTTCGAGCATGGCCACGGCCCGCTGCAGGTCGGCTCTCGCGGCATTGCTGTCGCCCAGCGCGAGTCGCGTCTCCGCACGCGCCAGCAGTGCGGGGAACACCCTGAGGGGGTTGTCACGCGGCCCGAAGAAGCCGAGAACCGAATCCAGGTTCGCGGCGGCAGCCGGGTCCGCGCGCGATGCCAGGGCGGCTTCGGTCATGCGCAGGTCGGCCATGAACCATGCCCGCGCCCCCGCCGCGCGCATGCGCATCACCAGCTCCCGCCCGGCGGCCGCGTCCGCCGCGGCGCGCACCGGTCTCCCGGCGGCTGCGAAAAGACGGGCTCGAGCCAGCCGGGCCTCCGCGACGTGGATGGTGTTGCCGGTCCGTTCGGCCACGGCAAGGCCCTCGCTCTGCACGTGGACCGCGGCGCGCGGCGACCCGTCCGCGGCAACCGCCCGGCCGAGCGCGAAGAGCAGCACGTGCGACCGGCCGGATGCCGGGTACGTGCGGAGCATTGCAAGTGCATGGTGAGCGGACGCGTATCCTCCCTCCAGGTCGCCCATCGCGAACCGGGCCTCGGACGCGACCCCCAGGGCTCCACCCGTGTTCTCACGCTCGCCGGCACGGGTCAACAGCTGCGCCGCTTCGGATGCGCTGGCCGAGGCGTCCTGGTACCGGTCGCCGCGGAGGTAGGCGGTCGCCAGGACCCAGCGGGCGCGACCCGCCAGGGCCGGTTCGCGGACCGTGTCCGAGCGTGCCGCCACGGCCCGCAGCAGCGGCTCGCCGCGCATGGCCCGGCCGTCGAGCACCTGGGTGGTCCCCTCGAAGAGGTGCGCCCACTCGCGGAGCGCGGGAGACGACGTGGCCAGGGCTCCGGCTTTCGCGAACAGCGGCTCCGCTGCCCGATAGTCACCGCTCTCGAAGTACCTGCGTGCCCTGGCGTACAGGTGGTGGGCCGCTGCCAGCGTCCGTGCCTGCGAAGCGTCCCGGCTGGCCGCCCGGATCGAGTCGACGGCTCTCGCCAGCGTCGCATCCCGACCTGCACGCTCCAGGGCGGCGCCCAGCTCCCCCGCCCGGTCGAGTGCGTGCCGCGCCCTGGCCGGGTCGTTCTCCAGCACGGCGGCGCCCCACTCGCCGAGCAGCCTGTCCCATCCTGTCGAGCGCGCCTGCTGCGGGTCCACGACTGCGAGTCGAAGAAGCGGGGCTCCGGCGGATGCCGTTCCGGGAGCACCGTGCTGCCGCAAGCGCTTCCGCGCGTGGGCCGCCCAGCCGGAGGTGGAATCCGCGCGGATGTACGCGCGCCACGCGTTTGCCGCCTCGTGTGCAAGGCCGAACGTCTCGAGTGCGACAGCGAGGTTGAACAATGCCGTCTGATTGCTTGAGTCCTGTTCCACCGCCCGGGCAGCCGCCTCGGCGGCGAGCAGCAGGTCGCGTGGGGTCTGTGTCCGCTCCGCCCGCATGAGGTAGGCGGCCGCCAGGTCCCCGAGCACGGGGGCCGGTCGTTCGGACAGCTGCGCCACGGCCTGCAGGTTATGGATGGCCCGCTCCACTGAGATTCCCGCGCTGTCCGCCCAGAGCATGTCCATCAGGGCGAGCGCGTGCAGGGCACCGGGGTCGGTGCCCGCCCGGACGGCGGCCCGTGCGCGGCCCGCGAGCCGCACCATCTCGCTCGGGGTCGAGCCGGGTGGCTGCTCGCCGCAGGACACGGCGAGCGTCCAGCCCTTTCCGGCCGGCGAGGGTACGCAGGGCCGGTATTTCCGGACGGCGGACACGCGCACCCCGGTGGGCGGTGCGGTGCCGGCCCAGCGTGCCAGGTCGGCGAGCATGCGATTCTCCGGCGGGGCCTGGGCGCCGCAGGCGGCAAGGCCCCCAGCGAGAAGGCAGAGCGCAAGAGCGAAGAAGCGTGGGAGGATTTCCCGAGACATGGCAGGGCTCGTGGCCCCCGGTGCGGGGGCGGGAGGAATACGGGACACGCGTCGCCCGGCTCGGCCCGCTGCCGTGTCCTGAGGCGGCCGAGGGGAGCCGGGCGGGCGCCGGAGAACTTCACGTACCTGGAGCCGGGCGACGGAGACGGTCGGGCAGGGAGCGCCCGCGGCAGTGTTACGGGGGACGCGACCACCACGCGGGTGGCGTGGAAGGCGCAGAGCCGGAGAGGACGGAGGCAGGCAGGGGCCATGCCTCCCCGGACGATGGCTGGGAGCGGCAGCCAGTCCGCCGCGGGTACGTTGACGGGTCCTTGGGAGCGGGTCCGGACCACGACGGTCTGGAGCTAGCCGCCGCTCTCCCGAATGATGCCCGGCAATGCCGAGCGAACCGGCCCGAGCCCGTTCCGCGGCACCGCGTCGACCAGGCCGCGCAAAGACCGAAGCCGCTGGACGATGGGAGCGTCCTTGCCCTGCTGCTCGGCCACCCGGCTCGTGAGCTTCTCCAGGGCGTCGGAGGCGGACGCGGTGAAGAACCGAGGCTGGTTCGCGAGGGCCGCGAGCCGTGCCTGTTCCAGCCAGATCCCGAGACCGAACCAGGGGGATTCCTGCAGGAACGCAGCCAGGTTCGCGACCGCACGCGCACGCTCCTCCTCCCCACCGTCGGGGTCCTGCCGGGACGCGCGTTCGCTGATCTGCCTGTATTCGTCCAGCACCAGCCCCGAAGCCTCGACCTGGGAAAGCAGCGAGATCAGCTCCGGCTCGACACGCCGCACTGCCTGCGCGTCTCCGGCCTCGAGAGCCACGTCCAGCTCGGCAAGGCGCACGCCGATGCGGAAATCCCGGTGCTGCTCCGGGAGCGACCGGCCGCCCCCGCGCTTCACCGACCATCCCGGCTGGTTCCACTCCTGCCCCAGGGACGCGAGGCTTCCATCGCCGGGCGTCGCGACCAGCGTCCTGCCGTCGAGAAGCTCCAGCGGCGCCGCCGATGCGGGGTCCTCCAGGAGCCCCGGCACCACCATCACGCCCGCCAGGACCGCCGCCAGGGGCAGCCACAGCTTCGGGCCGGGGAGCCGGCGCCGGGCCGGGCGGATCTCCCGCACCGGCGGCGGCGTGCCGGGAGCCGGGGGCGGCGGGGACGGGGGCACGGGTGCCGCCCCGCTCTCCTCCTCCAGGTCCCGCAGCACGCTCGCCGCCTCCACGAACGCCTCGTAGTCGTCGGGCGAGCGCGCCAGGCGCGCCAGGACCTCGTCGCGCTCGTGCGCCGGGAGCGTGCCCTCCAGCAGGGCGGCGAGGACTTCGGGGTCCACGCGCCCTCCCGGGTCCAGCGGTTCGCTTTTCATCGATCCCTCCTCGGGGGAAGGGCATGCGTAGGCCCTGTCGGATTGGACGGACACGCCGGGGCGATTCCGGCCGCCAGGAAACGGCAGCCCGTCACGTCGCCCAGAAGGCTGTTGAAGAAGTCGCTCGATTGAGCCGGGTTCGGAGTCGGCGGGGCGCCGACCGTCTCCACATGGGGGCAGAAGAGCGAGCCGGGCGAAGAAACCGGCCGGCAGAAGAGGGGGTGCGGGA
>JBFMFL010000095.1:0-21834 GCA_040752145.1 Gemmatimonadota bacterium
CAACTACGACAGCGGGTGCAGTGCTCCCCCTCTCCCGCTTGCGGGGGAGGGGGCCGGGGGGAGGGGGCCCGCCGTTGAAGTTCCGCAGTACCCCCCAAACCTTCTGCGGAGGGAGACCCGCCGGCAGTTTGGCGGGGCTCCCGGAGCCGGAGCGGAGACAGCGGGGCGGTTTCCGCTGGCTCCGCGACCCGCGCAGGAGAGGGACGGCAGTATCGTCCGGCTCCGGAGCGGCCCCGCCGAAGCGGAAAGAACCCATCAAACCGCCGCCGCCTGAGCCGCCTGCTCGGCCTCGAACGCGGCCGCCTCGATCTCCACGTAATGCCGCAGCACGTGGAGAAAATCCTGGGCGTTGGTGATGACCCCGAACGCCTGGTGGGTGCCGCGGTCCTTGAGCTTGGAGACCACGAACTCGGACGAGTCCACGCAGATGGTGGAGAGCGGCCGGATCTCGCCCGTGTCCTCGCGCCACACGTACGAGGGGAGCATGTTGCCGGTGGCGATGGAGTGCAGCGCCGTGGCGATCATGATGACCGCGGTGCAGCGCCGGGTGTGCTCCTTCATCGCCTCCTGGCAGCGGACCGCGTCGGTGATGGTGTCGGGGAGCGGGCCGTCGTCGCGGATGGAGCCGGCGAGGATGAACGGCACCCCGCTGGTGACGCAGGCGTGCATGACCCCGTGCTCGATGATCCCCTGCTCCACCGCGGCGGGGATGGAACCCGCCTTGCGTACGCGGTTGATCGCCCGCATGTGGAAGGCGTGGCCGCCCTCCACGGGGATGCCGCGGCCGTTCATGCCCAGCGTGGTGCCCATGGTGGCGGACTCGATGTCGTGGACGGCCACCGCGTTGCCGCCGAAGAGCACGCCCACGTAGCCGCTGCGGACGAACCAGGCCAGGGTGTCGCGGCCGCGGGAGTGGAGCACCGCCGGGCCCACCACCCAGATCACGTGGCCGCCGCGCGCCTTCTCCTCCACCAGCACGCGGGCCATGGACTGGTAGTCGGTGGGCTTTTCGCGCGACACCTCGGAGGACATGAACTTGAACTCGCCCTCGGGGCCCTGGTCGGGGTCGCCGGTGAGGCCGGCGGTGTGGACGAAGATCCCCTCGGAGCCGTCCTCGGCGAGGCCCATGGCCACCGGCTGCCCGCCGCGCACGTAGCGCCCCTCCAGCACCCGCGGCACGCCGTCCGGGTCCATCACCAGGGCGGCGTCCATGCGCGGCTCGCGCGGCAGCCTCCACTCCCCCCCGATGCGCACGTAGGTGGGGAGGTTGGTGGTGGAGAAGAACCCCTCGGGGAGCACCCCGTCGGCGGGGGCGGGCTCCCAGCGGGCGTCGGGTGCGGCGGCGAAGCGGGGGAGCGCGAAGTCCGGGCGGCGGTACTGGAACATGGGAGACCGTTGCGGCGCGGTGAGGGTGGACGGGCGGGCGGAAGCTATCACCGCCCCTCCGCTCGAATCAAGCCGTTCCCCGTCCGCCACTTTCGCGGGGGGGAGATTCTGGTAAGTTTGTCGCCGCTCAGACCGACGCGAGACTCTCAGAGCGCACGATGGAGGACGCCATAAGCACGAACTGGACGACCGAGGACTCCCGCGAGCTGTACAACGTGGACGGGTGGGGGATCGGCTACTTCGGCATCAACCCCAGGGGGCACGTCACGGTGCACCCCACCAAGGACCCGGAGCGCGGGCTGGACCTGTTCGAGCTCGCCACCGACCTGGAGCAGCAGGGGGTGGGGCTCCCCGTGCTGCTGCGCTTCTCGGACATCCTGCGCACGCGCATCGAGACGCTCTCGGAGCGCTTCCGCACGGCGATCCGCGAGTTCGAGTACCGGGGCGGCTACACCACGGTGTACCCCATCAAGGTGAACCAGCAGCGCCACGTGGTGGAGGAGATCGTGGCCTTCGGGGAGCCGCACGGGGTGGGGCTGGAGGTGGGAAGCAAGCCGGAGCTGATGGCGGTGCTGGCGCTCGCGGAGCGCACGGACCACCTGATCGTGTGCAACGGCTACAAGGACGAGGAGTACGTGCGGCTGGCGCTGATGGGCCAGAAGCTGGGGCACAAGGTGCTCCTCGTCCTGGAAAAGATCAGCGAGGTGGACATCCTCCTCAAGGTGGCCCGCGAGATGGAGGTGGAGCCCACCGCGGGGGTGCGGGTCAAGCTCTCCACGGCCGGGGCCGGCAAGTGGTCGGAGTCGGCGGGGGAGAAGAGCAAGTTCGGGCTCAACTCCTCGCAGCTGGTGCGGGTGCTGGACAAGCTGGAGGCGGCGGGGAAGCTGGGGATCCTGCGGATGCTCCACTTCCACCTGGGCTCGCAGATCCCGGACATCCGCAACGTCAAGCTGGGGATGACGGAGGTGTCGCGCTTCTACGTGGAGCTGCGGCAGCTGGGGGTGGAGGTGGAATACGTGGACGTGGGCGGCGGGCTGGGGGTGGACTACGACGGGTCGCGCTCCACCACGCACGCCAGCGTCAACTACTCCATCCAGGAGTACGCCAACGACATCATCTACTCGCTGGCGGAGGCGTGCCGCGAGGCCGAGGTCCCCATGCCGCACGTGATCTCGGAGTCGGGGCGGGCGCTGACGGCGCACCACGCCCTGCTCCTGATCAACGTGATCGACCTGGAGACGCAGATCGCCGAGACGCCGGAGGAGGTGCCGGAGGAGTCGCACCTGCTGGTGCACGAGCTGTCGGCGACGTACAAGGAGCTGGACGAGCGGAACCTGCGCGAGGTGTACCACGACGCCACCTTCGCGAAGGAGCAGATGCAGACGCACTTCAACAGCGGCACGCTCACGCTGCGCGACCGCGCCCACGGGGAGCGCCTGTACCTGGCCATCATGAACCGGGTGGCGCGGCTGGCGGCGGACGACCCGGAGGAGTACGAGGACATCCTCCCGGAGCTGAGCGCCATCCTGGTGGACCGCTACTTCTGCAACTTCTCGCTCTTCCAGTCGCTCCCGGACTCGTGGGCCATCGACCAGCTCTTCCCCATCATGCCGGTGCACCGGCTGGACGAGGAGCCCACCCGGCGCGGGACGCTGCAGGACATGACCTGCGACTCGGACGGCAAGATCGACCGCTTCGTGGGGTGGCGGAAGGCCAAGCCCAGCCTGGAGCTGCACACCTTCCGGCACGAGGAGCCGTACGTGCTGGGGATCTTCTTGACCGGCGCGTACCAGGAGATCCTGGGCGACCTGCACAACCTGTTCGGCGACACCAACGCGGTGCACGTGCGGCTCACCGACGGGGGGTACGAGATCGGCGACCTGGTGCACGGCGACACGGTGACCGAGGTGCTGAACTACGTGCAGTTCAACTCGCAGGACCTGGTCGCCACCTTCCGCCGCAAGGTGCAGAAGGCCCGCGGCATCAGCCGCGCGGAGGCCAACGCCTTCATCGCGGACTACATCGCGGGGCTGGCCGGGTACACCTACCTGGAGGGCGAGGGGTAGCGGGCTCCGCGGGGATCCTGCGACGGCGAAAGAGAGGGCGCTCCGGGACGGACCGGGGCGCCCTCTTCGTCGTCCGTCCACTCGCGAAACAATGAGACATGCCGTCCGCCCCAGTTGGGACGCAAATGGGCCAGGCCGACACCCGGAGAGCGGCCGCAAACGCATGTATACACAGGGTTTGCAACGGTTTTCGGGAGGGAGGAGGACGGGCGCGGCACGGGGAGCGGTTGATGCGTTGCGGCGCCGTGCCCCGCCGACGAGCGCGGCCGCTCCCCGGGAGCGGCCCACCCGCCAGCACGATCCCCTCTCTCCACGCGGAGGCCCGCCATGCCGGACCCATGCCCCCTTCCCGAGCGCGAAGCACCCTGCCAGCTCAGCTCCTGCACCACCGACCCGCCCACCATTCCCGACCAGGACTGCCCGGTGGGGTGCGAGCTGGGCCCGTGCAGCCCCGTGGAGCGCGCGGAGCTGGCGCGCCAGCTCCGCGAGGCGGCCGCCGCGGAGTCGTACCGGCCGCGCAGCCATCCCTGCAACTGCGACGAGATCAGCTTCCAGGCGAACCCGGGGTTCGTCCACCGCTTCCCGGCCAGCTACACCAAGGGGCTGCCGCACGACCCGGACACGGGCGAGGTGGTGGGGAGCGCGTACTGCGAGCTGCTGCAGGCGCTGGCGGTGGGGGAGCCCTCGTGGTTCGAGAACCTGGACGCCGGCTGCTGCCCCACCTGCCTCCCGCCCGATCCCACGCCGCAGCAGCTGCTGGAGTGCCGCGTCCGCAGGCGGGCGCAGGAGAACCCGCAGGCGGCGTTCGCCTTCCAGCTCCGGGGCGCGGACAGCCACTCGCTGTGCCTGCCGCCGGCGCCGGCGTTCTCCAGCGCGGAGGAGATCGCCGAGATCGCGGAGACCTACTGGATGGCGCTGGCGCGGGACGTCCCCTTCACGCGCTACGGCTCGGACCCGCTGATCGCGGCCGCGGCGGGCGACCTGGACCTGTACCAGTGCCAGATGGCCCCCACCGCGGCGCCCGTGCTCTTCCGCGGGGTCACGCCGGGGAGCCAGACGGGGCCGTACGTCTCGCAGTTCCTGTACATGGACGCGCCGTTCGGCGCCACCTTCATCCCCGCCCGCATCCGCACGCTGCAGCCGGGGATCGACTACATGACCGGGTTCCGCGAGTGGCTGGCGGTGCAGAACGGCTGCGACCGGGACCAGTCGTTCTGCGACGACACGCCGCGGTTCATCCGCAACGGCCGCGACCTGGCGCAGTACGTACACGTGGACCTCACCTTCAACGCCTTCGTGCAGGCGGCGATGATCCTGTCGCAGGGGCGCGAGCCGCTGCGCCGCTGCGAGGCGCGGCCGGGGATGGGGGTGGAGTTCGCCCGCTGCCTGCCGTACATCAACCCCTCGGCGGACCCGGTGGAGCAGTTCCCGGGCAAGTCCGCCACGCAGATCGGCTTCGCCACCTTCGGGCAGCCGCACCTGTTCCAGCTGCTGCTGGAGGTGATGGGGCTGGCGCTGCGCGCGGTGTGGTACCAGAAGTGGAGCGTGCACCGCAGGCTGCGCCCGGAGGAGTTCGGCGGCCGCATCGACCGCAACCTGGTGGCGGGGATCCCCTACCCCTTCCACGCCTTCAACTACGCCCAGCTGCAGTCGGACGTCCTGCAGCGCATCTTCCAGCACAGCGCCATCCAGAACCAGAACCGCCGCCGCCCGCCGGAGGCGCCCAGCTACCTGCTCCCCCAGGCGTACGCCGAGGGCTCGCCCACGCACCCCTCGTACGGGTCCGGGCACTCCACCGCCGCGGGGGCGATGGGCACCATCCTCAAGGCGTTCTTCCCGGGCGAGGTGCAGTACATCCTGAACCCGGTGGTGCCCACGGACGACGGGCTGGCGCTGACCGCCTTCGACCCGGGCGGCGACCCGTTCCTGACCGTGGAGGGGGAGATCAACAAGCTGGTGGACAACATCGGCATCGGGCGCCTGTTCGCGGGCGTGCACTGGCGCAGCGACCACCAGCAGTCGATCCTGCTGGGCGAGGAGGTGGCCATCCGCCTGCTGTGCGAGCAGCGCAACACGTACAACGAGCCCTACGAGTTCCGCTTCCGCAGGTTCGACGGCACCGAGATCCGCATCCGCCCGGGCACCGGCGCCTGCCCCGAGGTGATCGGCGGGGAGCCGGACCCCGCGCTTCCCTGCGCGCGCACGCGGACGCCGTTCACCTGCCCGCCCCCGGCCACCACCACCGTCGAGCCGCCGCCGCCCGCGGAGGGTGGCGACGGCGACGGCCGGGATTCGTGACGTAGAGAGGGGCGCATCCCGCCGCGGGATGCGCCCCTCGATCCACAACGTGGAGCCGGTGAACGGAGGTTGCTACCGGATCTCAGTAGTTCCTGTTGTGACGTTTGTCCAGCCGCGAGCGCAGCAGAGTCGCGAACTCCTCCGCACCGAGGTCAGGGTGCCGCTTGCGGAGCCCCTCCACGAAGAGGGCCCGCGAGAAATCCGAAAGCTCGAACGCCTTCCGGAGCCGCTGCTCGGGCGTCATGCTCCGCAGCACCTCGATGTACCGCCGGTGGTTCGGGCGGTCCTTCATGGCGCCAGCGCCTCCCGCACCGCCTCCACCACGCGCGCGGCCACCTCGCGCGGCGCGCCCGGCACCAGCGCGCCCGACGCCTTGACGTGCCCGCCCCCGCCGAACTGCCGCGCGATCCGGTTGACGTCCGTCTCGCCGTTGGAGCGGAAGGAGATCTTGGTCTCGCCCTCGGGGGTGCCGCGGAAGAGGAGCGCCACCTCGGTCCCCTCGATGGAGCGGACGTGCTCGATCAGCCCGTCGAAGTCCTCGGAGGTGGCGCCCAGGCGCGCGGCGACCCCGCCGTCCACCACCATCCAGGCGAGCGCCGCGGCGGGGTCCACGTGCAGCTCGTCCAGCGCCGCGCGCAGCAGGTCCAGCCGGCGGCGCGGCGCGGTGGCGAACAGGCGCCGGTACACCATCTCCGGGTCGATCCCCCGCCCCATCAGCTCCGCGGCGATGGCGTGCACCCGCGGCGTGGTGTTGCCGTAGCGGAACGAGCCGGTGTCGCTCACCAGCGCCACGTACGCCCCCAGCGCCACCTGCGGCGTGACCTCGTCGCCGGTCAGCGTCACCAGGTCGTACACCAGCTCGCCCGTGGCGGAGGCCGAGGCGTCCTGCACCGCCACCTCCCCCACCACCTCGCGCCCCGCGGGGTGGTGGTCCACCACCAGCGTCCGCTCGCGCGGCAGGACCGGCGCCAGCCGCCCCACCCGCTGCGGCTCGCTGGTGTCCAGCACCACGAACAGGTCCGCCGCCGCGAGCGCGGCGTCCGCGGCCGGGGTGCCCAGGTCCGCGACCACGTCCGGGCGGTGCAGCAGGAAGCGGAAGGTGTCCGGGAAGGGGGTGGGGTTCACGATCGCCGCGCGGATCCCCCGCCCCTCCAGCCACGCCGCGACCGCCGCCTCCGAGCCGCTGCCGTCGCCGTCTGCGTGCACGTGCGTGACCAGCACCACGCTGCGCGCGGACAGGAGGCGCTCCAGCACGGGCGCGAGGGTCGCGGCGCGCGCGGGGGGAACGGCGAGCAGGTCGTGGGCGGTCATGGTCTTCGGGTCGGGTTGCGAAGCACGTCGTGCTGCCACGGCGTCCTGCAAGCAGGAAGCCGCATGCTACCGCTTCCCGGCGCGCCGCGCAATCGCCGGGAGGCAAGACGCGGCGCCCCCGCCCGGAGATCCGGACGGGGGCGCCGCTGGGTACTTCCCTGCCGCGGCGTCAGCGCCGCGGCGTCCTGTCCTCGGCGGCGCCGGGCACCGGCGGCGAGGCCGGCCCGATCCCGTCCGGGTCGAAGTGCTTCTTGCCGCTGAGGATGCGCGAGAACGACCAGGTGGTCAGCCCCAGCACGAACGTCCAGCTCAGGATCAGGAAGATCATGGCTCCCGTGCTCATCGGGCCGCCTCCTGGGTGTAGGGTGTGCCGAGCGGGGTGTCCTCGACCTCGGCGAAGCCCGCGCGGTCGTCGTAGCCGTTGCGCTTCCAGGCCATGCGGATCGCGACGAGGAAGAAGACCACGATCGACAGCATGACGAGGCGGGACACGTTCAGGTACGACTCCGAGCCCGGCGTCACCCCCTCCAGCATCAGCGTGGGCAGCGCCCGCTCGTACCCCCACCACGTCAGGATCACCAGGAGGTAGAGCGGGGTCACGAAGGTCATGATGAACTTGTAGATCCCGGGGATCCGGATGTCGGCTCCCAGGTGGATCGAGCGCCAGGCGTTCTCCGGCTTGAAGATCCACATGAACAGGATGACCTCGATCGTCGCCATCACCACCAGGCCGAAGTCACCGGCCCAGAAGTCCCAGTCCCACAGCACGCCGTGCTGGAACCAGATGATGGTCATCAGGCCGAACACCAGCGCCACGGCGCCGACCACCCACGCCACGGTCTCGCGCCGGTACCCGAACTCCTCGCGGAAGAAGGCCACGATGGGGGTTCCCATCGCCACCGACGAGGTGATCCCCGCGAAGAACAGGAGGCCGAACCACATCGCCCCGAAGACCTGCCCGAGCGGCATGGACTGGAAGACGATGGGCATGCTCACGAAGCCCAGGTTGAACGACCCGGACTGCGCCACCTGCATCGCGCCCGCCACGCCGAAGAAGGCCACGGCCGCCGGGATGGCGATGGAGCCGCCCAGCACCACCTCGACCGTCTCGTTGGTCGCCGCGGTGGCGATGCCGGAGAGCGCGATGTCGTCCTTGGTGGACAGGTACGAGGCGTAGGTCTGGAGCGTCCCCATCCCCACCGACAGGGTGAAGAAGATCTGCCCCGCCGCCGCCAGCCAGACGCGCGCGTTGCTCAGCTGCGACAGGTCGGGCTGGTAGATGAACTGAAAGCCCTGCACCGCCGTCACCCCGTTCTCGCCCGGCGGGAGGAAGAAGACGCGGATGGCGAGGATGATGGCGAACAGGAAGAGGATCGGCATGCCGATCTTCGCCAGCTTCTCGATGCCCTGCGAGATCCCCCGCGACAGCACGAAGATGGTGGCGAACAGGCTGATGAAGAAGAAGACGAACGGGACCCAGAGGTCGTGCGCGCTCGGGTCGCTGATGACCTGGTACGAGGTCAGGTACCCGGACATCGCCTCCTGCGTCGTGTTGCCCCAGTAGTCGCCCGTGATGGAGAACCAGGTGAACGCGAGCGTCCAGCTCATGAGGACCACGTAGTAGCTCAGCACCACCAGCGGGATCACCAGCCCGACCACCCCCAGGTACTTGGCGAGCGGGTGCCGCCAGAGGGCCGCGAACATCCCCGGGATGTGCCCCTTGCGGAAGCGGCCCCCGTTGCGCCCGATGCCCCACTCCACCCACATCAGCGGGATCCCCAGCAGCAGGAGGGAGATGAAGTAGGGGATCATGAACGAGCCGCCCCCGTTGGCGGCCGCCTGGCCCGGGAAGCGGAGGAAGTTGCCCAGGCCGACCGCGTTCCCCGCCATGGCGAGGATCAGCCCGATGCGCGAGCCCCAGGCTTCGTTGGACTGCTGGATCTCTGTGGGTGAAGACACGCTCCGCTCCAGGTGGTGGGGGATCGAGAAGACCGCGGGTGCTGCGAGGAAGGATCCGGAAGAGTAGGCCGCAGCTACATTCCTGTCAACTGCGCTCCCGCGGCACGGGTCCGCGGATCTCCACCGAGCCGATGCGCAGGCCGCGCACCGGGAGGCTGTCGGGGAGCATCCCCTCCAGCGTGGCGACGCTCAGCGGGTCGGCGCGCAGGTTCACGTCCACGAAGCGCAGCGTGTCCCCCGCGATCATCCCGAATCTGCCGGTGAGGCGGGTTCCCGGGGCGCGCAGGCGCAGGTCCCGGGCGAGGAAGAGGGTGCCGTCGGCGCGGGTCTCCACCAGCAGGCTGAGCCCGCCCGTGGCGTCGCGGGGGAAGCGGGGGTACAGCCAGCGAAGGTCGCGCAGCGCCACGCTGTCGCTGGTGAAGACGACGTCGTAGCGGGGCTCCTCGCCGCGCCGCTCGCCCAGGGTGACGACGCCGGCCGTGGAGATGCGCGAATCGGGGAGGTCGAGGACCGGGGCGCGGAACTCCACCCGGTTCTCCACCAGCTGGAGTTCGCCCTCCAGCCGCTCCACCCGGAACGGCGTGCGGAAGAACTGCACGGTGCCGAACAGGCTGTCGATGCCGAAGTACGACCCCGCCTCGGTGCCCGGCGCGAAGCGGACGTCGCTGAGCGCCCCGCTCACCCCGCGCAGGTTGATGGTGCGCAGGTAGCCGCCGCGCACCCGCTGCACCATCACCGGCGAGGTGTCCGCCAGCGCCTCGCGGATCTCGCGGCGGCGGGCGCGGGGCGCGGTGTCCACGGGCTCCCAGGGGAGCCGCACCCGCACGTCCGCGTCGATCAGCCACGCCCGGTCCACCAGGGTGTAGCGCTGCGGCCCCGGCTTCTCCCCGGGGGGAAAGAGCTTCTGGTAGTTCCAGAGCGTGTCGCCGGGGAGCTGGTAGACGTAGATCTCGGGGGAGTACAGCACCGCCCGCTCGATGTGGATGCGCGGGGTGGCGAGCGTGCGCAGGTCGTAGTCCAAAAAGGCGCTGTCGGCCAGCACGAAGGGCTCGCCGGTCTCGTCGCGCAGCGACACACCGTACAGCTTGGCGCCGGTGAGCAGGTTCCCGGTCGCGCGCTCCACCACGAGGTTGCCGCGGATCCCGCCGCCCAGCCGGTCCAGCGTCAGCGCGAGCACGCGCTCGCGCCCGCCGGCCGTCTGCGTCAGGTACCAGACGGCGGCTCCGCCGACGAGGAGGACCACCAGCATCCCCCCCAGCAGCCAGGCGAGCGCCCGGAGCGCGCGGTCGGCGGACGTGGAAGACACTAGCGGGGCCCCGCCGGGGGCCGCGCCGGCGCCGAGGGGAACGGCGCCGCCTCGCCCGCGCGCCCGGGGACGGGGTGCGCCGCCGGGGTGCCGCGCAGCGGGGTGCGCTGCAGCATCAGCCGCGCGAGGTAGAACACCGCCCCGCCGATGGCGACGCCGGCCCCCACCCCCGCGCCGACGGCCGGGAGCTGCTCCTTGAGAGAAAGCTTACGTCGATAGTCGAACGTCGGCATCCCGGCTCTCCCTGTCCGCCCCGGCCGGCGCGTGCTCCCCCGGGAGGGGCGGCCGCCCGCGGCGAAAGAAGGTGTGGCGGCTGGTGGGGACGAAGCCCCCCGCGTCGTCGAAGTACATGTAGTGCGTCGCCTCGATGGCGCGCGAGTCCAGCTTGAGCACGTTGAAGGTGTTCTTCTCGCGCTCCCGCGCCCGCCCCCGCCGCGAGGTGGAGGTGCCGCTCTGCGCGATGACGATGCCGTGCTCGCGGTCCTCGCCGGCGTACACGTCCAGCGAGTTGCCGATGTAGCTCCTGTGCAGGTGCCCGCCCAGGATCAGGTCCACGCGCATGGCGGTGAAGGCGTCCAGCGCCCGCTTGGCCCTGGGCATCACGTCGCCCCCCTCCCAGTCGGGCGGCGGGGCGAAGTGGTGGTGCGCCACCACGATGCGGTGCGTCCCCGCCGGGGTGTCCGCGAACGCCTTCCGCGCCAGGTCGATCTGCCAGCGGTGGATGCGCCCGTTGGTGATCGCCCGCAGCGGCGCCGTGGAGTTGAGCGCCACGATGCGCGCCCCCGGCACGTCGGTCACCGTGTCCAGCTCCTCCGAGATGTACCTCCGGTACAGGTCGTAGGGCGAAAGGACCCGCTCCAGGCCGCGGTACAGCGGCACGTCGTGGTTCCCCGGCACCACGACGAGCGGCACGCGCGGCAGGCCGTCCAAGAAGGCGCGGGCGTCGCGGAACTGCTCCTCCCGGGCCCGCTGCGTGAAGTCGCCCGAGGCCACGATCACGTCCGGCTGCAGCTCGGCGGCGAAGCGCTGTACGGCCTCGCCCACCTCCGGGTAGTAGGGCGGGCCGAAGTGCAGGTCGGAAACGTGGAAGATCGTCAGCAAGCCGGTCGGTCCTCAGCGGGAAAGTTCGGGTCTACCTGCCGAGTGCTACTTGCATGCCAACTGCCTTTGAACTGCGGGTTCGGGCGTGCCCCTCGCTGGCGCTCGGGTCGGGCTGCGGCTCCGTAGCAGACGAAACGACCGTCTGCAACGGAGGCGAGCCCCGCCAAACTGCCGGCGGGTCTCGCCGCTTCGCGCTCGCATCCCTCACGCGGGGCATCGCGCTGGCGTCCGGAGGGGTCGCCGTTGCCGTTCAGCGTACTCCGTACTGCCTTTCACTCCCGCACTCCCGCACTCCCGCACTCCCGCACTCCCGCACTCCCGCACTCCCGCACTCCCGCACTCCCGCACTCCCGCACTCCCGCACTCCCGCACTCCCGTTCACTCCCGCACGAGTCCCGGAAACGGCAGGTCCGGCCTGGCGTTCAGGTCCAGCCCGGCGGTCTCGCCCCGCTGCCAGCGGAAGAGCGCGGCGCGGGCGATCATGGCGCCGTTGTCGGTGGAAAGGCGCGGGGAGGGGGCGAACAGCTCGCCCGTGGGGCCCAGGGCGCGGCGCATCTCCTCGCGCAGGGCGCGGCTGTTGGCGACGCCGCCGCCCAGCACCACGCGGCGGCAGCCGGTGGACTCCACGGCGCGCATCGTCTTGCGGACCAGCACCTCCACGGCGGCGGCCTGGAAGGCGGCGGCCAGGTGGGGGACCTCGCCGGCGAGGGCGCCCCCCTTCTCCACCTCCCGGACGCGCAGGCGCAGGGCGTTCTTGAGGCCGCTGAACGACATGGCGAAGTAGTCCGGCTCGCCGGGGCGCTGGCCGCCGTGCAGCAGCGGGCGCGGGAGCGGGTGGCGGCGGGGGTCGCCGTCCCCGGCGGCCTTCTGGATGGAGGGGCCGCCCGGGTAGGGGAGGCCCAGCACCTTGGCGGCCTTGTCGAACGCCTCGCCGGCCGCGTCGTCGCGGGTGGCGCCCAGGAGGTGGTACTCGCCCCAGCGGGGCACCCACAGCAGCAGCGTGTGCCCGCCGGACACCAGCAGGCCCACGAAGGGCGGCGCGGCGTCCGGGTGCTCCAGCTGCGTGGCGAACAGGTGCGCCTCCATGTGGTGGACGCCCACGGCCGGCTTGCCGGCGGCCCAGGCGGCGGCCTTTGCCCAGGCCACCCCCACCAGCAGCGCGCCCACCAGCCCGGGGCCCGCCGTCACCCCCACCACGTCCACGTCGGCCAGCGACACGCCGGCCTCGCGGAGCGCGCCCTCCACCACGTCGTCCACGGTGCGCAGGTGCACGCGCGAGGCGAGCTCCGGCACCACGCCGCCGTACAGGCGGTGCACGTCCTGCGAGAAGATCACGTGCCCCAGCAGCTCCGTCTCGCCGCGGAGCACCGCGGCGGAGGTCTCGTCGCACGAGGTCTCGATCCCCAGCACCAGCGGGGCGCGGCTCAAGGGGCGCCCTCCACGGGCTGCGCCGCCGGGGCGCTGTCCGGGGCGGGAGCAGCGGGCGCCTCCGGGGGAGCCGCGGCCGGGGCCACCCGCACCGTCGCCGGCACCACCCGGGCGGTGAGCCCCGCCGGCACGCCGCCCAGGCGAACCGGGAGCAGGGCGCCGCCGGGCGGGAGCGAGTCGGCGGAAACGGAGAGCGAGAAGGTGCCGACGTCCAGGGCGCGCACCTGGCGGGAGGGCCCCTGCACCCGCACGTCCACCCGCTCCGGGAGCACGACCGCTCCGGCGGGCCCGGCGACCGGGACGGCGGGGAAGATGCGCTCCACCACCCGGTCCACGGTCGCCGCCACCTCCACGGAGCGGGTGGATGCACGCACGCCCTCCAGGGAGTCCGCGTCCAGGGCCACGCCGCGCCGGAAGGCCGAGTCCGCCGCGCCGATCTCCAGCGGCTCCGTGACCACCGCCCCCAGGCGCGCCACCCGGTCGGCGGGGCCGGTGACCCGCACGGTCGCCGGCCTCACCGTGGGCGTGTCCAGCACCACGTAGCGGTCGCGCGAGCGCTGGGCGATGCGCACCCGCACCGGCAGGTCGCGCGAGACCAGGCGCTGCGTCAGCACCCGCACGCTGGCGGGGCGCACGTCCAGCGGAGTCACCGACCGGAGGCCGTTGGGGATGCGCACCATGCGCGGGTCCAGCACGAACACCTGGCTGTCCTCCTGCACCCGCTCCACGGGGAGCACCAGCACCGGGCGCTCCAGCGCCAGCTCCCACAGCTCGCGCCCCGCCCCCGCGAAGCGCACCTCCACCTCCTGCGGGAGCGGGCCGCCGGTCACCACGCGGCCGGGGTCGCCGGAGGCGACGCGCACGGGAACGGGGATCCACTGCGTGGTCACCTGCTCGGCGCTCACCACCACCCAGAGCAGCACGGCGAGGGCGAGCGCCGCCAGCTTGAGCTGCCAGTTGCGGGTGAGCGCGCGGAAGGGGAGGCGCACGTCAGCTCTTCAGCAGGCGCTCGACCAGCTCCACGTTGGCGCCGGAGTCCCACTCGGTGGCCCCGATCACCTTCTTGACGATGGTGCCGTCCCGGTCGATCACGAACGTCTCCGGCACCCCGGTGGTGCGGTACGTCCGCTGCACCTGACCGGAGGGGTCCAGCCAGAGGGTGAAGTCCAGCCCCATCTCCCGCGCGAAGTCGCCCACCAGCCGGCGCGGGTCCCCGGCCGCGCGCTCCGTGGCCGATGCGCCGTCCACGCTCACCGCCACCACCTGCAGCCCGCGCGGCCCCAGGCGCTCGTGCAGGCGCTGGAGCGAGGGCATCTCCTCGCGGCAGGGGCCGCACCAGGTCGCCCAGATGTTGAGGAGCACCACCTGGCCGCGGAGCTGCTCCAGCGACACGGGGCGCCCCTGCATGTCGCGCGCGGCGAAGTCCGGCGCGGCGGTCCCCACCTCCACGGGGAGGAACCGGTCGCGCACCAGCCAGCCGGCCCCGAGGAGCGCGGCCAGCACGAGGACGAAGCCCCCCACGATCCACCACTGGCGGTCCGGTCTACGCATGCTGCCTCCTGCGCGTGCTCACGGCGGCGTCGGCTCGGGGGCGGGCGGCGCGGGCGTGGCCCCCGCCGAGTCCGCCGGCGGCTCCGCCGGCGCGGGCGGCGCCGTCCCCGAGATGGTCACCCGCACGGAAGTCCCCGCCCGGACGCTGTCCCCCGCGGCCGGGCTCTGCGACGAGATCCCCCCCAGCGGCACCGGCGAGTCCGGGTCGTACCCCACCTCGCCCATCCGGAGCCCCACCCCCCGCAGCGCGGCCCGGGCCTCGGGCTCCGGCAGGTTGGCGAGGTCCGGCACGGCGACCACCGGCACCACCACCACCGGCGGCCCGGCGCTCAGCGTCAGCTCCACCGTGGACCTCACCGGGAGCTGCGTCCCCTCCTTGGGGTTCACCCCCAGCACGCGCCCCGCGGCCCGGTCCGAGAGGACGCGGCGCACCCGCACCGCGAACCCGGTGCGCTGCAGCAGCGACTGCGCCTGGTCCGCGGTGAGGTCGCCCACCTGCGGCACGGGGCGGCGCTCCCGCCCGGCGCTCAGCGTCAGCCGCACCACCGAGCCGCGGGTCACCTCCTGGCCCGGGAGCGGGCTCTGCGCCAGCACGGCGCCGGAGTCCGCGGCGGCGTGGTACAGCGAGGGCCCGCGCTCCACGTCCACCCCCGCGTCGTCGGCGGCGCGGCGGGCCGCGTCGAAGGTCCTGCCGCGCAGGTCCGGCACGGTGACGATGGCCTGCCGCCCGAAGCCTGGGAACACCAGCAGCGTGGTGAGGACGTACCCCACCACGAAGGCCCCCAGGCCCAGCCCGACAAGGCGCAGGAGGAAGCGCCTGCGCCCGGGGGAGAAGCGGCTGCCGCCGGTTCCGTTCAAGTTCGTCTCCGCATCCGGGCCGCGAAGGCCCCGTCCACGCCCGTCCGCTGCGGCAGCACCACCAGGCGCCCCGCCGCGTCGAGCAGCCCGTCGTCCACCGCCCCCCCGGCCGGATCCATCGCAAACTCCGGGTGCGCGCCCAGGAAGGCGTCCACCTGCTCCTCGTTCTCCTCCGGCTCCAGCGAGCAGGTGGAGTACACCAGCCAGCCGCCCGGCCGCACCAGGCCGGACGCCGCCTCCAGCATCTCCCGCTGCAGCCGCGCCAGCGCGGCCAGGTCGTCCTCCCGCACGCGCCAGCGCCCGTCCGGGTGGCGGCGGAAGGTGCCGGTGCCGGTGCAGGGCGCGTCCAGCAGCACCAGGTCCGCGGCGCCCGGGCGGAACGGGGGGAGGCGGGCGTCCGCCGCCACGCACCCCAGCGGCTCGCCCACGCGCTCCGCGTTCTCGCGCACCCGCCGCAGGCGCCGCCAGGACAGGTCGGCGGCGGCCACGAAGCGGGCCCGCTCCGCCATCCCCAGCGCCTTGCCGCCGGGCGCCGCCGCCACGTCCAGCACCAGCGCGCCCTCCGGCACCGCCGCGTACCGCACCACCAGCGCCGCGGCCGGGTCCTGCACCACGGCGGGGGCCGCGGCGAGCGCCTCGTGCGCCCCAGCGGGCGGGAGCACCCGCAGCGAGTCCGGCGAGAAGGGGACCTCCTCCGCCGCGACCCCCGCCGCCTCCAGGCGCGCCCGCGCCTCCGGCACGCCCACGCGGAGCGGGCGCAGGTACAGCTCCGGGCGCAGGTTGTCGGCCTCCAGCAGCGCCTCCGCGTCGTCCACGCCCCACAGGCGCACCCAGCGCTCCACCAGCCAGCGCGGGTGCGAGTGCCAGGCCGCCAGCCAGCCCACGGGGTCGCGCGCGCGGTCCGGGAAGCGGATCTCGCCGCCGCGCCGCCGCAGCGACTGGAGCACGCCGTTCACCAGCCCGGAGGCCCTGCCCTCCCCCGCCTCGCGGGCCAGCTCCACCGACTGCGACACCGCCGCGTAGGGCGGCACGCTCCCCATCTCCAGGAGCTGGTAGGCGCCCAGGCGGAGCACGTCCAGCACGTCGGGGCCCAGCGACGCGGTGCCCCCGCGCACCAGCGCGTCCAGCAGGAAATCCAGGCGGCCGCGGAGGCGAAAGGTACCGTACACCAGTTCCCGAGTCCAGGCGCGGTCCCGCTCCTCCAGCCCCCCCGCGGCCCGCTCCAGCGCGCGGTCGGCGAGGTCGCCGTCGCGCACACGGCGCAGCGTTTCCAGCGCGGCCAGGCGCGCGGGGGTGACGTTCGGCGGCATCGTCCGGACCGCCTAGTCCAGCATCCCCTTCCGGGGGCTCGACGGCACCGCGCGCTCCCGGCGCGGCATCCGGCCCGCGAGGTACGCCAGGCGGCCCGCCTCCGTCGCCAGGCGCATGGCGCGCGACATTGTCACGGGGTCCTCGGCCTCGGCCAGGGCGGTGTTCATCAGGATGCCGTCCACGCCCTGCTCCATGGTCACGGCCGCGTCGGAGGCGGTGCCCACCCCCGCGTCCACGATCACCGGCACCGACAGGCGGCTCTTGATGGTGCGGATGTTGTACGGGTTCACCAGCCCCAGCCCGCTGCCGATGGGCGAGGCCAGCGGCATCACCGCGGCGCAGCCGGCGTCCTCCAGGCGGAGCGCGGTGATCAGGTCGTCGTTGGTGTAGGCCAGCACCTTGAAGCCGTCGGCCACCAGCTCGCGGGCGGCGCGCAGGGTGGCGTCCGCGTCGGGGAGCAGCGTCTCCTGGTCGCCGATCACCTCCAGCTTCACCCAGTCCGTGAAGCCGGCGGCGCGGGCCAGGCGCGAGTACCTCACCGCGTCCTCGGCCGTGTAGCAGCCCGCCGTGTTGGGCAGCAGCAGGTAGTGCTCCGGGTCCAGGTGGTGGAGGACGCCCTCCTCCCTGCCGCGGTCCAGGTCCACGCGGCGCACGGCCACGGTGACCACCTCCGCGCCCGAGGCCTCGATGGCCTCCACCATCTGCGCGTTGTCGCGGTACTTTCCGGTGCCCACCATCAGGCGGGAGCGCAGCTCGCGCCCCGCGATCACGAGGGGCGCATCCCACACCCGCGTATCTGCTGCCGCTGTCGCCATCGTCGTCTCTATGCCTCTGATTCTACGGTGCTTCGTCTGGATTTCGCGGGCCGCTACGGAGCCGGACGATACTGCCGTCCGTCTCCTCCGCGGGCTCCGGGAGCCAGCCGAAACTGCCCGGCTGTCTCCCTTCGCCGGAGTGAGCCTCACGCAAACTGCCGCGTGAGTCTCGCTCCGAACCGATTCATGTGGGTACTGCCTGAACTGCAACCGCAACTACAACGGCCACTCGCGTGCCCCCGGCACCATGCCGACCAGGGAGGGAGCGGGGGTGGCCGGAGTAAAGAGTTTGGGGCGTGGCCGGGGCGGGGTGGCATTAACTCTTTCCGGAGGCGACCCCCGCCCCGACCGCCGCGCACCGGACCCGCCGCCACACGGCCGTTCAGCCGCCCCCGACGAAGTGCACCAGCTCCAGGTTGTCCCCGTCGCTCACCGCGGCGGCCTCGTAGCCGTCGCGGCGCAGGATGTCGCCGTTGTGCTCCACCACCACCAGGCGCGGGTGCAGCTCCAGGTGCAGCAGCAGCCGCTCCACCGAGAGCCCCGCGGGCACCTCGCGGGCCTCGCCGTTAAGGCGGACGGTGATCGTCGCCGCGTCAGTCGTCTGCGTCTGCATCCTTCCACGCCTCCAGGAACCTCGCCACCGCGAGCGCGGGATCGTCCGCGCTCCACACCGCGCGGACCGCCGCCACGCCGCGCGCGCCCGCCGCCCGCACCGCCGCCACGCGCTCCGGCGTCACCCCGCCGATCGCGACCGCCGGAACCCCGAACGATGCCAGCTCGGAAAGCCGGTCGAGCCCGATCCCGCTGCGGCCGGGGTGCGAGCCGGTGGCGTACACGTTGCCGACGAGCACGAAGTCGGCCCCGCTTCGCCCTGCGTCGGCCGCCTCGTCCGCCGAGCCGACCGAGACGCCGACCAGCCGCCCGTTTCCGACGAGCCGGCGGGCGTCCTCGACCCGCATCGACCGCCGTCCGAGCTGCACGCCGTCCGCTCCGGCGGCGAGCGCCACGTCCACGCGGTCGTTCACCACCAGCAGGGCGCCGCCATCGCGCGCCGCGGCCACGAGCGCTTCGGCCAGGCCGAACAGCTGCCGCCCGCCGGTGCGCGGCCCGCGCAGGTGCAGCGCGAGGTCCGGGCCGCCGCGCGCCAGCACGGCGCGGGCGCGGGCGGGGAAGTCCGGGCGGGCGAGGACCGCGTCGTCGGTGACGGCGTGCAGCCGGGGGAGCCGGCGCTCAGCCAAGCCGGTCGCCGGCGGCGATCCCGCGGCCGCGCACCCACTCCCCGGCCGTCATGCGGCGCTTCCCCGCGGGCTGCACCTCGGCGATGCGCACCGCGCCCTCGCCGCACGCCACCAGGATCCCGCGCTGCGGGTCGGCGTCCAGCACCGTGCCGGGCTCGCCGGACGCCGCCTCGATCGTGGGGCGGAAGAGCTTCAGCGGGCCGCGGCCGCCCTGCGGCGTCCAGGCGCCGGGCACGTCGTCCAGGCCGCGGATCCAGCGCGCCGTCTCCACCGCGGAGCGCGTCCAGTCCAGACGCGCCGTGTCGCGGTCCAGCTTGGGCGCGTAGGTGGCCAGCTCGTGCTGCTGCGGCACCTCCACCAGCGTCCCGGCCTCCAGCAGCGCCAGCGTCTCGATCAGCGCCTGCGCCCCCACCTCCGAGAGCCGCACCGCCAGCTCCGACGCCGACTCGTCCGCGCGGACGGGCTCCTCCACGCGGAAGAGCATGGGGCCCGAGTCCAGCCCCGCCTCCATGCGCATGATGGTGACGCCCGTGGTCTCGAAGCCGCGGATCACCGCCCACTGGATGGGCCCGGCGCCGCGCAGCTCCGGCAGGAGCGACGCGTGGATGTTGATGGAGCCGCGCGGCGGCAGCTCCAGCACCTCGGGGCGCAGGATCTGGCCGTACGCCACCACCACCGACACCTCGGGGCCGAGCGCGCGGATCTCGTCCATGAACTCCGGGCCGCGGGCGCGCTCCGGCTGGAGCACGGGGATCCCCTCCTCCAGCGCGACGGCCTTCACCGGCGACGTGGAGATCCCCCTCCCCCGCCCCGCCGGCCGGTCCGGCTGCGTCACCACCCCCACCACCTCGTGCCCCTCCTCGCCCAGCGCGCGGAGCGCGGGGAGGGAGAACTCGGGCGTCCCCCAGAAGAGGACCCTCATCCCCGCTTCTTCCACTTCTGGAGGAGCATCTTGCGCTTCAGCGGCCCCACCCGGTCGATGAACAGCACCCCGTCCAGGTGGTCGATCTCGTGCTGGAGGCAGCGCGCCAGCAGCCCGCCGCCCTCCACGCGCAGCGGGTTGCCGTCGCGGTCCAGCCCCTCCACCGCCACGTGCGCCGGCCGCTCCACCGCCGCGGACAGGCCCGGGATGCTCAGGCACCCCTCCTCGCCCTTGTCCGTCTCCTTGCTGGCCTCCACGACGCGCGGGTTGATCAGCGCGAAGGGCTTCAGGTCGTCGTCGTGCACGTCCACCACGATGACGCGGCGCGACACGCCCACCTGCGGCCCGGCCAGGCCAACGCCCTCGGCCTTGTACATGGTCTCGAACATGTCGTCGATCAGGCGGCGGAGCTCGTCGTCCACCTCCTCGATCTCGGTCGCGGGGGTGCGCAGCACCTCCGCGCCCAGCAGTTCGATCTTCAACAGCGGCATCCCTACTTCTCCGGGGCGGCCGTGGCAGGGCCGTCCATGCGGCGGGCCACCTTGGCGCGCTCCACCTGCACCTGCGCCGAGCCCGTCTTGAGCGTGACCGTGTCCTCGTTGAGCGCGGTGATCTCCCCCACCAGTCCGCCCACCGTCGCCACGCGGTCGCCGCGCTTGAGCGAGGCCACCATCTCGCGGTGGCGGGCCTGCTCCGCGCGCTGCGGGCGGATGAGCAGGAAGTAGAAGATGCCGATGAAGAGGGCGATCTGCGCGACCAGCACCAGCGTGCCGCTGCCGCCGCCGAAACCCTGGAGAAGCGTGATGGTAGCCACGTGTCCGTGTCCGTTGGTTGGTGTGTGCGCGTCAGCCGCGGCGCGCCGCGTTGCCCGCGTGGAACCGCTCCAGCCAGGCGCGGCTCCAGGTGTGGAAGCGCCCCTCCCGGATGGCCTCGCGCGCCTGCTCGCCCAGCCGCACCAGGAAGCGCACGTTGTGCAGCGCGAACAGCCGCAGCACCGTCTTCTCGTCCGCCACGTGCAGGTGGCGCAGGTACGCGCGGGTGAAGTTGCGGCAGGTGTAGCAGTCGCACTCCGGGTCCAGCGGTCCCGGGTCCGTGCGGAAGCGCGTCCCCTTCATGTTGACCTGCCCCTCCCCGGCGATCCACACCGCGCCGTTGCGCCCGTTGCGGGTGG
Source organism: Gemmatimonadota bacterium (assembly GCA_040752145.1). Lineage (GTDB taxonomy): Bacteria > Gemmatimonadota > Gemmatimonadetes > Longimicrobiales > Longimicrobiaceae > JAFAYN01. The sequence continues at coordinate 20,722 of JBFMFL010000095.1, forward strand.
GGGCCACGCAGTCGAACATGTCCACGCCGCGCGCGATCCCCTCCAGCAGGTCGTCCGGGTACCCCACGCCCATCAGGTAGCGCGGCTTGTCGCGCGGGAGCTCCGGCTCCAGCGCCTCCAGCATCGCCCACATGGTGGGCTTGGGCTCGCCCACGGAGAGCCCGCCGATGGCGATGCCGTCCCAATCCCCCGCCGCCAGCGTGCCGCGCGCCGACTCGCGCCGCAGGTCGGGGTGGATCCCCCCCTGCACGATGGGGAAGAGCGTCTGCACGGGCCCCTCGGGGTCCTCCGCCTGGATCTCGGCGAAGCGCGCGCGGCAGCGCTCCAGCCAGCGCAGCGTGCGCTCGTACGCCTCCGTGGCGAGCGCGCGGTCCGCCTGCCCCGGCGGGCACTGGTCGAACGCCATGATGACGTCGGCCCCCAGCGCGCGCTCGATCTCCATCACCCGCTCGGGCGAGAACAGGTGCTGCGACCCGTCGATGTGGCTCCGGAAGGTGACCCCCTCCTCCCGGATCTTGCTCATGTGCGCCAGCGAGAACACCTGGAACCCGCCGGAGTCGGTGAGCACGGGCTTGCGCCACGACTGGAACTTCCCCACCCCGCCCATGGCGCGGACCACGTCCGGCCCCGGCCGCAGGTACAGGTGGTAGGTGTTGGAAAGGATGATCTGCGCCCCCAGCGCCTCCACCTCGTCCGGCACCAGCGTCTTCACGGACGCCGCCGTCCCCACCGGCATGAACACCGGCGTCTCCACCGTCCCGTGGGGAAGCTGCAGGGTGCCGGCCCGCGCCGCGCCCTCCGTCGCATCGATGCTGAACTCGAACAGCGTCCGTTCTCCCGCGTCGGTCCCGGCCGGCGCGCGCGGCGACCACCGCGCCTACCCCGGCCAAAACAGGTAGTTTGCGGGAAATGGGGGATTAAGGCAAGCGGGGGACGGCAGGGGACAGGTTACAGGGGACAGGGAACAGCCTGCGAACTGCAACGGCGGACCCCCTCCCCCGGCCCCTCCCCGCAAGGGGGAGGGGAGAACGACACCGCACGTGGAGGCAGGGTCCGAGCGCGGGGCTACCCCTCACCCCCCGGCCCCCTCTCCCACAAGGGGAGAGGGGGAGC
>JBFMFL010000096.1:0-1913 GCA_040752145.1 Gemmatimonadota bacterium
GCTCACGCCGCTCCAGGAGGGCATGCTCTTCCACGCCCTGTACGCTCCGGAGTCCGGGGTGTACGTGGGTCAGTTCGGCTTCGTGCTGGAGGGGCCGCTGGACGTGCCGGCGCTGGAGCGGGCCTGGTGGGGCGTGGTGGAGCGGCACGAGGCGCTGCGCGCGGGCTTCGCCTGGGAGGGGCTGCCGCGCCCGGTGCAGGTCGTCCGGCGCGCGGCGGAGCTGCCCTTCCGGGTGGAGGACTGGCGGGGGCTGGACGCGGCCGAGCGGCAGGCGCGCCTGGCCCGCCACCTGGAGACGGACCGGTCCGCGGGCTTCGAGCTGGGGCGGGTGCCGCTGATGCGGCTGGCGCTGTTCCGCGTGGGCGAGGCGGAGCACCGGCTGGTGTGGACGCACCACCACCTGGTGGTGGACGGGTGGAGCCTTTCGCTGATCTTCCGCGACGTGCTGGCGGCCTACGGCGCCCATGCGCGCGGCAAGGCGCCGCGGCCCGCGCCCGGCCGCCGGTACCGCGACTACGTGGCCTGGCTGGAGCGGCAGGACCGCTCCGGGGCGGAGCGCTTCTGGAGGCGGACGCTGGCCGGCTTCGAAGTCCCGACCCCGTTCCCCGTGGAGCGGCGCGCCGGCGGCGCGGAGTGGGGGCACGGCATGGCGCACCTGCTGCTGGGCGAGGAGCCGACACGCGCCCTCCAGGAGCGGGCGCGCGGCCTGGGCGTCACCATGGGCACGCTGGTGCAGGGCGCCTGGGCGCTGCTGCTGGGCCGCTACGCGGGCGAGGAAGACGTGGTCTTCGGGGCGACGGTCTCCGGGCGCCCGCCGGAGCTGCCCGGCGTGGAGGAGACGGTGGGGCTGTTCATCAACACCCTGCCGGTGCGGGTGCGGCTGGACGGAGGCGTGCGGGTGGGAGACTGGCTGGCGCGGCTGCAGCGCGGGCAGGTGGAGGCCCGCGAGCACGAGTACGCGCCGCTGGTGGAGGTGCAGCGCTGGAGCGACGTCCCCTCGGGAGAAGCGCTGTTCCGGAGCCTGGTGGTCTTCGAGAACTACCCCGTCGACCAGGTGGCCGCGGAGGCGGCGGACGGCCCAGGCGGGCTACGGGTGCGGGCCGAGCTCGCGGACGAGCGGACCAGCTACCCGCTGGTCCTGACGGCGCACGTCGGGGCGCGGCTGAAGGCGGAGCTCCGCTACGACGGGGTGCGGGTGGAGCCGGAGGCGGTGGAGCGGCTGGCCGGGCACCTGGAGGTGCTGCTGGAAGTCCTGGCGGCCGACCCGGAGCGGCGCCTCTCGGAGGTGTCGCTGCTGCGTGACGCCGAGTGGGCCCAGCTGCGGGCGTGGAACGACACCGCGGCCGAGTTCCCGCGGGCCTGCATCCACGACCTGTTCGGGGAGCAGGCATCGCGCACGCCGGCGGCGACCGCCGTGCGCAGGGGCGACGAGGTGCTCGACTACGCCGGGCTGGAGCGCCGCTCCAGCCGGCTCGCCCACCTGCTCCGCCGCCACGGGGTGGGGCCCGAGACCCGCGTGGGCGTGTGCATGGAGCGCGGCGTGGACGCCGTGGCCGCCATCCTGTCCGTTCTCAAGGCCGGCGGCGCCTACGTGCCGCTCGACCCCGCGAACCCCGCGGCGCGCCTGCAGGAGATCGTCGCCGACGCGGACGTTTCCACCGTGCTGACGCACGCCGCCACGGCGGCGAAGCTGCCGGCCGGGATCCGGGCGCTGCGCCTGGACGAGCCGGAGACCGCCGCCGAGCTGGCGGCGCTGCCGGCCACGCCTCCGCCCGTCCCCTCGGACCCCCTCCAGCTGGCCTACGTCGTCTACACCTCCGGCTCCACCGGGCGCCCCAAGGGCGTGGCGGTCTCCCACGCGTCGGGGGTGGGGCGGGTGGGGCCCACCCCCCACCAACCCCACGGGGCGGCGG
>JBFMFL010000096.1:1923-6663 GCA_040752145.1 Gemmatimonadota bacterium
GCAACACCGACTACCTGCCCTTCGGGCCGGAGGAGCGGATCGCCCAGGTGTCCAACCTGGCCTTCGACGCTGCCACCTTCGAGCTGTGGGGCGCGCTGCTGGGCGGCGGCTCCGTGGTGGTGATCGAGCGCGAGGTGCTGCTTTCCCCCGCCCGCTTCGCCGCCGAGCTGCGGGAGCGCGGGGTCACGGCCATGTTCCTGACAGCGGCGCTCTTCAACCGGGTGGCGCGCGAGGAGCCCGGGGCCTTCCGCACCTGCCGGCACGTCCTGGTCGGCGGCGAGGCGCTGGACGCGCAGAGCCTGCGCCGCGTGCTGGAAGCCGGCCCCCCGCGGCGGCTGCTCAACGGCTACGGCCCCACCGAGACCACCACCTTCGCCGCGTGGCACGAGATCCGGGAGGTGGCCCCGGGAGCGGCGACGGTCCCCATCGGGCGGGCGCTGAGAAACACCACGCTGCACGTGCTGGACGTGGCGGGCGGGCAGGTGCCGGTGGGCGTCCCCGGGGAGCTGCACGTGGGCGGCCCCGGGGTGGCGCGCGGCTACCTGGGCCGCGCAGACCTGACGGCGGAGCGCTTCGTCCCGGACGGGCACGGGGGCGCCGGGGGTCGGCTGTACCGGACGGGAGACCGGGTGCGTCGGCTGGACACGGGTGAGCTGGAGTACCTGGGGCGGCTGGACGCGCAGGTCAAGATCCGCGGCTTCCGCATCGAGCCGGGCGAGGTCGAGGCCGTGCTGCTGGAGCAGGACGACGTGCGGGAGGCGGCGGTGGTGGCGCGGGAGGACGCGCCGGGGGAGAAGCGCCTGGTGGCCTACCTGGCACCCGCGGACGGCTCCGGGGCGGTGCCGGCGGGGCTGCGGGCGCGCCTGGCGGAGCGGCTCCCGGACTACATGGTGCCTTCGGCCTTCGTGGCCCTGGAGCGGCTGCCGCTGAACGCAAACGGCAAGCTGGACCGGCGCGCGCTGCCGGCGCCGGAGCGGGAGAGCGCGCAGCACGTGGCGCCGCGCACGGCGGCGGAGGAGGTGCTGGCCGGGATCTGGGCGGAGGTGCTGGGGACGGACCGGGTGGGGGTGGAGGAGGACTTCTTCGGGCTGGGCGGCCACTCGCTGCTTGCGACGCAGGTGGTCTCGCGCGTGCGGCAGGCGTTCGGGGTGGAGCTTCCGCTGCGGGCGCTGTTCGAGGCGCCCACCGTGGCGGGGCTGGCCGGGCGCGTCGAGGAGATGCGTGGCACCGGCGCGGCGCCGACGCCGCCCATCGAGCGGGTCCCGCGTGACGGGCCGCTGCCGCTGTCGTTCGCGCAGCAGCGGCTGTGGCTGGTGGATCGCCTGGAGCCGGGCAACGCCGCGTACAACATCCCGTTCGCGCTGCGTCTGCGCGGCCGTCCGGACGTGCCCGCGCTGCGGGCCGGCCTGGACGAGCTGGTACGGCGCCACGAGACGCTGCGCACGACGTTCGCCGAGCGCCCGGACGGCCCCGTGCAGGTGGTCCACCCGCCCGCCCGGGTGCCGCTCCCGGTCGCGGACCTGGGCGGGCTCCCGGGGGCCGAGCGGGAGTCGCGGGCCGGGCGCCTGGCGGCCGAGGAAGCGCTGCGCCCGTTCGACCTGGCGCGGGGGCCGCTGCTGCGCGGCACGCTGCTGCGCCTGGGCGAGGACGACCACGTGCTGTGCTTCACGCTGCACCACGTGGTCGGCGACGGCTGGAGCACGGGCGTGCTGGTGCGCGAAGTGTCGGCGCTGTACGCCGCCTTCAGCCGGGGCGAGACGCCGCGGCTGCCCGAGCTGCCGGTGCAGTACGCCGACTACGCCGCCTGGCAGCGGGGCTGGCTGAGGGGGGAGGCGCTGGAGGCGCAGATCGCGTACTGGCGGGAGCGCCTGGAGGGAGCTCCGCCGCTCCTGGGGCTGCCCACCGACCGGCCGCGCCCCCAGGTGCAGGGCGGCGCCGGGGCGTCCCTGCGCTTCGTCGTCCCCGCCGGGACCACCCGCGGGCTGCGCCGCCTGGCGCGGCGGGAGGGCGCCACGCTCTTCATGACCGCCCTGGCCGCCTGGCAGCTCCTGCTCTCGCGCTACTCGCGGCAGGACGACGTCAGCGTGGGCACACCCGTCGCGGGCCGCACGCGCGCCGAGGTCGAAGGGCTGGTGGGCTTCTTCGTCAACATGCTCGTGGTACGCACCGACCTCTCGGGCGAGCCCACCTTCCGCGAGCTGCTCGAGCGCGTCCGCGAGGGAGCGCTGGGGGCCTTCGCGCACCAGGAGATCCCCTTCGAGAAGCTGGTCGAGGCGCTCCAGCCGGAGCGCGGCCCGGGCCACGACCCCTTCTTCCAGGTGGTGTTCGCGCTGCACGCGCGGGAGCAGGGGGAGGGGCTGCGGCTCGGCGACCTGGGGATGGAACCCCTGGGCGGCGAGCTGCGGGCGGCCAAGTTCGACGTGGAGACCACCCTCGTGGAGCGGGACGACCGCCTCGACGCGAGCCTCGTCTACCGGACGGAGCTGTGGGACGAGGCCACCATCGAGCGCCTCCTGGAGCACTTCGGGGTGCTGCTGGAATCGGTGGCCTCCGACCCCGAGCGTTCCGCTTCCACGCTGCCGCTGCTGCGCGAGACGGAGCGGACGGAGCTGCTCGCGCTGGGCTCCGCGCGGGAGAGCTACCCGGTGGAGGAGACGCTGCACGGCCTCTTCGAGGCGCAGGCGAGGCGGCGTCCCCGGGCGGTGGCGGTCTCCGGCGACGGAGAGCGGATGGTGTACGCCGAGCTGGAGGCGCGCTCGGCGCAGCTCGCGTGCTACCTGGCCGCGCAGGGGGTGGGGCCGGGGGCGCGGGTGGCGATCTTCTGCGAGCGCACGCCCGAGCTGCTGGTCGCCATCCTGGGGACGCTGCGCGCGGGAGGAGCCTACGTTCCCCTGGACCCGGCGTACCCGAGCGAGCGCCTGGCGTTCATGCTTGAGGATGCCGGGGTGCGCGTGGTGCTCACGCAGTACGAGCTGCGCCGGAAGCTCCCGGCAACGGGGTGCCCGGTGCTGGAGCTGGACACCGAGTGGGGGCAGGTGGAGCGGGCGCGGAGCGCCCCCGTGGCGCGGGCGGCGCCGGAGGATGCCGCGTACGTGATCTACACCTCGGGCTCCACGGGGCGTCCCAAGGGCGTGGAGGTCGAGCACCGGCAGGTGGTGCGGCTCCTCCGCTCCACGGAGCGGTGGTTCGGGTTCGGGGAGGACGACGTCTGGACGCTGTTCCACTCCTACGCCTTCGACTTCTCGGTGTGGGAGATCTGGGGGGCGCTGCTGCACGGCGGCAAGCTGGTGGTGGTCCCCTACCTGACGAGCCGCGACCCCGAGGCGTTCCACGCTCTGCTGCGCAGGGAGCGGGTGACGGTGCTGAGCCAGACGCCTTCGGCCTTCCGGCAGCTGGTCACGGCGGACCGGACCTCGCCCGGGATCGGGACGCTGCGCTACGTGGTCCTGGGCGGGGAGGCGCTCGACCCGGCCGCGCTCGCTCCGTGGGGCGAGCGCTACGGGTACGAGTGCCCGGTGCTGGTGAACATGTACGGGATCACCGAGACGACGGTGCACGTGACCCACCGCGTGATCCGGCGCGAGGACGTGGAGCGGGGCTGGCGAAGCCCAATCGGGGTGGCGCTGCCGGACCTCTCTCTCCACGTGCTGGAGCGGAGCGGAGAGCCGGCGCCGGTGGGAGTGCCGGGGGAGCTCCACGTCGGCGGAGCGGGGCTGGCGCGCGGGTACCTGAACCTCCCGGAGCTGAGCGCGCAGCGCTTCGTCCCGGACCCGTTCGCGGGAGAGGCGGGGGCGCGGCTGTACCGGAGCGGGGACCTGGCGCGGAGGCTGCCCGGAGGGGAGCTGGAGTACCTGGGCCGGATCGACGAGCAGGTGAAGGTGCGCGGGTTCCGCATCGAGCTGGGCGAGATCGAGGCGGCGCTGTGCCGGCATCCCGGGGTCCTGGAAGCCGTGGTGCTGGCGCGGGAGGACCGTCCCGGGGAGAAGCGGCTGGTGGGGTACGCGGTCGGGGAGGGGGTTTCGGCGGAGGAGGTGCGGGAGCACCTGCGCAGGGCGTTGCCGGAATACATGGTCCCGGAGGCGGTGGTGCTGCTGGAGGAGCTGCCCCTGACGACCAACGGCAAGCTCGACAGGCGGCGCCTGCCGGCGCCGGAGGTGGCGGGGAGCGCGGAGCGGAGCCACGCCCCGCCGGAGACGGAGGTGGAGCGGGCTCTGGCGCAGATCTGGTCGGAGGTGCTGGGGGTGGAGCGGGTGGGGCGGGAGGACGAGTTCTTCGGGCTGGGGGGGCATTCGCTGCGCGCGACCCAGGTGGTGGCGCGGGTGCGGACGCAGCTGGGGGTGGAGATGCCGCTGCGGCTGCTGTTCGAAGGAGCGACCCTGGGGGAGATCGCCCCGGTGGTGGAGCGGCTGCGGGACGAGGCGGGGGGGGCGGGAGGGGAGCCGATCGCGCGGGTCGGGCGTGACGGGCCGCTGCCGCTTTCGTTCGCGCAGCAGCGGCTCTGGCTGATGGACCGGCTGGAGCCGGGGAGCGCCGCCTACAACGTCCCGTTCGCGCTGCGCCTGCGCGGCCGTCCGGACGTGCCCGCGCTGCGGGCCGGCTTGGACGAGCTGGTGCGGCGCCACGAGACGCTGCGCACGACGTTCGCCGAGCGCCCGGACGGCCCCGTGCAGGTGGTCCACCCGCCCGCCCGGGTGCCGCTCCCGGTCGCGGACCTGGGCGGGCTCCCGGGGGCCGAGCGGG
>JBFMFL010000096.1:6763-21829 GCA_040752145.1 Gemmatimonadota bacterium
ACCACGTGGTCGGCGACGGCTGGAGCACGGGCGTGCTGGTGCGCGAAGTGTCGGCGCTGTACGCCGCCTTCAGCCGGGGCGAGACGCCGCGGCTGCCCGAGCTGCCGGTGCAGTACGCCGACTACGCGGTCTGGCAGCGCGAGTGGCTCAGCGGGAAGACCCTGGAGGAGCAGATCGGCTGGTGGAAGCAGAAGCTGGCCGGTGCGCCCCCGCTCCTGCAGATCCCCACGGACTGTGCGCGCGTTCCCGGGCAGAGCCCGCACGTGGCCGGTCACGCCCTCCGTCTCTCGCCCGAGCTGTCACGGGAGCTGCGGGCGCTCTCGCAGCGCGAGGGAGTCACCCCGTTCATGACGCTGCTGGCCACCTGGCAGTTGCTGCTGGCGCGCTACGCCGGGCAGGACGACCTAGTGGTGGGAACCCCCGTCGCGGGCCGGAGCCGTCGGGAGACCGAGGGGCTGATCGGCTTCTTCGTCAACATGCTGTGCCTGCGCGGCCGGCTGTCGGGCGATCCCACCTGGTCCGAGCTGCTGGGGCGGGTGCGGGAGGAGGCGCTGGGGGCGTACGCACACCAGGAGCTCCCCTTCGAGCGCCTGGTGGAGGAGCTGCACGTGGAGCGCAGCCTCACCCACTCCCCGGTGTTCCAGACCAGCTTCGCCCTCCACCTGTCCGGCGGGGACGACGAGCGGCTGCAGCTGGGAGACCTGGAGCTGGAGCCCTTCGGGAGAGGCGGCGCAGTCGCCAGGTACGACCTGGACCTCGTCATGGCCGATGCCGGAGACGCGCTCGCCGGGGAGCTTGCGTACCGCGTGGCGCTCTTCGACGCGGGAACGGTCGGGCGGATGGCGGGGCATCTGCGGGTGCTGCTGGAGGCGCTGGCGGCCGATCCCCGGCGTCGCGTCCGGGAGGTGTCGCTCCTCACCGGGGCCGAGCGCGCGCAGGTGGTGGAGGGATGGAACGCGACCGCCGCCGCCTACCCACGCGGGCGGTGCATCCACGAGCTGGTCCGCGAGCGGGCGGCGCTCGCCCCCGGGGCGGTCGCCGTGACCGCCGGTGGGCGCTCGCTGACCTACGCCGGGCTGGAGCGCCGCTCCGGCCGTCTGGCGCGCCGGCTGAGCGCGCTGGGCGTGCGCCCCGAGACGCGCGTCGGGCTGTGCCTGGAGCGCGGTCCCGGGATGGTGACCGCGCTGCTCGGCACGCTGGAGGCCGGTGGCGCGTACCTGCCGCTGGACCCCGCGTATCCCGCCGAGCGGCTCGCCTACATGCTCCAAGACTCGGGCGCCTCCATGCTGCTGACGCAGGCCCACCTCGCGGACCGCTTCACCGGGTTCGGAGGCGAGGTCGTCCTCGTGGGCGGCGATGCGGAGGACGATGAGGACGACGCGGAGGACGACGCGGAGGACGCGCGGCACGACGAGCGCGCCGCTTCCCCGGAAAACCTCGCCTACGTGATTTACACCTCCGGCTCCACCGGACGGCCCAAGGGCGTGGCCGTCCCGCACCGCGCGGTGGTGAACTTCCTGGAGTCCATGCGCGCCCGGCCGGGCCTCACCCCGGCGGACACCCTGCTGGCGGTCACGACGCTCTCGTTCGACATCGCCGCCCTGGAGCTGCTCCTGCCGCTCGTCACGGGCGCGCGAGTCGTGGTGGCGGACCGTGAGACCGCCACCGACGGCGTCCGGCTGCGGGAGGCGCTTGCGGCCAGCGGTGCCACGGTGATGCAGGCCACCCCGGCGAGCTGGCGGATGCTGCTGGAGGCGGGGTGGGAGGGGACGCCCGGGCTGAAGGCGCTCTGCGGGGGCGAAGCGCTCCCGCGCGACCTCGCGGAGCGGGTCGCCGCCCGCTGCGCCGGGCTGTGGAACCTGTACGGCCCCACGGAAACGACCATCTGGTCGACGCTGGAGCGCGTGGAGCCCGGCGCGGGCGCCGTGCCCATCGGCGGCCCGATCGCCAACACGCGGGTCTACCTGCTGGACGGCGGCGGGGAGCCGGTGCCGTGCGGGGTCGCGGCCGAGCTGTGCATCGGCGGGCACGGCGTGGCGCGCGGGTACCTGGGACGGCCGGAGCTGACGGCCGTGCGCTTCGTCCCCGACGCCCACTCCGGGGAGCCCGGGGCGCGGCTGTACCGGACGGGCGACCGCGCGCGGCGGCGCGCCGACGGGAAGCTGGAGTACCTGGGGCGGAGCGACCACCAGGTGAAGGTGCGCGGGTTCCGCATCGAGCTGGGGGAGGTCGAGGCGGCGCTGCGGGCGCAGCCCGGGGTGAGCGAGGCGGTCGCCGTCGTGCGCGAGGACGCGCCGGGGGACCGGCGCCTGGTGGCGTACGTGGTCGCGGCGGAGGGAGGCTCGGCGCCGACGGCGGCGGAGCTGCGGGCCGGGCTGCGGCGGCGTCTGCCGGAGCACATGGTGCCCGGGGCCTTCGTGCCGCTGGAGAGCATTCCGCTCACCGCCAGCGGAAAGATCGACCGGCGGGCGCTGCCGGCGCCGGAGCGCGGGCCCGCGGGGGCGTACGTGGCGCCGCGGACCCCGGCGGAGGAGGTGCTGAGCGGGATCTGGGCGGAGGTGCTGGGGAGCGGGAGGGTGGGCGTGGAGGACGGCTTCTTCGAGTTGGGGGGGCACTCGCTGCTGGCGACGCGGGTGGTCTCACGGGCGCGGCAGGCGTTCGGGATCGAGGTGCCGCTGCGGGCCCTGTTCGAGGCGCCCACGGTGGCCGCGCTGGCGGAGCGCATCGACTCGCTGCGCGGCGAGGGCGGCCCGCCGGCGCCGCCGGTGGAGCGCGCGCCGCGGACGGGGCCGCTGCCGCTCTCCTTCGCGCAGCAGCGGCTCTGGCTGGTGGACCGGCTGGAGCCGGGGAGCCCCGCCTACAACATGCCCTACGCGCTGCGGCTCCGCGGGACGCTCAACGTCCGGGCACTGCGCGCCGGCCTGGACGAGCTGGCGCGGCGGCACGAGACGCTGCGCACCACGTTCGCGAAGGGGGACGGCGACCCGGTGCAGGTCGTCCATCCGCCCGCCCGCGTGCCGCTGCCGACCCTGGACCTGGGGGCCCTGCCGGAGGCGCGGCGGGAGCCGGAGGCCCGGCGGCTGGCCGGCGGGGAGGCGCTGCGCCCGTTCGACCTGGCGCGCGGGCCGCTGCTGCGGGGCACGCTGCTGCGCCTGGGCGGGGACGACCACGTGCTGCTCTTCACCCTGCACCACGTCGTCTCCGACGGCTGGAGCATGGAGGTGCTGGTGCGCGAGGTCTCGACGCTGTACGAAGCATTCGGCCGGGGCGAGCCGTCGCCGCTGCCGGAGCTGCCGGTGCAGTACGCCGACTTCGCCCTGTGGCAGCGCGGGCGGCTCAGCGGCGAAGCGCTGGAGGCGCAAGTGGGCTGGTGGCGCGAGCGCCTGGCCGGCGCTCCGCCGCTGCTGGAGATCCCCACCGACCGGCCGCGCACCGCCGGGCGGAGCCCCGTGGCGGCGAGCCACCACTTCTCGCTCCCGGCGGAGGTGTCGCGGGGCCTGCGCGAGCTGTCGAGGCGCGAAGGGGCGACGCTGTTCATGACGCTGCTGGCCGGCTGGCATGCCCTGCTGTCGAGGTACTCGGGGCAGGAGGACGTGGTCGTCGGCAGCCCGATCGCGGGGCGGACCCGGCGTGAGACGGAGGGGCTGATCGGCTTCTTCGTCAACATGGTGGCCCTGCGAGGCGACCTGTCCGGCGATCCCACCTGGGCGGAGCTGCTGGGGCGGACCCGGGAAGCGGCGCTGGGCGCGTACGACCACCTGGAGGTGCCCTTCGAGCGCCTGGTGGAGGAGCTGGCCGTCGAGCGCAGCCTCACGCACACGCCCGTCTTCCAGGCGACCTTCGCCCTGGACCGCGCAGGCGGTCCGGACCGGCGGCCGGCGCTGGGCGGGCTGGCGCTGGAGCCGTTCGCGGCGGGAGTGGAAGCGGCGAGGTTCGACCTGGGCCTGACGGTGCAGGACACGGAGGAGGGGCTCGGAGCGAGGCTCCTCTACCGGGCGGCGCTGTTCGAGCCGGAGACGGTCGCCCGCATGGCCGCGCAGCTGGAGGTCCTGCTGGGCGCGATGGCGGCCGGCCCGGAGACCCGTCTCCGGGCGGCGCCGCTGCTTCGCGGGGCGGAGCGCGAGCAGGTCCTGGAGGGGTGGAGCGCCGCCGCGGCGGAGCCGCCGTCCGGCGGCCCCGTGCACCGGCTCTTCGAGGCGTGGGCCGCGCGCACCCCGGACGCGCCGGCGCTCGCCGACGAGGAGCGGACGCTGGGCTACGCCGAGCTGGACCGCGCCGCCAACCAGCTCGCCCACGCGCTCCTGCGCCGCGGCGCCGGGCCGGAGGCGCGCGTGGGCGTGCTCCTGGATCGCTCCGCCGGGCTGGTGGTCGCCCTGCTGGCCGTCCTCAAGTCCGGCGCGGCCTACGTCCCCCTCGATCCCTCCACCCCGCCGGAGCGGCTCGCCCTGGTGCTGGAGGACGCGGGCGTTTCCGTGCTCCTGCTGGACGGGGGCGCCGCCGCCGCTCCGCCGCGGACCCGCGCGGCGCTCCTCCGTCTGGACGCCGACGCCGCGGAGATCGCGGCCGAGCGCGACGCGTCGCCCGGAGTGGAGGTGGCGGCGGAGAGCGCGGCGTACGTGATCTACACCTCCGGCTCCACCGGCACGCCCAAGGGCGTCGTCGTCGAGCACCGCCACCTCGCCGCCTACGTGCACGCGATCGTCGCGCGGCTGGGGCTGCGCGGCGGGATGCGGCACGCGCTGGCCTCCACCGTGGCGGCCGACCTGGGGAACACGGTGCTGTACCCGGCGCTCTGCACCGGGGGCGTGCTGCACGTGCTCTCGCGGGAGACCGCCACGTCCGGGGAGCGCTTCGCCGCGGCCATGCGGGGGCACCGGATCGACGTGCTCAAGATCGTGCCCTCGCACCTGGCGGCCCTGCTCCAGGGCCCCGGGGGCGCGCCGGGACTGCCCCGCCGGCTGCTGGTGCTGGGGGGCGAGGCCTCGCGGGCGGAGTGGGTGCGCGGGCTGATGGAGCGCGCGCCGGAGATGGCGGTGGCCAACCACTACGGCCCCACCGAGGCCACGGTGGGCGTGCTGACCCACCGGGTGCGGGGGACGGAGCGCGGCGCGACGGTCCCGCTGGGGCGGCCGCTGGACGGCACGCGCGTCTACGTGCTGGACCGGTGGGGGGACGCGGTGCCGGCCGGGGTGCCCGGCGAGCTGTACGTGGGCGGGGCGCAGGTGGCGCGCGGCTACGCGGGACGGCCGGCACGGACCGCGGAGAGCTTCGTCCCCGACGGCTTCTCCCGAGAGCCCGGGGCGCGGCTGTACCGGACGGGCGACCGGGTGCGGTGGCTCCCCACGGGGGAGCTGGAGTTCCTGGGGCGGGTCGACGACCAGGTCAAGATCCGCGGCTTCCGCGTGGAGCCGGGGGAGGTCGAGGCCGCGCTGCGGGCGCACCCCGGCGTGCGGGCGGCGGCCGTGGCCGCGCGGGAGGACGCGCCGGGGCGCAAGCACCTGGTCGCCTACGTGGTCCCCGCGAAGGGCGCGCGGGTCGCCGCGGCCGGGCTGCGGGCCCACCTCTCGGTGCTGCTGCCGGAGTACATGGTGCCCGGCGCGTTCGTGGCCCTGGAGAGCATTCCGTTGACCGCCAACGGCAAGGTCGACCGGGGGGCGCTGCCGGCGCCGGAGCGCGGGGCGGACGGGGAGCACGCGGCCCCGCGGACGCCGGCCGAGGAGGTGCTGGCGGTGATCTGGGCGGAAGTGCTGGGGCTGGAGCGGGTGGGAACCGACCAGGGCTTCTTCGAGCTGGGCGGCCACTCGCTGCTGGCCATGCAGGTGGTCTCGCGGGTGCGGCAGGCGTTCGGGACCGAGGTGCCGCTGCGGGCGCTGTTCGAGGCGCCCACGGTCGCCACGCTGGCGGAGCGCATCGAGCTCCTCCGCGGTCCCGGCGCCGCGTCCGCGCCGCCGATCGTGCGGGTCGCGCGGGGGGCGCCGCTGCCGCTCTCCTTCGCGCAGCAGCGGCTCTGGCTGGTGGACCGGCTGGAGCCGGGGAGCCCCGCCTACAACATGCCCTACGCGCTGCGGCTGCGCGGCGCGCTGGACGCCGGGGCGCTGCGCGCCGGTCTGGACGAGCTGGTGCGGCGGCACGAGGCGCTGCGCACCACGTTCGCGGAGGGGGACGGCGCGCCCGTGCAGGTGATCCACCCGCCCGCCCGCGTGCCGCTGCCGACCCTGGACCTGGGAGCCCTGCCGGAGTCGCTGCGGGAGCCGACGGCGGAGCGGCTGGCCCGCGAGGAGGCGCTGCGCCCGTTCGACCTGGCGCGCGGGCCGCTGCTGCGGAGCACGCTGCTGCGCCTGGCCGGGGACGACCACGTGCTGCTCTTCACCCTGCACCACGTCGTCTCCGACGGGTGGAGCATGCGGGTGCTGGTCCGCGAGGTGTCGGCCCTCTACACCGCCTTCACCCGGGGCGAGGCGCCGCCGCTGCCGGAGCTGCCGGTGCAGTACGCCGACTTCGCCGTCTGGCAGCGCGCCCGGCACCGCGGCGAAGCGCTGGAGGCGCAGATCGGCTGGTGGAAGGAGCGCCTGGCCGGGGCTTCGCCGCTGCTGGAGATCCCCACGGACCGGCCGCGCACCGCCGGCCAGAGTCCGCTCGCGGGGAGCCACGCCCTGTCGCTCCCGGCGGAGGTGTCGCGGGGCCTGCGTGAGCTGTCGAGGCGCGAAGGGGCGACGCTGTTCATGACGCTGCTGGCCGGCTGGCATGCCCTGCTGTCGAGGTACTCGGGGCAGGAGGACGTGGTCGTCGGCAGCCCGATCGCGGGGCGGGCCCGGCGTGAGACGGAGGGGCTGATCGGCTTCTTCGTCAACATGCTGGCCCTGCGAGGCGACCTGTCCGGTGATCCCACCTGGGCGGAGCTGCTGGGGCGGACCCGGGAAGCGGCGCTGGGCGCGTATGACCACCAGGAGGTGCCCTTCGAGCGCCTGGTGGAGGAGCTGGCCGTCGAGCGCAGCCTCCTGCACGCGCCGCTCTTCCAGGCGGCCTTCGCGCTCAACCTCCCGGAGGGGGACGGCGAGCGGCCGGAGATGGGCGGACTCGCGGCGGCCCCGCTCGGGGGAGGGATGCGCGTGGTCAAGTTCGACCTCGACCTGGTGCTCGCCGACACGGGCGAGACGGTGGGCGGCGTGCTCACCTACCGCTCCGCGCTGTTCGACCCGGCGACGGTCACGCGCCTGGCGGGGCACCTGGAGGCGACCCTTGAGGCCGTGGCCGCCGGGCCCGGGCGGCGCCTCTCGGAGCTGTCGCTGCTGCGCGGCCCGGAGCGCCGCCAGCTCCTGGAGGCTGGGACCGGGGTCGCCGCCGGGCTCCCGCGGGGCTGCCTGCACGAGCTCTTCGCCGCCCAGGCGGCGCGGACGCCCGCCGCGGTCGCCGTCGCCACCGACGCGCGGGAGGTCACCTACGGCGAGCTGGAGCGCGCCGCCCGGCGGCTCGCGCACCGCCTGCGCGCGCTGGGGGTGGGTCCGGAGGTGTGCGTGGGCGTGGGGATGGAGCGGGGCGTGGAGCTGGTCGTCGCGCTCCTGGGCACGCTGGGGGCCGGCGGCGTCTACCTGCCGCTGGACCCGGCGCACCCCCCCGAGCGCCTCGCGTACATGCTCGCCGACTCGGGCGCGTCCGTGCTGCTGGCGCCCGCTTCCCTGCAGGAGGCCTTGCCGTCCTTTCGCGGCGCGCGCCTGTGCCCGGACGAGGTGGCCGCGGACGTGCCGGACGGGGCCCCCTGGAGCGGCGTGGACCCGCTGGGCGCCGCGTACGTGATCTACACCTCCGGCTCCACGGGCACGCCCAAGGGAGTGGTGGTCAGCCACCGGAGCGCCGCGGGCCTGCTGGAGCGCGCCGTGGAGGCGTTCGGCGCGGGGCCGGGCAGCCGCGTCCTCCAGGCGGCCTCCCCGGGCTTCGACGTGTCGCTGTTGGAGATCTTCGTCGCCCTGCTCTCCGGGGCCGCGCTGCACGTGGCCGGCCGGGACGTGGTGCTCGCGCCGGAGCGGCTGGGTGCGCTGCTGCGGGAGCGGGAGATCGACGTCTGGGCGAGCACTCCCGCGCTGCTGGACAGCCTGCCGGACGCGGACTTCCCGGCGCTTCGCGCGGTCAGTACGGGGGGGGAGCGCTGCTCGGCGGAAACGGCGGCGCGCTGGTCGGCGGGCCGCCGCCTGGTGAACATGTATGGCCCGACGGAAACCACCATCTACACCACGGCGCACGTGTGCGCGCCGGGGCTGGCGGAGGCGCCGCCCATCGGGCGGCCGGTGGCCGACGCGCGCGTGTACGTGCTGGACCCGCGGGGCGAGCCGGCGCCCACCGGCGTGCCGGGCGAGCTGTACGTGGGCGGGGCGGGGGTGGCGCGGGGCTACCACGGGCGGCCGGGGCTGACGGCTGAGCGCTTCGTTCCCGACGCGCTCTCCCCGGAGCCCGGCGCGCGGCTGTACCGCACGGGAGACAGGGTGCGGTGGCGCGCGGACGGGGAGCTGGAGTTCCTGGGGCGCCTGGACGAGCAGGTCAAGATCCGCGGCTTCCGGATCGAGCCGGGGGAGATCGAGGCCGTGCTGCTGGAGCAGGCGGGGGTGCGGGAGGCGGTGGTGCTGGCGCGCGAGGACGCGCCGGGCGGCAGGCGGCTGGTCGCCTACGTGGTGCCGGAGGAGGGGGCGCAGCCCTCCGCGGCGGAGCTGCGGGCGAGCCTGGCCGCTCGGCTCCCGGAGCACATGGTGCCCTCAGGGCTCGTCGCGCTGGATCGGCTGCCTCTGAGCGCCAACGGCAAGGTCGACCGGCGGGCGCTGCTCGCCCTGAGCCCCGTCGGGGGGAGGGAGTACGCCGCCCCGGAAACGGCCATGGAGGAGCTCCTCTGCGGCATCTGGCTGGACGTGCTGGGCTCCGGGGGCGCGCGCCACGAGCGGGTGGGGATCCACGACAGCTTCTTCGAGCTGGGGGGGCACTCCCTCCTGGCGACGCAGGTGGTCACGCGGATAAGCCGGGAGCTCGGGATCGACGTGCCGCTGCAGGCCCTGTTCGAATCCCCCACGGTGGCGGCGCTCGCCACCCGGGTGGAGGACCTGTACATCATGGCGCTGGACGCCTCCGAGTTCGAAGAGAGGGTGAGCCGCCTGGAGGTCGCGGGCGGGACGGAGCTGGGGGAGTAGCAGGCCGGAGCCACCGCCACAACCTCTGACGCGGGCATCATGAGCCAGGGTCCAACGGACGGAACAGCGAAGCGTCTCGGTCGGCTTTCCGCCGAGAAGAGGCAGGCGCTCCTGCAGGATCTGCTGCGCGAGAGGAGCGGCCCCGACGACCGGGCCCGCATCCCCCGCCGGGGCCATCCGGGGCCGGCGCCGCTGTCCTTCGCGCAGCAGCGGCTGTGGCTGATGGACCGGTTGGAACCGGGGAGCCCCGCCTACAACATGCCTTCCGCCCTCCGGCTGCGCGGCGAGCTGGACACGGCGGCGCTGCGCGCGAGCCTGTGCGAGCTGGCGAGGCGGCACGAGGCGCTGCGGACCACCTTCGAGGAGCGCGGCGGCGTCCCCGTGCAGGTGGTCCATCCGCCGGCCCCCCCGCGGCTGCCGACGGTGGATCTGCGCGGTGTCCCGGACCCGCTGCGGCAGGCGGAGCGGCTCGCCGCGGAGGAGGCGATGCGTCCCTTCGACCTGGCGCGCGGGCCGCTGCTGCGGAGCACGCTGCTGCGCCTGGGGGACGAGGACCACGTGCTGTGCTTCACGCTGCACCACATCGTCAGCGACGGCTGGAGCATGGACGTGCTGGTGCGCGAGGTGTCCGCCCTCTACGCGGCCTTCGGGCGGGGCGAGGAGCCGCGCCTGCCGGAGCCGGCGGTGCAATATGCCGACTACGCCGTCTGGCAGCGCGAGCGGCTCGGCGGCGAAGCGCTCGAGGCGCAGATCGGCTGGTGGAAGGAGAGCCTGGCAGACGCGCCGCCGCTGCTGGAGGTTCCCACGGAGCGGCCGCGCGGCGCCGGGCAGAGCCCGCGCGCGGGGAGCCGCCGCTTCACGCTGCCGGCGCGGGCGACGCAGGAGCTGCGCTCTCTCGCGCTGCGCGAGGGAGCCACGCTGTTCATGACGGTGCTCGCGGCGTGGCAGGTCCTCCTGGGACGCCACGCCGCGCAGGACGACGTGGTGGTGGGCACGCCCGTCGCCGGGCGGACCCGCGTGGAGCTGGAGGGGCTGATCGGCTTCTTCGTCAACATGCTCGCGCTTCGAGGCGAGATGGGGGGCGACCCCACCTGGCGCGAGTTGCTGGCGCGGGTGCGCAGGACCGCCGTCGGGGCGTATGCCCACCAGGAGCTTCCCTTCGAGCGCCTGGTGGAGGCGCTGGGCGTGGAGCGCAGCCTCGCGCACGCCCCCGTCTTCCAGGCCGCCTTCGCGCTGCACAGCGCGGTCGAGCAGGAGCGGCCGGCGCTGGGCGGTCTGGCGCTGGAGCCGTTCGGGAGCGGCGAGCGCGTCGCCAAGTTCGACCTGAACCTGACCGTGGTCGACGAGGGGGAGACGCTGGGCGGAACGCTGGTCTACCGGGAGGCGCTCTTCGGGGCCGACACGGCGGCCGGCATGGTGGAGCACCTGGAGGCGCTGCTGGAGGCGATAGCCGCCGCGCCCGACCGGCGGCTCTCGGAGGTGTCGCTGCTGCGCGATTCCGAGCGCGCACGGCTCCTGGCGGAGTGGAGCCCGGCCCCCACGCACCACCGGCCGGCGTGCCTGCATGAGCTGTTCGCGGAGCAGGCCCGGAGCACGCCGGACGTCGTGGCGGTCGCCTCCGCGGACCGGGTGCTGACCTACGACGAGCTGGAGCACGCGGCCAACCGGCTGGCGCGCCGGCTGCGGGACCGCGGCGTGGGCCCGGAGTCCCGCGTGGGCGTCTGCCTGGAGCGCGGCGTGGAGCTGGTGGTCGCGGTGCTGGGCGTGCTCAAGGCGGGCGGGGCCTACGTGCCGCTCGACCCTGCCGATCCCGCCGAGCGCCTGGCCTACACGCTCCACGACTCCGGCGCCTCCCTGCTGGTGTCGCAGACCCGCCTGCCGGAGACGCTCCCCGCCTTTGGCGGGGAGGTCGTCCTCCTGGATGCCGGCGGGGAGGCGCCCGCCGACGGACCGGACGAGGCGCCGGAGAGCGGGACCGGCCCGCGGGGCGCGGCGTACGTCGTCTACACCTCCGGCTCCACGGGCAGGCCCAAGGGCGTGGTGGTGGAGCACGCCGGCCTGGTGAGCACGCTGCTGGGAATGCGCGGGCTTCTCGGCCCCGCCGCCGGGGAGGTGACGCCGGCGCTGGCCAGCCCTGCGTTCGACATCTGGGGCTTCGAGGTCTTCGCCCCGCTGCTCTCGGGCGGGCAGGTGCGCCTGCTGGAGCGGGAAGCGGTGCGGGACGTGGAGCGCCTGGTGGAGGCTCTGGGGGAGGTGGACGCGTTCCACGCCGTCCCCGCGCTGATGCGCGAGGTGGCCGCGCAGGTGGGGGCCGGGCCCGGGACGCTGCCGCGGATGCGGCGCGTCCTGGTGGGCGGCGACGCGGTGCCCCCCGACCTGGTCGAGCGGATGCGGCGGGTTTTCCCCTCCGCCGAGCTGTGGGTGCTGTACGGGCCCACGGAAGCGAGCATCCTCGGAGCGGCCTCGCGGCTGCGCGCGGAGGGCGGATACGGGTGGCAGGTGGTGGGGCATCCGCTGCCCGGGGTGGGGGCGTACGTGTGCGACGCCGGCGGGAACCCGCTCCCCGCGGGGGTGCCGGGGGAACTGTGGCTGGCGGGCGCGGGGGTGGCGCGCGGCTACCTGGGCCGCGCCGACCTGACGGCCGGGCGCTTCGTGCCCGACCCGTTCACGGGGGAAGCGGGCGCGCGTCTGTACCGCACGGGGGACCGGGTGCGGCGGCGGGCGGACGGGGAGCTGGAGTTCCTGGGCCGCGTGGACCAGCAGGTCAAGATACGGGGCTTCCGCATCGAGCTGGGCGAGGTGGAGGCGGCGCTGCTGTCAGAGCGGGGCGTGCACGAGGCCGTGGTCGTCGTGCGCGAGGACGCGCCCGGGCGCAGGCGCCTGGTCGCCTACGTGGTGGCCGCGGAGGGAGCGGAGGTCTCGCCCGGCGAGCTGAGGGCGCGCCTGGCGAGGCGGCTGCCTGAGCACATGGTGCCGGGCGCGTTCGTGGCGCTGGAGCGGCTGCCGCTGAACGCCAACGGCAAGCTGGACCGGCGCGCGCTGCCGGCGCCCGAGCGGGAGCGCGCGGAATGGGTGGCGCCGCGCACGGCGGCGGAAGAGGTGCTGGCGGGGATCTGGGCGGAGGTGCTGGGAACGGAGCGGGTGGGGGTGGAGGAGGACTTCTTCGCGCTGGGCGGGCACTCGCTGCTGGCGACGCAGGTGGTCTCGCGCGTGCGGCAGGCGTTCGGGGTGGAGCTTCCGCTGCGGGTGCTGTTCGAGGCGCCCACGGTGGCGGGGCTGGCCGGGCGCGTCGAGGCGCTGCGGGGCACCGGCGCGGCGCCGGCGCCGCCCATCGAGCGGATCCCGCGTGACGGGCCGCTGCCGCTGTCCTTCGCGCAGCAGCGGCTCTGGCTGGTGGACCGGCTGGACCCGGGCAGCTCCGCCTACAACATGCCGGTCGCGCTGCGGCTGCGCGGCGCCCTGGACACGGCGGCGCTGCGGGCCAGCCTGGACGCGCTGGTGCGCCGGCACGAGACGCTGCGCACCGTCTTCGCCGAGCGCGAGGGCGGGCCGGTGCAGGCGATCCATCCGCCCGCGCCGGTGCCGCTGCCGGTGGTGGACCTGCGCGTCCTTCCGGAGGCGCGGCGGGAAGTGGAGGCGGAGCGCGTGGCCGCGGCGGAGGCGGTGCGTCCGTTCGACCTCTCGCGCGGTCCGCTGCTGCGCGGCGCGCTTCTGCGCCTGGGGGGCGATGACCACGTGCTGTGCTTCAACCTGCACCACATCGTCAGCGACGGGTGGAGCATGCAGGTGCTCGTGCGCGAGGTATCGGCACTGTACTCGGCGTCCGGGCGGGGCGAGGCGGCGAGCCTGCCGGAGCTGCCGGTGCAGTACGCCGACTACGCGGTGTGGCAGAGGGAGTGGCTGCGCGGCGAGGTGCTGGAGGAGCAGATCGGCTGGTGGAAGGGGCGCCTAGCCGGCGCACCGCCGCTGCTGGAGATCCCGGTGGACCGCCCCAGGCGGGCGGGGCAGAGCCCGCGCGCCGGGAGCCATCGTTTCGCGCTGCCGCCGGAGGTGACGCGCGGGCTGCGGGAGCTGTCGCGGCGCGAAGGGGCGACGCTGTTCATGACGCTGCTGGCCGGGTGGCAGGCGCTGCTGTCCAAGTATTCGGGACAGGAGGACGTGGTCGTCGGCACGCCCATCGCGGGGCGGAACCGACGCGAGACGGAGGATCTGATCGGCTTCTTCGTCAACGTGTTGGCGCTGCGGGCGGACCTTTCCGCCGACCCGGCGTGGAGCGGGCTGGTGGGGCGGGTGCGGGAGGAGACGCTGGGCGCGTACGAGCACCAGGAGCTTCCCTTCGAGCGGCTGGTGGAGGAGCTGGGCGTGGGGCGCAGCCTGACGCACTCCCCGGTCTTCCAGGTGGTCTTCGCCCTGAACCCGGGCGGCGGGGACGGCGGCCGCCCGGAGCTGCGAGACCTGGCGCTGGAGCCGTTCGGGGGGGGCGACGGCGTGGTCAAGTTCGACCTGGACCTGTCCCTCAGCGGGGCGGGGGAGGGGCTGGAGGGCGTGCTCACCTACCGCGCCTCGCTCTTCGATGCCGCGACGGTTGAGCGCATGGCCGGGCACCTGGAAGCGCTGCTGGACGCGATGGCCGCCGACCCGGCGCGCCGTCTCTCGGAGCTGTCGCTGCTGCGTGGCGGCGAGCGGGCGCGGCTCCTGGCCGCGTCCTCTGCGGAGCCGCTCGGGCACCCGAGGGCATGCGTGCACGAGCTACTGGCCGGGCGGGCGGCGCAGGCTCCGGACACGGTGGCGGCCTCCTTCGGCACCGAGTCGCTCACGTACGGCGAGCTGGAGCGCGACGCCAACCGGCTCGCGCGCCACCTGCGCCGACGCGGCGTGGGCCCGGAGACCCGGGTGGGGATCTGCCTGGAGCGCGGGCTGGAGATGCTCGTCGCCGTACTGGGCGTCCTCAAGGCGGGCGGTGCGTACGTGCCGCTGGACCCCGCCCACCCGCCCGAGCGCCTGGCCTACACCCTGGCCGACTCCGGCGCCGAGCTGCTGGTCGCGAGCGGCGGGCTTCCCGAGCCGCTCGCCGCCTTCGCGGGTAGCGTGGTCCTCCTGGACGACGGCCGGGAGGAGATCGCGCGCGAGCCGGACGACTCCCTCGCGAGCGGGGCGGGGCCGCGGAACACCGCGTACGTCATCTACACCTCCGGCTCCACGGGCAGGCCCAAGGGCGTGGTGGTGGAGCACGCCGACCTGGCGGACAGGCTGCTCGCCACCCGCGACACCTTCGGGCTGGCCGAGGGCGAGACCTTCCCGGTGATGACCGGCTACGCGTTCGACGTCTGGGCGTTCGAGGTCTTCGCCCCGCTGCTGGCCGGCGGCCTGGTGCGGCTGCTGGAGCGCGCGACGGTGCAGGACGTGGAGCGCCTGGCCGGGGAGCTGGCCGGGGTGGACGCCCTCCACGCGGTCCCCGCGTTGATGCGCGAGGTGGTGGCGCGGGTGCAGGCCGGACCGGGGACGCTGCCGCGGATGCGGCGCGTCTTCGTCGGCGGCGACGCGATCGCCCCCGACCTGCTGGAGCGGATGCAGGCCGCCTTCCCGGCGGCGCAGGTGTGGGCGATGTACGGCCCTACCGAGGGGACCATCATCTGCGCGGCGACGCCGCTGCGGGGCGGTGGGCGCTACGACTGGCAGATGGTGGGCCGGCCGCTGCCCGGCGTGGGGATGCACGTGCTGGACGCGGCGGGGAGCCTGCTGCCGCCCGGCGTGCCGGGGGAACTGTGCCTGGCGGGCGCGGGGGTGGCGCGCGGCTACCTGGGCCGCGCCGACCTGACGGCCGGGCGCTTCGTGCCCGACCCGTTCACGGGGGAAGCGGGCGCGCGTCTGTACCGCACGGGGGACCGGGTGCGGC
>JBFMFL010000097.1:0-21829 GCA_040752145.1 Gemmatimonadota bacterium
ACAGCTGAACGACAAAGCAGTTCTCCCCTCCCTCGCTTGCGGGGGAGGGGCCGGGGGTGGGGGGCTGCCACGGCGCACTGATCCCTGACCGACAGGAAGCCCTCCCCCAGAATTGGGGGAGGGTGGCGAGCCTCAAGCGAGCCGGGTGGGGGCGCCCCCGCGGACGCCAGCCCACCACCCGTCTCACGCACGAGAAAAGCCCCTCTCCCGCTTGCGGGGGAGGGGTTTGGGGAGCGGGCCTGCCCTTACTACATCGCCACCTCGCGCCACCACCGCACCGCGGCCGTCACCCCCCACGCCGCCGCGCCCGTCCAGATCGCCAGCAGCGCGCCGTAGACGAAGGGGATGCGCTCGGGCGTGGCGCGCTCGCCGCCGAAAAGGCGCAGCAGGCGCTCCGTGGCGAGCACGGCGATGCGCAGCAGCCAGAGGAACAGGGCGCGCGGGGCCAGCAGGACGAGCCGGGCCAGCGCGATGGTGACCAGGCCGAGGCCCAGGTAGAGGGGGATCCCCAGCAGCAGGCGGCGCACCCCGAAGACGGAGGCGCCCAGGAGGAGGAAGAGGATGGCGCTGACGGCGGCGCCCATCACCAGCCCGGCGGCGCCCTCCTCCAGGTCGCGGAAGTAGGGGAGGAGCGGCTCCGGGGTGCCGCGGAGGCGGGCGCGGACCAGGGCGCCGCGCAGGCGGCGGCGGTCCACCATCAGGACGCGGTCGCGCACGCGGGGCGCCTCCAGCAGCGCCCCCAGGGCCAGCACCAGGAGCGCGGCGCCGGCCCACGCCGCCCAGTCCGGGACCCCGCTCACCCGGCGCCGCGCCGCGTCACCGCTGCGCCGGGGGGAGCGGCGGCAGCTGCGCGGAGGGGTTGTAGTGCCTGAACACCTCGCGCCCGATGCGGCCGATGAGCAGGTGCGCCGGGGCGTCCACGGCGTAGGTGGTCTCCGCGTTCTCGCGCGTCATCACGCACACCGCCACCGGCGCGTCCGGGCCGTAGATGATCCCGCAGTCGTTGCGGGCGCGGTCCACGTCGCCGCTCTTGTGCGCCACCTCCACGTCCCCGGGGAGCCAGCGCACCAGCTTGGAGCCGTCCTGGTTGGCGCGCAGCATCCGCAGCGCCAGCGAGTCCAGCGACGGCGAGACCGCCCGCCCCTCGTGCAGCAGCGCGAACAGGCGGACCATCTCGTCCGGCACGGCCACGCCCAGCCCGTACTTGACCGACGAGTCGGGGGCCAGCGAGGTGGCGCGGAGGAAGGTCTTGGAGTGGATCCTGGTGTGGGGGAGCCCCAGCGAGTCCATCTTCTCCCACACCGTGCGGATGTTGAGCTTGTCCAGCAGCAGGTTGGTGGCCGTGTTGTCGGAGAGCACGATCATCAGCCACGCCGCGTCGCCCAGCGTGAGCGGCAGGCCGGACTCCATGTACTGGAGCACCCCCGAGCCCCCCACCCGGTCCCGCGCGATCATCCCCATGCGCTCGTCCAGCCGCACGTTGCCGCGCCGCACCTGGTCCAGCAGCGCCACCAGCACCGGCACCTTCACCAGCGAGGCCGACGGAAAGGTCTCGCCCCCGCGGATGGAGAGCCGCTCCCCCGTGCGCAGGTTGCGGACGCTCACCCCGGCCACCCCGGCGTAGCCCTGCATCACCCCCTCCAGGGTGCGGCGCAGCGCTGCGGTGTCGGACGATGCGCGGGCGGGGGCGGACGCGGCGCGCGGGGCCGCGGCGCACGCCCCGGCGGAAAGGAGCAGCAGCAGCGAGGCGAGCAGGGCGGAAGCGAGGCGTCGGGTCATCGGTCGGGTGGGCGGATGCGGTCTGGGAAGCTGCGCGAAAATCGTAAGCGACTGCCGTGAAACGCACTGCACGAACACGGGCCCGCGGCGGCGGACGGCCGGGTTGCGGGGCGTTCGGACGGTGCGTATGATGCCCGCACTCGCTCAACCCCCGCAGGACTTC
The DNA here is from genome assembly GCA_040752145.1 of Gemmatimonadota bacterium. Lineage (GTDB taxonomy): Bacteria > Gemmatimonadota > Gemmatimonadetes > Longimicrobiales > Longimicrobiaceae > JAFAYN01. The sequence goes on from JBFMFL010000097.1 coordinate 1,943, forward strand.
TCGCGCGGCGCCCCGGCCTTCCTCCGGCCTTTCCACGCAGCACCGGCGCCGCTCCCCGTCCCCCGCACGTCCCCGGCCCTTGATCCCTTCCAGGAACCGGCTCCTCGCGGCGCTCTTCTGCGCCACCGCCCTGGCGGCGCCCGGCCGCCTCGCCGCGCAGCAGCCCGCCGCAGCCGACAGCGGCTCCGTCGTCGCGCTGGCACGCGCCCAGCTGGGGCGCCGCTACGTGTTCGGCGGGACGGACCCGGAGCGCGGCTTCGACTGCAGCGGGTTCACGCGCTACCTGATGCGCGCCCTGAACGTGCAGCTCCCCCGCACCGCCCGCGAGCAGGCCGCCGCCGGCCGCGAGGTCCCGCGCGACCCCGCCCGGCTGCGCGTGGGCGATCTGCTCACCTTCGGCAGGGGCGGCCGCATCACGCACGTGGGCGTGTACGTGGGCGGCGGCCGCTACATCCACGCCAGCAGCTACGCCGGGCGCATCGTGGAGAGCCGGCTGGACCGCCGCGAGTCGTCGCTGGTCCGCGCCTGGATGGGCGTCCGCCGCCTGGTCGCCGAGGGCGACACCACCGCCGCCCTGGCCGCCCGCTAGTCCTCCCCCCCGCCCTTCCGCACCGGCCGCGGCCGCCGCGCCGTCTCCCGGCTCCCGCCGACGGCGGGCGCCGCGTCGGGGAGGCGGATGGCGCCGTCCGGGTCCACCCGCGCCCCCGTCGCCGGGAAGTCCAGCCGCGACAGCGAGTCCGTGAGCGCCGCAGCCCGCGCGGTGAGGTCCGCGCGCAGCAGCCCCGGGGGCGCCTGGCGGGTGGACCTCAGCTGCGCCTCCACCACCCGCCCGGTGGAGTCCAGGACGGCGCAGGCCACGGCCCCGCGGTTCAGCGGCTCGCCCATGTTGAAGGGCCCGTAGGTGAGCAGGTTCCCCAGCGAGTACAGCACCAGCGTCTGCCCCCGCCACTCCGCCGCGCGCATCACGTGCGGCCCGTGCCCCACCACCAGGTCCGCCCCCGCGTCGGCCGCCGCCCGCGCGAACGCCACCGGGTTGCCGCGGTTCTCCCCGTAAAAGGTCTCCCGCGCGTCCGGCGTGCGCTGCGCGGCGCGCCCCTCGGCGCCCATGTGTACGGTCACCACCACGCGCGGCCAGCGCTCCGCGGCCCGCCCCACGATGCGGCGCACCGCCGCCAGGTCGCGCGCGTCCGGCCCGATCCACACGCTGAAGCCCAGGAACGCCACCGTGTCCCCGCGCGCCGTGGCGACCACGGTGGGGACACTGTCCGCCCCCGTGACGCGCACCCCCGCGTCCTCCAGGTGGCGCGCCGTCTGGCGCCACCCCGGCCGGCCGGCGTCGCCCGCGTGGTTGTTGGCCACGTTCCCCACCACCGCCGCGCTGTCCGGGTCCACCACGCGCCGCAGCGCCGCCGCCGTCCCCACCGGCATGCGGAAGGCGAAGCACGCCGTAGAGCCCGGGGCGCACTTCCTCCGCGCCGGTACGCCCTCGCCGATGGCGCCCTCCACGTTGAGCAGCACCACGTCCGCGTCGGCCACCAGCGGGCGGAGCGGGGCGAGCAGCGAGTCGGGGTCCGGGAAGGGGTCCACGCGCATCCCGTACTTTCGCGAGGCGGACTGCGCCCAGCCCGGGTCCAGGTTGGTCCCCAGCGTCACGTCGCCGCCCGCGCAGACCCGCACCGTGTTCGTTTCCAGGGTGTCGGCGCGCAGGGTGTCGCGGGCGATCGGGTCCTGGGCGTCCAGGGGGCCGGTCGTCGCTGCGAGCGCAAGGAGCGCCAGGGTGCCGCGGAGCAGGGGTTTCAGCACGGGGTCCGGCGGATTCGGGTTCGCTGGGGTCTTCCGGGCCACCAATATACGCGCCCTGCCCCGGTTGCGCTTCGTCGGGCTTCTGTGGGCCGCTACGGAGCCCGGCGGAACTGCTGCCGGTCTCCTCCGCGGGCTCCGGGAGCCCCGCCAAACTGCCGGCGGGTCTCCCTGCGCCGGAGTGAGCCAGCCGAAACTGCCCGGCTGTCTCCCTCCGAACAGACGCATGTGGATACGGCGGAACGGCCAACGGCAGAACGGCGCCCGCGCCTCGGCATCGAGGTGGGGGCGCCGTTCACTTTCGCACTTTCGCACTTTCGCACTTTCGCACTCACGCACTCTCTTTCGGCAGCCGCTCCCGGATCAGCCCGTTGATCCTCGCGGCCTCCTCCGCCGTGTAGCCCTCCAGCGCCAGGTGCAGCGCGGGGCCGTCGCGCGGGCGGAGCACCCAGCGGTCGCCGCCGGAGTAGCTGTGGCGCGCGTCGGCAACCTCCGCCCAGCGGAGGGTCTGTGCGCCGTGGCGGCCGGTGACGGTGAGCGCGTCGTCGGTGATCTCCACCGCCTGCAGGCCGCGCAGGCGGGTGCGCAGCGCGTACAGCGCGCAGGCGGCGGCGCCCACCGCGAGCGCGGCCCACAGCGAATCGGGGCGCTGCACCCCGCGGAAGGTCGCCACCGCGTAGCAGAGCACGGCCGCGACGACGCCGACGGCCAGGGTCTCCGCCGCGTTGCCGGCGCGCGGGGCGAACCGGTGCACGCTCATCGCTGCCTCGCACGGTGCGGGGTGAAAGGGGAGCCACGGGCGGGAAGATAACCGGCGCGGCGGGCGGGGGAAGACGCCCTCGTCCGGGCCGGCCGCGGGCTCAGGCGCCGGCCAGGCGCGCCACGTAGGCGCGCTCCTCGGGTCCCAGCCAGGGCGGACGGCCGGCCGCGGCGTTGTCGGCCATGTGGCGCGGGCTGGAGGTGGCGGGGATGGCGACGTGGCAGCGCGGGTCGCTCAGGATCCACTTGAGCAGCGCCTGCGCCCAGGTGCCCACGCCGAATGGGCGCAGCGGCTCCAGCTCGGCGTCCGCCGGGGCGCGGCGCAGCAGGCCGCCCTCGCCGAACGGGCGCATCACCACCACGCCCAGCCCCAGCTCCTCCGCCAGCGGCAGGATGGCGCGCTCCACCTCCCGCTCCCGCGGGTTGTAGGGCACCTGCACGGCGCCGATGCGCCCGGTCTCCATCACCGTGCGCAATTCGCCGAAGGCGGATGCGGCGTAGTGCGTGGCGCCGATGGCGGCGACCCGCCCCTCGTCGCGCAGGCGCTCCAGGGTGTTCAGGTGGTCGCGCCAGCTCACCAGGTTATGCACCTGGTACAGCTCCACCCGCCCGCCGTACCAGCGCAGCGCCCGCTCCGCCTGGGCGCGCCCCTCCTCCGCGCTGCGGGTCCACACCTTGGTGGCCACCTGCGCGGCGCCGCGGCGTTCCTCCAGCGCGCGGCCCAGCACCCGCTCCGCCTCGCCGTACATGGGCGACGAGTCGAAGAACCCGGCCCCTCCCTCCAGCGCCGCGTCCACCACCTCGCGGGCGCCCGCCTCGGCGGCCGGGCCGCGCACGTCGAAGGTCTGCCAGGTCCCCATCCCCACCACGGGCACCACGAGCCCCGTACTCCCCAGCGTCCTCGTCTCCATCCTCGACCTCCGGTGTATCCGCCGCCGCGTTCCCCGTCCGCGGCCCGGGTGGAGACGGCAGGAGGGGTGCCAGACGCGGCGGGGCCCCCGGACGCGCTCCGGGGGCCCCGCTCCGCGCCCGCCGACGGGCTTCGGCCTAGCGGAAGGCCAGCTCCAGCCCGGCCCGCACGCCGGTGCCGTCCAGCCACACGGTCTGCTCCTCCAGCGAGATATGCCGGTACACGCGGCCGTCCCGCCACTCGGCGGTGCCCAGCGTCCGCTCCACGCGGTACCAGTTCCGCTCCACGTCCACGGCCAGGCGCACCCGGCCGCCCAGCCGCACGCCAGCCGCGCCCACCAGGTACGGCACGCCGGTGGGGCTGAGCCAGCCTGCGCCGCCGGACACCACCAGCGGCACGGCGCGCGTCCCGCCCAGGCGCAGCCGCAGGTCGCCGGCCAGGTGCGCGTCGCTGTTGCCGTACGGGTACGACAGGTGGGTGTGGACGCCGTCCGGGCGGACCGCCGGGTCCGCCACGACGTCCAGGCACACCATGTCGGCGAAGTCGGCGAGCGCGCCGAAGCGCGCCTCCAGGGCAAAGAGGCCGCGCGCGACCCCGATCCTCGCGTCGGCGGTGGTGCGGCTGCCGGGCGGACACGTCTGGAACTGCGTGGGGAGCGACGAGCGCCCCAGGGTGACGCCCCCGTAGGGGACGAGCCGGCCGCCCTCCTGCGCGCGGGCGGCCGCGGGCGCGGCGAGGAGGAGGCAGAGCGAAAGGAGCGAGGCGAGACGCTTCATGGCCGGGGGCGGTGGCGGTGCGTGGTTGCGCGGGACGGGCGGGCCTTCCGCCATGGCGACGGCGACCCGGCGGCGGCGGTCACGCGATCACCGGAAGGCGAACTCCACCCCCACCCGCACCCCCGTCCCGTCCATCCACGCGGACCGGTCCTCGCGCGAGACGGTGCGGTACGGCACCCGGTCCCGCCACTCCACCACCTGCTCCGTCCACTCCACCCGGTACCAGCTCCGCTCCACGTCGGCGGCGAGCCGCACGCGCCCGCCCAGCCGCACGCCCGCGGCGGCGAGCCGGTAGGGCACGCCCGCGGGGCTCAGCCGTCCCAGGCCGGCGGACACCGCGAAGGGAAAGGCCCGGGTCCCGCCCAGGCGCAGCCGCAGGTCGGCCGCGCGGTGGCTGTCGCCGCCCCGGAAGGGATAGTCCAGCGAGGTGTGCAGTCCGTCCAGCGGCGCGTACGGGTCCACCGGGACGAGGGCGCAGTCCTCCGTCGCGACGTCGCCCAGCCCGGAGACGCGTGCCTCCAGCGCGATCACGCCCCGGGCCACGCCGAGCCGGGCGTCGGCCGCCACGCTGGTCTCCGGCGAGCACCCCTGGAACACGTCCGGGAGCGACGAGCCGCCCACCGAGAGCCCGGCGTAGGGGACCAGCCGGGCGCCCTGCGCGCGGGCGGCCGCGGGGAGGGCGAGGAGCAGGCAGAGCGGGAGGAGAGCGGCGGAGCGTCTCATGGTGGCGACGGGGGATGCGGGAGGGAGGTGCGCCGGGCGGACCCGGCCTCGCAGCGAGGAGGAGACGGCGCGCCCGCGGCCGGGGTCACGGGGTGCGGGCGATGAAGTCCGCAGCGATGCGGGCCAGCTCCGGGCCGCGGTCCTCCTGGACGAAGTGGCCGGCGCCGCGCAGCACGGTGTGGGGCTGGCCGGCGGCCCCGGGGACCTCGCGCTGGAGCACGCGGTCCGCGCCGCGGAAGACTGGGTCGCGGTCGCCGAACGCGGTGAGGAAGGGGCGGTCCCAGGCGCGCAGGACCTCCCACGCGCGGCGGTTCGCGGGGGCGGCGGGGTCGTCGGACTCCAGGGGGACGAGCACGGGTAAGGCCCGCGCCCCTGCCTTGTACGCCGCGGAGGGGAACGGGGCGTCGTAGGCGGCGCGCTCCCCGGAGGAGAGGCGGCGCGTGCTCCCCGCCTGCACGATCCACCCCGCCGGGAACCAGGGCGACCAGCGCGCGAACGCCTGCCAGGCGCGGAAGACCGGCGGGACGCCGCGGTCGCCGGTGGGGAGGAAGCCGTTGGCGACCACCACCCGCGCGAAGCGGTCCGGGTGCTCGGCCACCAGGCGCAGCCCGATCAGCGAGCCCCAGTCCTGGCACACCAGCGTGATCCGCCGCAGCCCCGCCGCGGCGATCCACGCCGCCGTCCACTCCACCTGCGCGGCGTAGCTGTACGCGCCGCGCTCCGCCGGCTTGTCCGAGCGCCCGAAGCCCACCAGGTCCGGCGCCACCGCGCGGTGCCCCGCACCCGCGAGCACCGGGATCATGTGCCGGTACAGGTACGACCAGGTGGGCTCCCCGTGCAGCAGGAGCACCGGGTCGGCGTCCGCGGGCCCGTCCTCCACGTGGTGGACGCGCAGCCCGTCCACCTCGGTGTAGCGGGGCGCCCACGGGTACCCGGGCAGTCCCGCGAAGCGCTCGTCCGGCGTCCTCAGCACCTTCATCGCTCCCCCTCCCGCTGCGCGTGGGCCCTCGACCGACCGTCCCCGGAACGGCAACGCCGGCGTGTACATGTCACGCCCGCCGGCTCCCGGCGCCGGACCGCCGGGCCCGGTACGCGCTCAGCCCTCGTCGTCCAGGAACGGCGAGGGCTTTCGCGCGCGCTGCTCGGTGAGCTTGAGCGCGGACTGGAGGTGGCGGGCGGCCTCGCGGCCGTCGTCGTCGCGGCGGAGCACCCGCTCCGCGTCGGCGAGCGCGGCGCGCACGCGGGTGCGCGCCTCCTCGGGGGCGTCGGACCCGGCGACGGCGCGGGCCAGGTCGGCCAGCTCGTCCGCGCGCCGGTCGGCGCGGAGGGGGCTGTCGCCCACGCGGAGGGCCTCCTCGTGGGCGGCGGAGAGCCTGCGGGCCAGGTCTTGGGGAAAGGGCACGGCGCCTCCCGGGTGCGGGTCCACGCGCAAGGTGGGCTCCCTCCGCCCGCCGCGCAACCGTTTCAGGGAGCCGGGGGCCCGTCCCGCGGCGGGATGCGGGCCAGGAGCTGGGCAACGTTCTCCGGGGTGATCATCGCCCCCACCAGCCGGAACCGCACCCGCTCGCCGTCGGCGAGCGCCAGCGTGGGGATGCCGCGGATGCGCCGCGCCTCGGACTCGGCGCGGCCCGCATCGTCCTCCACGTCGAAGGTCTCCAGCGGCAGGCCGTGCGCGCGGGCGATCTCCTCGGCGACGGGGCGCTTCCGGTGGCAGACGCCGCACCCGTCGGCGCGGAAGTAGAGGAGCTTCACGGCGGGTCTCCGGTGGGCGGATCCCCTGCGGCGCACGCGGGGCACTCCAGCGTCCGGCCCAGGAAGCCGGCGCGCCCCTCCGGGGTGAGCACCCAGGGGCGCACCTGCCAGGGCGGGTCGTGGCGGACGTGCTGGGTGTGGCCGCACTCCAGGTCGGCCACCCAGTGTCCGTCGCCGTCCCGGTGGAAGCCGGCGATGCGGCGGGGCGCGGCCGGCCCGGCGCGGGGGTCGCGGCGCACGGCGCGGGTCAGCGGAGCAGCACGGTGACGCCCACGCCCTCCCCGGGCGCGACGTACGGGCGGAAGGAGGTGCCCCCCACCGGGCGCCAGCGCTCGCGCCCCAGCGCCACCCCGATCCCCAGCCCGGCCAGCGCCCCCACGGGCGCTCCCTTCACGATGGCCGCGAGGCCGTTGAACGCGCCGTCGGGATACCGGTGGTCGGCGTACGACTTGTAGACGGCGAAGCCGAGGAAGGCGCCGGCCGCCAGCCCCGTCATGGCGGAGCGGAAGGAACGGTCGCCGCGGCTCACCTCGACGAGCTCCACGCGGTCCCAGGCCAGCACCCGCCCGCCCGCGCCGGTGATCACCTCCAGGCGCGCGGAGTCGGCCCGCGCCACGGTGCCGGTGAAGCGGCGCCCCTCCGCCCCGGCCTCCTGCACGCGCACCCGCGCGCCGGGGACCACCCGCCGCGGCACGGGCCCCTCGGACTGGGCGCGGAGCGGGGCGGCGGCGAGGAGGACGAGCGCGAGGAGGGGGAGGAAACGCATGGGGAGGCCCGGAGGTGGTTGAAAAACGTGGACGGGAGCAAACACCCGGTGTGCTTCTTGCTTGTGCCGTGGTGAACCCGCTGGATCTTCGCGCCCCCCGCCGTGGTATCCCGGGGTGCCCCTGGAACGCGCCGCGCCCCGCACCCGAGCACGCAGATGAGCAAGCAGCCCACCATCCTCGTCGTGGACGACGAGCCCGAGATGCGCGACGTGTGCCGCGCGGCGCTCGCCAGGGAAGGCTACCTGGTGATCCAGGCCGGCGACGGCCTGGAGGCGCTGGAGATCCTGGACCGGCCCGGCGGCGGCGTGGACCTGGTGGTCTCCGACGCGGTGATGCCGCGCATGGGAGGCCGCGAGCTGCTCTGGGAGATTTCCCGCCGCCACCCGGGGATCCCGGTGCTGCTGGCCTCGGGGATCCTGCACGACCCGGACGCCTCGTACGGGCTGGAGGTGGCGCCCGCCGCCTTCGTCCCCAAGCCCTTCGACCCGCGCCAGCTGGTGCAGACGGTGCGCGACACCCTGGGCGGCACCGTGGAGCTGGGCGGCGGCAGCGTGGGCTGAGGCGCGTCAGCGCACGTACACCCCGTACCCGTAGTGGACGGTGTCGCCCGCGAGCAGGGCCGTCCACGGCCGGTCCGCCGTGACGAACTTGCCCGGGTACAGGTCCAGCACCAGCCGCCCGCCCAGGTCCCGCTCGACCGCGAAGTCCCCGCGCTCCTCCCGGGTCCGCGCCCGCGCCTCCCCTCCCGCCATCACCACCTCCTCGGTGCGCACGCTCCAGCGCCCCGCCTCCAGCACGAAGCTCCCCCCCAGCACCCGCAGGCTGTCCGCCGTCACCCCGAGGGGGTGCGTCGCCGGCACCGCCAGCTCCACCCCTTCCTGCGGCCGCACCGCCCGCAGCACGAAGGTGCCGGAAGCGTCGGCGTCCGGTCCGGTCGCCCCGCCGGCGCAGCCGGCGAGGAGCACGAGCGGGAGGGAGCGGCGGAGCCTGGCGTGCGGATGCATGGTGTCTCCAGGTAGCGGTAGCGGTGTCGGAAGCGGGCGCGCAGCGCCCCGCCCTTGACGACGCCGCGGCCCTCCGTGTCACGCACCCGCCCACGGACGCCGGCGCGAACCCCCGCGTGAGGGATGCGCGCCCGGCAGGGCCGAGACCCCGCGGGGCTGTTTCCGCGGGGGCTCGGCGGAGTTACGCACGGTCGTATCGTGCGTTACTCCGCGCGCAGCCCGACCCGAGCGCCAGCGAGGGGCACGCCCAACCCCGCCGTTCAGATCAGCTTGTGCTGTTCCGCCAGATCCCGGGGAACCGCCACCCGCAGCAGGTCCGGCGCCCGGTTGGGAGCCGCCTGCGCCCGCGTGGAGAGCACGCACCGCCCGTCCGAGTCGTACACCATGACGTACAGCTCCGGTAGCGACCCGCCGATGCGGTCGTCCACGTCCATGAACTGCTCGGCCGTGAAGCGGAACACCACCTCGCCGTACACGTCGGTCACGTCGGTGCCCAGGTGGTCGTCGCGCGAGACCCGGTCGCGGTCGTACAGGCAGACGATGGCGCCGGAGATCCACTCGGTGGGGGCGTCGGCGACGAACAGCTTGACGCGGGTCTGGTACTCCAAGCGAGCCTCGCGGCGGCCGGCGGTGGACGGGCGGGACGGTCCCGCGCCGCCCCGGGCGTCGGCGCGGCGCCCCAAGTGTCGGCCCGCCGGGCACGGAGCGCAAGCCTCGGGCACGGCGAAAAAAGAGCGGCGGGGGGCGTGGGCCGCCTCCCGCCGACGTGCTCCGGCCGCGCCGACTAGCGGCCGACCGTGAAGTGCGCGGACCGGACCTCCACGCGGGACCCGCCGGTGAGCGGGAATTCCACGTGGGTGCGCAGCCGGTACACCCCCGCCTCCAGCCCCGCGGAGAGGGCGCGGCGGTAGGGGACGCTCTCCCCCGGCTCCAGGGTGCGCAGGTCGGCGGTGCAGACGATCAGCAGCTCGTCCACCACCAGCCACCCCGCGCCCTCGCGCCGCTCCAGCGAGGCGAGGCACAGGTTGTAGCCCACCGCCACGCCGGACTCGTTCACCAGGCGCGCGGCCACCGTGTCGCCGAGTGCGTAGGCGGCGCGCTCCACGGCGAAGGCGACGCCGTCCGCGCGCGGGTCGGGGTCGAGGAGCGACGTGCAGGCGGCGAGCGCGGCCGTGCCCAGCGCGAGCGCGATCCGACGAAGTGTAGCGGCCATGGCAGCCTCCGGGGTCCGGGGTGGGAGAGTGACGGCGTGCTCCGCACTGACGCGCCGGCGCCCGCCCGGGTCACGGCGCGCTAGCGGATCTCGACCCGCAGCGTGTACCCGGCGTTGCCGCGGGTGCCGCCCACCACGATGCGGTAGTCGCCGGAGCGAGGCAGGACGCCGCTCCAGGCGGTGGCGTCGTCCGTCTCGCCGGCGCCGGGGAGCGTCCCGACCCCGCCGGGGCCGCGCAGCTGGAAGACCGCGTTGTCCTCGGGCGAGGTCACCCGCACGTTCATCCGCTGGCCGGCGCGTGCCCGCGCCAGGTAGACCGCCCGCTCGCCGCGGACCACGGCGCCCTCCACCACGGCGGAGGTGGCCCCGCGCGCGAAGCGGATGCGCCGCGGCGCGTCCTGGGCGAGGAACGCGCCGAGCAGGAGGGCGAGGAGGACGGGGAGCAGCGCGGGTCGGAGGGCTGGCATGGGAGGCTCGGCTGGAAGGAGGGTGAGGGACCGCTCCCGCAAGCTACGCCGCTCCCGGAAGGCCGGCGACCGCTCCCCCGCGCCCGGGGCGGTCAGGACCCGACAGCCTTCAGCCGGGCGGCGTCCCGGCTGCCGCGGCCAGCCGCTCCAGCCGCGCCTCCAGCTCCGCGAGGCGGGCGGCCTGCGCCGCCTGCCCGGCGCGCAGCTCCGTGTTCTCCCGCTCCAGCGCCTCGATGCGCGCCCCCTGCTCGGCGGTGCGGCGCTCCAGCGCCTGCGCGGCGGCCAGGTTGACGCCGTCGAAGTCGCCGGAGTTGATCACGAGCGAGTCGCCGCTCAGCCCGAAGGCGCGGTGCCAGTCCTGCGCCATGGGGCCCACGTGCCGGACCTCGCGCCCCTGGGCGACGTAGTTCCAGCTGGTCACCGGCACGCCGCGGAGCCGACGCAGCAGGTCCTCGCCGTCCAGCGCCAGGAAGTTCTCCTTGCGCCTGCGGTCGGAGACCACGTCCCAGCTGCTGCCGTTGGCGGCGATGGTCACGCCGGAAAGGAGGTTGGCGTTGGTGAAGACGCGGAAGCCGCCGGCCACGCGGAAGGTGGCCTGGTTGTTGGCGCCGGAGCGGATGGTGTCGGGCGTGGAGAAGTCGCCGAAGACGAAGCTCCCCGGCCTGCCGTTGCTGTGCGCGTGGTAGCCGAGCGTGACGGAGGCGTAGCTGTTGGAGGTGTTGTTCTCGCCGATGGCGACCGCCGATCCCTGGGAGGCCACGCTCCCCGGCCCCACGGCGAAGGTGTTGTCGCCGCTCGCGCGGGAGTTGAAGCCCAGGGCGACGGAGTACATCCCCACGTTGCCGTCGTTCCACTGCGTGCCGTTCACCCGCCCGGCGCGGAAGGCTCCCTTCCCCGGGTACCACAGCAGCCGCGTCCCCGTGCCCTCCATGGGGATGGGGCCCACGAAGTCGTCGCCGCGGGAGGCGAAGCCGCCGTCCTTGCGGACAAAGAACACCAGCCCGTTCTCGTCGTTGCGGACCACCACCTGGGTGTCGGGGACCTGGGCGCGGAGGGGGAGGGCGGCGCCCAGGAGCAGGGCGGCCAGCGGGAACGCGTTGCGGAGCGCGGGACGCATGTCGATGGGGGAGCGGGAGACGTGGGGGCGCGCGGCGGGGAGCCGGCGCCATTTCGCGTGGGGTGCCGCCGCGGGGCCGTGGGTTTGGAGCGGCAAGATAAGCGAACGGGCCGGCCCGTCGCCAGGCCGGCCCGATGCGACAGGCGCGGGGGCTCGCCCCGCGCTAGCGCCGGGGGGCCGCCGCGGCGGCGAGCGCCGCCTCGATGCGGTCCAGCCGCTCGCGGAGCGCGGCGTTCTCCTCGCGGAGCGCGCGGATCTCCTCGGCCTGCGAGGCGGTGCGGCGCTCCAGGGCCTGGGCGGCGGCCAGGGCGACGCCGTCGGCGTCCACCGTGGCGATGGTGGTCTCCTCGCGGCCCAGCCCGAAGGCGGCGCGGAAGCCCTGCGCGGTGGGGCCCAGGTGCCGGACCTCGTCCCCGTCCGCCTTGTAGCTCCAGGTGGTGATGGACAGGCCGCGGAGCCGGTCCAGCACGTCCTCGCCGGCCACCCGCGCGAAGCGGTGCTTGCGGTTCACGTCCGAGGCGTTGGTCCAGGTGCCGCCGGAGGACAGGTACGCCCCGGTGCTGGTGGCGATCATCGTCCCGCTCTGGCCGAAGTAGTCGCTGGGACACACCGCCGAGCCCAGGTTGGACACCGACGCCCCGCCGAACGCCACGCCCGTGCTCTGGTTGCTGCTGGTGAAGATGCGGAAGCCGCACGAGACCCGGAACGTGGCCTGGTGGTTGTGGCCCGCGCGGGTCGAGTCCGCCGAGGAGCGGTCCGAGAAGACGAAGGTCCCCTGCTTGTTGTTGGTGTGGGCGTGGTAGCCCAGCGCCACGGACGCCGCGCCGGAGGCGGTGTTGTCCTCGCCGATGGCGACGCTGGAGACGTTGGCCGCGGTGCTGCGCAGCCCGAGCGCCACCCCGTTGTCGCCGCTTGCGCGCACGTTCTCGCCGATGGCCACCGAGTAGTTGCCGATGTTGGCCGCGTCCCACTGGGTGCCGTTGACGTAGCCGGCGCGGAAGGCCCCCTTCCGCGGGTACCACATCATCCGCGTCCCGGAGCCCTCGATGGGGACCCCCGAACCGGAGAGGTCGCCGTCGAACTCGCCGCGCAGGGTGGTGCCGCCGTCCACGTTGACGCGGAACAGGCTCTTGCCGCTCCAGCTGGCGGCGATCACGGAGTCGGGCGCCTGCGCGCGCAGGGGCGACGCGGAGGACGCGATGCAGGACAGCAGGACGCCCAGCAGGAGCGCCGTTCGGCGTGCGGTGTTCATGGTCGGTGTGGAGGAGGATGGAGTCGGGTGGGAGCACGACGGACCGCCGGACGGACGGCTGGGGTGCCGGTCCCGCTCCGGTTGGAGCCTGGCCGATGGGCCTGGGGGGATTCGCGGTGAAAGATAATCGGCGGGGCGCGCCCGCAACAGTCCGGCCGCTCCGGAGCCCGTCAGCCGCTGCGGTTGCGGACCAGCCCGCGCAGCCAGAGCGCCAGGCAGACCACGCTCAGGAGGAGCAGCAGAGGCCAGGTGACCAGCAGGTCCACGCGGATGTCGGCGCGCTCGCGGGTGGCCTCGGCCTCAAGCAGGCCGAACACCGTCCAGGCGCCCGCCGCCGCCAGCAGCGGCCGCGGCCAGCGCCCGTCACGCCGGGCGGCACGAGCGACGACAGCCAGCAGCAGGAACGCCGCGGCGACACCCAGCGACCGCCAGGCGTGCCGGACGAACGGCTGCGCCAGCTCGTAGATCGCGTCCAGGTGCGGCCTCCGCTAGCGGGAGAACGAGATGGGGAGCTGCACCAGCACGGGGACCGGCTCGCCTTCCACCTTCGCCGTTTCGAACCGCATGGTCGCGGCGACTTTCAGCGCCGCCGCGTCCACCGCCTCCATGCCGGACGAGCCGTCCACCGAGGCGGCCTCCGGGCGGCCGTCCCTCCCGACGACGAAGCGGACCATCACGGTCCTCGGCCCGTCGCCGAGCAGGTCCCGGTTGCGCCTCTCGAACTCGCTCACCACCCGCTGGACGGCCCGGGCGTTGGCGAGCATGGGCTTGTTCGTCTCCGGCTCGGACAGGGAGACGCGCCTCCCCGTGCGGAGAGCCAGCCAGGTCCACCGGCGGAGCGTGTCCGTCGGCTGCGTGCGCAGAGACGCCCGGATCGCCTCCTCCAGCGCCGGCAGGTGCTCGGGCGCGACCCGGTCCTTCGAGCGCACCGTCACCGAATCGACCTGGCCCGATGCGGCGAAGCCGACTTCGACGACGGCACGCTTCCGGGTGGGCAGCTCGGGAAGCTCCCGCAGCCGCGCCGCGAGCCCGGCGGAATCGAGCGCCTCCGAGATGGCGATGTGCCGGCTCCGTGGCAGGGAGTCGGCAGGGGCCTGCGCGTGCAGGCGGGGAACGGCGAGGAGCATGCCCGCCGCGAGCAGGAGCAGGCGGCGCGCGGGGTGCATCGACATGCGTCTTTGGAAGTGGGAACGGAAAGAAGGAAGGGACCGTCGGACCGGCGGGGAGGGCGACCTGGAGCCCTCCCCGCCTCCGTCCGGGCCGTTCAGCCGCGCTGGCGCTCCAGCAGGAGCATCATCAGCACGCTGAGCACGGCGAGCGTCTCGTCGTCGGGGCTCAGCTCGCCCTCGCGCTCGATGATGTAGCGCCCCTCGAACAGCGCCGGCTGCTTGACGGCGCGCAGCACCGGCGCGTCGTCGGCGGCGCGGGACACCACGTACGCGGGGTGGAAGAAGTAGCCGGTGAACAGCCCGATCACCGGGATCTCGCCGAGCAGGCCGTCCACCACCTTGACCCAGGGGTTGGCCTCGCGGATGGTGAGGACGGGCCCGCCGCCGCGGTGGACCTCGTAGTGCGCCTTCCACAGCGAGCGCATCCCCCGGCGCTGGACGACGCCCAGGTCGCCGCCGCCCTCCTGCGTGATGTGGTACTGCGCGGAGATGTCGAGCACGCGGTCGGCGGCGATGCGGAAGAGCGGCCGGGTCTGCTCCGCGTCCCCGAACACCGTGACGGCCTCCTTGAGCTTGAACGCCTTCTGCTTGACGTAGAAGAGCAGGCGCCCGGCCGAGTCGGTGACGGAGATCTGCGGGGAGATGGCGACGGTCTTGAACTTGAGCTGGAGCGGGAAGTCCATTCCGGTAGCGGGATCCGGGTGGGAAAGTGAGCACCGGGCGGGCTCGGTGCGGGTGGAGGACGGCAAGGTAGCGGACGCGGAAACGTCCGGCAATCGGGACGATCCGGACGCGAGCGCCGTCAGGGCGCCCGCGGAAGGTCCCCCACCCGCACCTCCGCCGCCCACCGCTCCACCGCCGCGGGGGACGCCTCGGCCTCCGGCCCGCGGGTGAGGGCGTCCAGCGAGAACGCCGTCGCCAGGCGGGCCACGTCCGCCAGCGGGAGCCTCCGCAGCCGCCCCGCCACGATCCCCGCCACCATGGCGTCGCCGGCGCCCACGGTGCTGCGCACCTCCACGCGCGGCGGCACCGCGAGCACCGCCTCCCCCTTCGAGGCGAAGAGCGCGCCCTCCTCCCCCATGGACACCACGGCCAGCTCCACCCCGCGCGCCAGCAGCCCCGCCGCCGCCCGTGCGACGGCCGCGGAGTCCGGCAGCGGTTCGCCCAGCAGCGCCTCCAGCTCGTGGACGTTGGGCTTCACCACGCTGGGCGCCGCGTCCAGCGCCAGCCGCAGCGGCTCGCCGCTCGCGTCCACCACCACCGGGCACCCGGCCGCGCGCAGCGCGAGCGCCAGGTCGCGGTAGAGCCCGGGGTCCACGCCGGGCGGCAGGCTCCCCGCCAGCACGAACCAGGGCCGGGGCTCCCCCGCCGCGAGCTCCGCCACCCGCTCCCCCAGCGCCCGCACCGCCTCCGGACCCGGCGCCAGCCCGGGGAAGTTGAGGTCGGTGGTCTGCTGGCCGGCGGGGTCGGCCACCTTGATCCCCACCCGCGTCGCCCCGGGGACGCGGACGAACGCGTCCCGGATGCCGGCGCGCGCGAACAGCGCCTCGAACGGCGCCGCGTTGTCGCGCCCCAGGAAGCCGGTGGCGGCCGCGCGCACGCCGTGCCCTGCCAGCGCCGCGGCCACGTTGACGCCCTTGCCGGCCGCGCGCGAGTGCTCCGCCCGCACCCGGTTGACCCGCCCGGCCGCGAAGCCGGGGACCTCCAGCGTCCAGTCGACCGCCGGGTTGGGGGTGACGGCGACCACCTGCACGGGGGGCTCCGGCATGCGCACGGCCCCCGTCAGGCCGGCGCCAGGGCGCGCACCTCGCCCGCGGTGGCGCAGGCCAGGGCCCGCCGCGCCAGCGCCCGCGCCCGGGCCAGCGACGCGCCGCGCAGCGCCGCCTTGACCGGCGCGATGCTGGGGAGGTCCATGCTCAGCTCGGCCACGCCCAGCCCGACCAGGATCAGCGCGCCCAGCGGGTCGCCGGCCACCCCGCCGCACACCCCCACCCACTTCCCCGCCCCGTCCGCCGCCCGCACCGTCATCTCGATCATCCTCAGCACCGCCGGGTGCAGCCCGTCCACCTGGCCGCCCAGCGTGGGGTGCATCCGGTCGATGGCCAGCACGTACTGCGTCAGGTCGTTGGTGCCGACCGAGAAGAAGTCCACCTCGCGGGCCAGCGCGTCGGCGATCAGCACGGCGGAGGGCACCTCGATCATGATGCCGATCTCCACCGGCGCCGCGCCCAGCTCCGCCCGCACCGCCTCCGCCGCCTCGCGGGCGGCGCGCAGGTCCTCCAGCGTCGCCACCATGGGGAACATGATGCGGACGGGCCCCGTGGCCGCCGCCCGGTAGATGGCGCGCAGCTGCGGCACGAACAGCTCAGGCCGGCGCAGGCAGAGGCGGATGCCGCGCACCCCCAGGAACGGGTTCTCCTCGTGGGGCAGGGCCAGGTACGGGAGCACCTTGTCCCCGCCGATGTCCAGCGTCCGGACGATGAGCGGGAGCCCGCCCAGCGCGCGCGTCATCTCGCTGTACGCCGCGAACTGCTCGTCCTCGCTGGGCGCGGCGTCGCGGCCCAGGAACAGGAACTCGGTCCGCAGCAGCCCCACGCCCTCGGCGCCCGCCTCCACCGCCGCCGCGGCCTCGGCCGCCGTGCCGATGTTGGCGGCGACCTCCACCCGGTGCCCGTCGGTGAGGATCGCCGGCTGGTAGCGCGTCCCCAGCTCCCGGTCGCGCCGGCCGCGCAGGTCGGTCTGGAAGCCGCGCGCCGCCTCCAGGTCCGCCGGGGAGGGCTCCAGGTACAGCCGCCCGCCGGTGCCGTCCAGGATGCACGCCCCGCCGCCGACCGCCTCCAGCACCGCGGGCCCCGCCCCCACCACCGCCGGGATGGCCAGGGAGCGCGCGATGATGGCCGTGTGCGAGGTGGGCCCGCCGGAGGCGGTGCACAGCCCCAGGATGCGCCGCGGGTCCAGCCGGGCCGTGTCGGAGGGGGCCAGGTCGTCGGCTACCAGGATCACCGGCTCGTCGGGGAAGTGGGGCGCGCCGTGGCGGGTGCCCACCAGCGCGCGCAGCACCCGCTGCCCCACGTCGTGCAGGTCGGCGGCGCGGGCGGCGAGCCGCTCGTCCTCCACCTCCGCAACCTCGGCCACGCGGCGGTCCACGGCCCGCTGCCACGCCCAGGCGGCGCCGTGCCCCGCGTCCACCAGCGCCGCGACCTCGCCCTGGAGCTCCTCGTCGGCGAGGAGCGCCTGGTGCGCGCGGAAGATCATCGCCTCGCCGCGGCCGGAGCGCTCCCGGACCTCCTCGAACAGCGCGCCCAGCTGCTCGCGCGCCGTCTCCACCGCCTCCGCCAGCCGCCGCCGCTCGGCCGCGGGATCGCCGCCCGGCTCGTCGGTGACCACGATGCGGGTGGGCTGGAACTGGAAGAGCGGCCCGATCGCCAGCCCCGGCGACGCCGCCACCCCGATCACCGCCCGCCCCTCCGAGACCGGCGTCCAGGCGAGCCCCCGCACCGGCGCCGCGTGGGCCTCCTCCTCGCCCAGCCCGCCCTCCACCGCCTCGCGCAGCGCCTCCAGCGCGGCGTCGGCGTCCGGGCCGGCCGCGAGGATCCGCAGCGTTTCTCCCCCGGGCACACCGAGCTTGAGCAGCGAGGCCAGCGCCTTGCCGTTCGCCTCCCGGCCGCCGTAGCGGACGCGGACCTCGGACGCGAACCCGGTGGCGACGTCCACCAGCCAGGTGGCCGGGCGGGCGTGCAGCCCCGGCCCGGGCGGCAGCGCCACGTCCACGTGCCGGGCGCCCTCCAGCGCCTCCGCCGACCCCGTGGACGCGCCGCCGCCGCGGGTGAGCCCGGCGACGATCTCCTCCGGGTCGCCGGTGGCCGCCAGCCGCGCGGCCAGCTCCGGGTCGTCCAGCACGTCGGTGAGCGCGGCCAGCACGCCCAGGTGCTCGTCGCTCTTCGCCGCGATCCCCACCACCAGGCGCACGGCCTGCCCCGGGCTCCACTCCACCTCACGCGCCAGCTGCACCACGCACACGCCGGTGCGCAGGATCAGCTCGCGGTGCTCGCCCATGCCGTGCGGGATGGCGATGCCGCACCCCAGGTAGGTGTTGGCCTGCGCCTCGCGCCCCAGCATGCTCTCCACGTAGCCGTGCGCGATGTAGCCGCGCTCCACCAGCACGCCGCCGGCCGTGCGGATGGCGTCTTCCTTGTCGCGGGCGAGGGCGCCCAGCCGCACGTCCGCGGCGGTGAGCTGGATCATGGAGGGCCCCGGGTCAGGCGGCGTCGGGCGCGGCGGCGGGCACGCGGCGCTTCAGCACGAAGAGCGCCGCGGCGGTGACCGCCGTCCCCGCGGCGATGGCGCCCAGGTACGCGGCCAGGTGCGTGACCGCGCCGGGGATCAGCGCCGCGAAGATGCCGCCGTGGGGCACCAGCAGCCGCGCGCCCGCGGCCATGGAGAGCGCCCCGGCCGTGGCGGAGCCCGCCACCAGCGCGGGGATGACGCGCAGCGGGTCCTTGGCGGCGAAGGGGATGGCGCCCTCGGTGATGAAGGCCAGCCCCAGCACGAACGCGGGGCCGCCGGCCCTGCGCTCGTCGGCGTCGAACCGGCCGCGGAACAGGTACGCCGCCACCGCCAGCCCCAGAGGCGGGGTCATCCCGGCGGCCATCACCGCGGCCATGGGCGCATCGACCTTGCTCGCCAGCAGCCCCACCCCGAAGGTGTACGCGGCCTTGTTGAGCGGCCCGCCCATGTCCACCGCCATCATCGCCCCCAGCACCAGCCCCAGCAGCGCGGCGTTGGCGCCCCGCATCCCCAGCAGCCAGCCGTTCATGGCCTCGTTGAGCGCCTGGGTGGGCGGGGCGATGACGAAGATCATCAGGAGACCCACGGTGAGCGTGGCGAGGAGCGGGAGGACGAGCACGGGCTTGAGACCTTCCAGCGTGGCGGGGAGGCGGATGCTGGTCGCCAGGAAGCGGGTGAGGTAGCCGGCCAGGAAGCCGGAGGCGATGCCGCCCAGGAACCCGGCGCCCAGCTCCTGCGCCAGCAGCCCGCCCACCAGCCCCGGCGCGAGGCCCGGCCGGTCCGCGATGGAGTACGCGATGTAGCCGGAGAACACCGCCACGAACAGCCGGAACGCGGCGCCGCCCACCTGGTTGAGCGCGTACGCCAGGGTGCCCTCGCGCTCCCCGGCGTAGATTCCGCCCAGCGCGAACGCCAGCGCGATGCACAGCCCGCCCGCGATCACCACCGGCAGCATGTACGACACGCCGGTCATCAGGTGCTTGTACGCGCCGGTGCGCTCCCTCTTCGCGTCCGCCGCGGCGGCTCCGCCGGCCGCGCCTCCCGACGCGGCGGGTCCGGCCGCGGGGCCTGCCCCGGCGGGCGTTGTCAGCGCCGTGCCGATCACGTCCTGCCCGGCCTTGATCGCCTGCTTGGTGCTGGTGACGTACACCGGCTTCCCGGCGAAGCGTGCGGTGTCCACCTGCGTGTCGGCGGCGATGACCACCGCGTCGGCCGCGGCGATCTCGTCGGGGGTGAGCCGGTTCTTGGCGCCCACCGAGCCCTGCGTCTCCACCTTGATGTCGTGGCCCAGGGCCCGCGCCGCCTTCTGGAGCGCCTCGGCGGCCATGAAGGTGTGCGCGATGCCGGTGGGACACGCGGTGATCCCGACGATGCGCTTGCCGGCCGCGGGAGCTTCGGAGGCGGGCGCAGTCGGCTCGGCGGGAACGGAAGCCTGAACGGGAGTGGTGGTGGCGGGCTCGGGCGATTCGACGGCGGGCGCCGCGACGAGGGAGAGCGCCGCGTCCAGCACGGCGCGGGTGTGGCGGATGGCGTCGGCCACGCGCACCTCGTGCACGGGCTTGCCGGCGAAGCGCGCGCCGTCCGTCCGCGCGTCCGCGGCGAGGATCACCACGTCGGCCGCCGCGATCTCCGCGTCCAACAGCGGCTCGGCGGCCCCGTCCGCGTCCTGCGTCTCGACGCGGATCGGCTGGCCCATCACTTCCGCCGTCTTCCGGAGCGCTTCCGCCGCCATGAGCGAGAGCGCGGGGCCGGCGGAGGAAGACGCGACTGCGACGATCATCATGCGCGGACGCTCCCCAGGTACAGGCAAAGCACATCGGAGCCGGCTCCGGGCGGCACGGCATTTTCCCTGCCGCCGCCCTCCGACGGAAGCGCCGCGGGGGAGGGCGCC
>JBFMFL010000098.1:0-21513 GCA_040752145.1 Gemmatimonadota bacterium
CCGGAGCCCCGCTCCGGCGGCCCGCGCCTCCGCGCGGAGGAGGGCCCCGGCGCGGCCGGGGGGCGGGCGCGACGTGGCGGTGATCGGGATGGCGGGGCGCTTTCCCGGGGCGCGCGACCTGGACGAGTTCTGGCGCAACCTCCGCGCGGGCGTCCGCTCCGTGCGGCGCTTCAGCGACGAGGAGCTCAGGGCCTCCGGCGTCCCGCGCCGCGACCGCGAGTCGCCCGACTACGTGCCGGCCGGCGGGGACCTGGAGGGCGTGGAGCTGTTCGACCCGTCCTTCTTCGACGTCACCCCGCGCGAGGCCCTGGTGATGAACCCGCAGAAGCGGGTCTTCCTGGAGGTCGCGTGGGAGGCGCTGGAACGGGCGGGCTACCACTCCGGCCGCATCGGCGTCTTCGCCTCCGAGGCCAACAACCAGTACCTGTTCAACGTCCTGTCCCGGCCGGAGCTGGTGAGCGCGGTGGGCGGGACGCAGGCGGTGCAGTCCAACACCATCGCCGTGTCCACGCTGGCGTCGTTCAAGCTGGACCTGGAGGGACCCAGCCTCAACGTGCAGACGGCGTGCTCCTCGTCGCTGGTCGCCGTCCACCTGGCCTGCCGGAGCCTGCTCGACGGCGAGTCGGACGTGGCGCTGGCCGGCGGGGTGCGCGTCGGCGTGCCGCGGCACGAGGGCTACCGGTACGTGCCCGGGGGGATCGCCTCGCCCACGGGGGAGTGCAACCCGTTCGACGCGGGGGCGCGCGGCACCGTGGGGGGGAGCGGCGTGGGGGTGGTGGTGCTCAAGCGGCTGGACGACGCGCTCGCGGACGGCGACCGGGTGCTCGCCGTGATCCGCGGCTCCGCGATGAACAACGACGGGGCGCGCAAGGTGGGGATCACGGCGCCGCGGCGCGAGGGCCAGGCGGCCGCCATCTCGGAGGCGCTGGAGGCGGCCGGCGTGGAGCCGGAGTCGGTCACGTACGTGGAGGCGCACGGCTCCGGGACCGAGATGGGCGACCCCATCGAGGTGGCGGCGCTCACCACGGTGTTCGGGGAGGGGCGGCCGGGGACGGTGGCCCTGGGAGCG
This sequence comes from Gemmatimonadota bacterium, assembly GCA_040752145.1. GTDB lineage: Bacteria > Gemmatimonadota > Gemmatimonadetes > Longimicrobiales > Longimicrobiaceae > JAFAYN01. The sequence continues at coordinate 1,070 of JBFMFL010000098.1, forward strand.
GTCAAGTCCAGCGTGGGGCACCTGGACGCGGCGGCCGGGATCGTGGGGCTCGTCAAGACGGTGCTGGCGCTGGAGAACGGGGAGATCCCGCCCGCGCCGTACTTCCGCGCGCCCAACCCCAGGATCCCCTTCCATCGCTCGCCCTTCTACGTCAGCCCGGAGCTGCGTCCCTGGCCGCGCGAGGGGGCGCCGCGCCGCGCGGGGGTCAGCTCCTTCGGCATCGGGGGGACCAACGTGCACGTGGTGCTGGAGGAGGCGCCGGAGCCGGAGCCGTCCGGCCCCTCGCGCCCCTGGCAGCTCCTGGTGCTCTCCGCGCGCACCCCCGCCGCCCTGGAGGCCGCCACCGACCGGCTCGCCGCCCACCTGCGCGAGCACCCGGAGCAGCCGTTCGCCGACGTGGCGCACACGCTGCGCGCGGGGCGGCGCCGCTTCGAGCGGCGGCGCGTGCTGGTGTGCCGCGGCCGCGAGGACGCCGCCGCGGCCCTGGAGGCGCGCGACGCCCGGCGGGTGCTGGAGGCGGCGCAGGAGCGTGACGAGCGCCCGGTCGCCTTCCTCTTCCCCGGCGTCGGCGACCACTACGCGCAGATGGCGCGCGGGCTCTACGAGGCCGAGCCCGTGTTCCGGGCGGAGGTGGACCGCTGCGCCCGCGTCCTGCTGGAGCACACCGGCGAGGACGTGCGCGACACGCTCTTTTCCGGCGACCCCGCCCCGGAGCAGGCCGGCGGCGGCGGGGCCGCGGGCGCCTCCATCGACCTGCGCGGCATGCTGGGCCGCGGCGCGGCGGCGGAGGACCCGCTCTCGCGCACGGAGCGGGCGCACCCGGCCGTGTTCGTGGTGGAGTACGCGCTGGCGCGGACGTGGATGAGCTGGGGCGTGCGCCCGGAGGCGATGATCGGGCACTCGCTGGGCGAGTACGTGGCCGCCACCGTCGCGGGCGTGTTCACGCTGGAGGACGCGCTGGCGCTGCTGGCCGAGCGCGCCCGGCTGATCTCGGAGCTCCCGGCCGGGGCGATGCTCGCCGTGCCGCTGGACCCGGCGACGGTCCGGGCGCGGCTGCGCGGCGCGCTGGCGCTGGCCGCGCACAACGCGCCCGGGCTCTGCACCGTCTCGGGCCCGGCGGACGAGGTGGCCGCCCTGGAGGCGGAGCTGCTGGGCGAGGGAGTGGCGTGCCGGCGGCTCGCCGCCGGGCACGCCTTCCACTCCGCGGCGATGGAGCCGGTGGCCGGCCGCCTGGCGGAGCGGCTGCGGGCGGTGCGGCTGCGCGCGCCGGAGACCCCGTTCCTGTCCAACGTGACGGGGACGTGGATCCGCGCGGAGGAGGCGACGGACCCGGAGTACTGGCGGCGGCACCTGTGCGGGACGGTGAGGTTCGCGGAGGGGATGGCCGAGCTGCTGCGCGAGGGGAGCCCCCTGCTGCTGGAGGTGGGGCCGGGACGGACGCTGGGGACGTTCGCGCTGCACGGGGGGGCGGCGGAGGCGACGGTGTACGCGTCGCTGCGGCACGCGTACACGCGGCAGTCCGACCAGGCGTACCTGCTGGAGACGCTGGGCCGGCTGTGGATGGCGGGGGTGCCGGTGGACTGGGACGGCTTCGTGGCCGGCGAGCGGCGCCGCCGGACGCTGCTCCCCACGTACCCGTTCGAGCGGCAGGCGTACTGGGTGGAGCGGCGGCGGCGCCGCCGCGCGCGCCGGCGGGGCGGGGAAGCCCCGGACCGGGCGCGGCCCGGGAACCGGGGCGCGGACGGGGGCGCGTCCCCGTCCGCCGCTGGGGACGGACCCGGCAGGCTCGCGGCGCTGCGCCCGCGCCCGGAGACCGGCACCCGCTGGGTCGCCCCGGCCGGCGGGACGGAGGAGCGCATGGCGGCGCTCTGGCGGGACCTGCTCGGGTTCGAGCGCATCGGCGCGCACGACGACTTCTTCGCGCTGGGCGGCCACTCGCTCATGGCCACGCACCTGGTCGCGCGCATCCAGGCCGAGTTCAACGCGGACGTCGCCCTGAGCGCGGTCTTCGAGACCCCCACGGTGGCGGGGATGGCGGCCCGGGTGGAGGAGCTCCGCGCCGGGGAGGAGCCCCGGGCCGCCCCCATCCGTCCCGTGCCGCGGACGGGCCCGCTCCCCCTCTCCTTCGCGCAGCAGCGGCTCTGGCTGGTGGACCGGCTGGAGCCCGGCACCCCCGTGTACAACATGCCCTTCGCGCTGCGGCTGCGCGGGGCGCTGGACGCGCGGGTGCTGCGCGGGAGCCTCGGCGAGCTGGCCCGGCGGCACGAGGCGCTGCGCACCACGTTCCGGGAGGCCGCGGGAGCCGGCGGCGAGCCCGTGCAGGTGGTCCACGCGCCCGGGCCCGTCCGGGTCGCGGAGGTGGACCTGCGGCGCGTGGCGGGCGCGGAGCGGGAGGCGCGGCGCCTGGCGGGCGCCGAGGCGCTGCGGCCCTTCGACCTGGAGCGCGGGCCGCTGCTGCGGAGCACGCTCCTGCGGCTGGGCGACATCGACCACGTGCTGTGCCTCACGCTCCACCACGTCGTCGGCGACGGGTGGAGCACGCAGGTGCTGGTGCGCGAGGTCTCGGCCCTCTACACCGCCTTCAGCCGCGGGGAGCCGTCGCCGCTGCCGGAGCTGCCGGTGCAGTACGCCGACTACGCCGTCTGGCAGCGGGAGCGGCTGGCCGGCGGGGTCCTGGAGGAGCAGGTCGGCTACTGGAAGGAAGCGCTGCGCGGCGCACCGCCGCTGCTGGAGCTGCCCACCGACCGGCCGCGCGAGGCGGGGCAGGGCGCGCGCGGCGGGACCCGGCGCTTCGCCCTGTCCCCGGCGACCTCGCGGGGGCTGCGGGCGCTGTCCCGGCGGGAGCGGGCCACCCTCTTCATGACCGTCCTCGCCGGCTGGCAGGCGCTGCTGGGGCGCTACGCCGGCACGGACGACGTGGTGGTGGGAACCCCCATCGCGGGACGGACCCGGCACGAGGTGGAGGGGCTGATCGGCTTCTTCGTCAACACGCTGGCGCTGCGCGCCGACCTGGGCGGCGACCCCACCTGGACCGGGCTGCTGGGGCGGGTGCGGGAGGCGGCGCTGGGCGCGTACGCGCACCAGGAGGTCCCCTTCGAGCGCCTGGTGGAGGAGCTGGTCGTGGAGCGCAGCCTCGCCCACACCCCGCTCTTCCAGGTCGCCTTCGCGCTGCACGAGGACGCGGGGCGCGGCGAGCGCCTGCGGCTGGGGGAGCTGGAACCGGAGCCGTTCGGGGGCGGCGAGGCGACGGCCATGTTCGACCTGGACCTGACGGTCACGGACGGCGGGGACGCGCTGGAGGGGTCGCTCGGCTACCGGACGGCGCTCTTCGACGCCGAAACCGTCGCGCGCATGGCCGCCCACCTGGAGGTGCTCCTGGACGCCATGGCGGCCCGGCCGGGGCTCCGGATCGGCGAGGTGCCGATGCTGCGGGAAGCCGAGCGCGTGCAGGTGCTGGAGACGTGGAACGCGACCGCATCGCCGTACGCCGTCGAGGGCGGCCTCGCGGCCCTCTTCGACGCGCAGGCCGCGCGCACGCCGCACGCCCCCGCCCTGGTCTTCGGGGAGCGGTCGCTGACCTACGCGGAGCTGCGGCGGGAGGCGGACCGGCTCGCCGGCCGCCTGCGGGCCCTCGGCGCCGGGCCGGACGCGCGGGTGGGGCTGTGCGCGGAGCGCTCGCTGGAGATGGCCGTGGGTGTGCTGGCGACGATCAGGGCCGGCGCGGCCTACGTCCCGCTGGACCCGGCGTATCCCGCCGAGCGGCTGGCGTACATGCTGGCGGACTCCGCCTGCGCCGTGCTGCTGACGCAGGAGCGGCTCCGGGGCAGGCTCCCGGCGACCGGGGCGGAGGTGGTACTGCTGGACGGAGAGCGCGACGATGCCGAAGACGAGAGCGCACTTTCGCACTCCCGCACTTTCGCACTCCCACACCCGCCGTCCCCCGAGAGCCTGGCGTACGTCGTCTACACCTCGGGCTCCACGGGCCGCCCCAAGGGCGTAGCCATGACGCAGCGGCCCCTGCTCAACCTGATCGCCTGGCAGCTCCGCCAGTGGAGCGGCCGTCCGGCCGCGCGCACGCTCCAGTACGCCTCCGTCAGCTTCGACGTCTCCTTCCAGGAGATGTTCTCCACCTGGGCCTCGGGCGGCGCGCTGGTGGTGGTCCCCGAGGAGACGCGCGGCGACATGGCGGCGCTGGCCCGGCTGGTGGAGCGGGAGCGGATCGAGCGCGTCTTCCTGCCCTTCGTCGCGCTCCAGCACCTGGCCGAAGCGGCGCTGGAGGGGGGGATCCGCCCGCCCTCCCTGCGCGAGCTGGTGACGGCGGGCGAGCAGCTCCGCGTCACCGGGCCGATCCGCGGCTGGCTGGCGGCGCTGCCCGGGTGCGAGCTGGTCAACCAGTACGGCCCCTCGGAGACGCACGTCGTCTCGTCGCTGAAGCTGGCGGGCGAGCCGGAGCGGTGGCCGGCGCTGCCCGGCATCGGCGCGCCCATCTCCAACACGCGGCTGTACGTGCTGGACCCGTCGCTCCAGCCCCTGCCCCCGGGGGTCCCGGGCGAGCTCCACGTGGGCGGCGACAGCCTGGCGCGCGGCTACCTGGACCGCCCCGGCCCGACGGCGGCCCGGTTCGTCCCGGACCCGTTCGGCGCGGAGCCGGGCGGGCGGCTGTACCGGACCGGGGACCGGGCGCGCTGGCTGGCGGACGGCGGGCTGGAGTTCCTGGGCCGCGTGGACCAGCAGGTCAAGGTGCGCGGCTTCCGCATCGAGCCCGGGGAGGTGGAAGCCGCGCTGGAGTCCCACCCCGCGGTGCGCCGGGCGCTGGTCCACGCGTGGGAGGAGTCGCCGGGAGACCGGCGGCTGGTGGGCTACGTCGTCCCGGAGCCGGGGGCGGGCGCGCCGGACGCGGCCGGGCTGCGGGGCTTCCTGGCGGAGCGCCTCCCGGAATACATGCTCCCGTCCGCGTTCGTGGTGCTGGAAGCGTTTCCCCTGACGCCGAGCTGCAAGATCGACCGCCGCGGGCTCCCGGCCCCGGGTGTGGGCCGGACCAGGCCGTACGCGGCTCCCCGCGTCCCGGTGGAGGAGGTGCTCTGCGGGATCTTCTTGGACGTGCTGGGCTCCCGCCGCGAGGCGCGGCCCGGCCGGGTGGGGATCGGCGACGACTTCTTCGAGCTGGGCGGCCACTCCCTGCTCGCGACGCAGGTGGTCTCCCGCGTGCGGCGGGCGCTGGGGGTGGAGCTGCCGCTGCGGGCCCTGTTCGAGGCGCCCACGGTGGCCGGGCTGGCGGGGCGCATCGGCCTGCTCCGGGCCGGGGGCGGGAGCGCGGAGGCGCCGCCGCTGGTGGCGCTGCCGCGCGACGGCGGGCCGCTGCCGCTGTCGTTCGCGCAGCAGCGCCTGTGGTTCATCGACCAGCTGGAGCCGGGGAGCGCAGCCTACAACATGCCCTTCGCGCTGCGGCTGCGGGGGCGCTTCGACCCGGCGGTCCTGGAGCGGGCCGTCGCGGAGATCGCGCGGCGGCACGAGACGCTGCGCACCGTCTTCGCCACGGCGGACGGCGAGCCGGTGCAGGTGGTCCGGGAGGCGGCCCCGGTCGCCCTGCCGGTCGCGGACCTGCGGAGCCTGCCGGCGGAGCGGCGCGGGGCGGAGGTCCGCCGGATCGCGGCGGAGGAAGCCGTGCGGCCGTTCGACCTGGCGGCGGGGCCGCTGCTGCGCGTGTCCGCGGTGCGCCTGGAAGAGGCGGAGTGGGGGGTGCTCTTCACGATGCACCACGTCGTCTCCGACGCCTGGTCCATGGGCGTGCTGATCCGCGAGGTCTCGGCGCTGTACGACGCGCTGGAGACGGGGCGCGAGGCGGAGCTCCCGGCGCTGCCGGTGCAGTACGCGGACTACGCCGCCTGGCAGCGCGGCTGGCTGGCCGGGGCGACGCTGGAGGCCGAGCTCGGCTTCTGGCGCGAACGGCTGGCCGGCGCTCCGCCCCTGCTGGAGCTGCCCACGGACCGGCCGCGGACGCAGGCGCGGGACCCGCGCGGCGCCAGCGTCGGCGTCCGCCTCCCCGCGGACGTCTCGCGCGGGCTGCGGGCGCTCTCGCGGCGCGAGGGGGCCACGGCGTTCATGGCGCTGCTGGCGGCCTGGCAGCTCCTGCTGGCGCGCTACGCCGGGCAGGAGGACGTCGTCGTGGGCACGCCCGTCGCCGGGCGCACGCGCCTGGAGACGGAACCGCTGATCGGCTTCTTCGTCAACACGCTGGTGCTGAGGACCGACCTCTCGGGCGAGCCCACGTTCCGCGAGCTGCTGGGGCGGGTGCGGGAGACGACGCTGGGGGCGTACCAGCACCAGGAGATCCCCTTCGAGCGCCTGGTGGAGGAGCTGGCGCCGGAGCGGAGCCTGGCGCACTCGCCGCTCTTCCAGGTGATGTTCGCCCTGCAGGCCGACGAGCGGGGCGGGCTGCGCATGGGCGCCCTGGAGGTGGAGCCCCTGGCGGCCGGCGGCGGGGGAGAGACGCCCAAGTTCGACCTGACGCTCACCCTGGCCGAGGGCGGGGAGGACTTCGCCGGCTCCCTCTCCTTCCGCGCGGAGCTGTGGGAGCGCGCGACCATGGAGCGGATGGCCGGGCACTTCGCGCGCCTGGTGGGGGCGGCGGTCGAGGACGCCGACCGTCCGGTCGCCGGGGTCGCCTTCATCACCGGCGAGGAGCGCGCGCAGCTGCTGACGGAGTGGGGCACGGCCGGGCACGACGATCCCGGCGGCGCCTGCATCCACGACCTGTTCGCCGCGCAGGCGAGGCGCACCCCCGGCGCCGTCGCCGTGGTGCACCGGGGCAGGGCGCTGACCTACGCGGAGCTGGACCGCGCCTCCAACCGGATCGCGCACGCGCTCCGCGGGCGGGGCGTGGGGCCGGAGGCGCGCGTGGGCGTGTGCATGCGCCGCAGGCCGGCCGCGCTGGCGGCGCTGCTGGGCGTGCTCAAGGCCGGCGGCGCCTACGTGCCGCTCGACCCGGAGCTCCCGGCCGGGCGCGTCGCGGTCGTGCTGGAGGAGGCGGGGGCCCGCCATGCCGTGGTGGAATCCGCGCTGGCCGATCGCATGCCGGCCGGCGTGGACGTGCTCGCGCTGGACGCGGAGGCGGACTCCGTCGCCGGCGGGCCGGACGACGCGCCGGAGACGGGCGTGGCGCCGGACAACCTCGCCTACGTGATCTTCACCTCCGGCTCCACCGGACGGCCCAAGGGCGTGGCCATCCAGCACCGCGGGACCGCCGTCTTCCTCCGCTTCATGCGGGATCTCGTTCCGGCCGGGGAGCGGGCGTCGGTGCTGGGGGCGACCTCCTTCAGCTTCGACGTGTCCGTCGCCGAGGTCTTCGGCACGCTCTGCTGGGGCGGCAAGCTGGTGCTGGTCGACAGCGCGCTCGACCTCCCCTCCGTGGCCGACCAGGACGTGCGGCTGGCGGTGATGGTGCCCACCGCGGCGGCGGAGCTGCTGCGCGGCGGCGGCATCCCGCGGAGCGTGCGGGCCTTCAACCTCGGGGGGGAGGCGCTCACGGCGGAGCTGGCGCGCGCGCTGTACGGGCTGGGCCACGTCGAGACGGTGCGCAACCTCTACGGTCCCACCGAGGACACGACCTACTCCACCTGGACGCGGGTCCCGCGCGGGAGCGGATCGGTGCGCATCGGGCGCCCCGTGCCCGGCTCGCGTGCGTACGTGCTGGACGGCGGGCTGCAGCCGCAGCCGGTCGGCGTCCCCGGCGAGGTGTACCTCGCGGGCGAGGGGCTGGCGCGCGGGTACGCCGGGCGGCCGGAGCTGACGGCCGAGCGCTTCCTCCCGGACCCGTTCGGGACGGCCGGGTCGCGGATGTACCGGGTGATGGACCGGGCGCGCTGGCGCCCGGACGGGGAGCTGGAGTACCTGGGGCGGACGGACCAGCAGGTCAAGGTGCGCGGCTTCCGCATCGAGCCGGGGGAGGTCGAGGCGGCGCTGCTGGAGGAGCCCTCGGTTCGCGAGGCGGCGGTGCTGGCGCGGGAGGACCGCCCGGGGGAGAGGCGCCTGGTGGGCTACGTGGTGGCGCCGGGCGGGGACGCGGCCGGGCTGCGGGAGCACCTTCGCAGGCGGCTCCCGGAGTACATGGTGCCGGCCGCGCTCGTGGTGCTGGAGAAGCTGCCCCTCACCCCCAGCGGCAAGCTGGACCGCCGTGCCCTCCCCGCGCCGGACGCCGCTCCGGCCGCGGCGTACGTGGCGCCGCGCACGCCCGCCGAGGAGGTGCTGGCGGGGATCTGGGCCGAGGTGCTGCACCTGGAGCGGGTGGGGGTGGAGGACGACTTCTTCGACCTGGGCGGGCACTCCCTGCTCGCCACGCGGGTGGTGTCGCGGGTGCGGCAGGCGTTCGGGACCGAGCTGCCGCTGCGGACGCTCTTCGAGGCGCCCACGGTGGCCGCGCTGGCGGGGCGGCTGGAGGAGCTGCGTGCCACGGCGGAGCCGCCGGCGCCGCGCATGGTCGCGGTCGATCGTTCCGCCAGGCGCAGGAGCAGGGAGCGGCCGCGGACGTAGGGCGGACGGGCGGCGCGCCCGCCGGGTGCGGCGCGCAAACCGAGCGGAGATCCGGGCTCGTCCGAAACGGGTCCACAAGGCATTGCGGCGCAGCGATTTGCCGGGGCTTCGGCTCCAGCGGTGGGCGGCGGGCCGGAGGGTGCCGGGCGGCGCCGGGGGAAGGTTGACTAACTCCCGGGGTGGCATATACTCAGGTGAATCTTGCGTGGCGGCGTCGCCGCTTATTTCCAGACTGTATCCGATATCACAGTCTGTTGAAGGTGCTGGCCGCCATCGAGTTGACGCCCCGTTGGGGAGCCGCGCCCGCATCCGCCCGCCCCTCACCCACCCGGCCCCGGCACCGATGTCTGATCGGCACGACGCAGCCTCGCTCGCGAGGCTCCTCCAATTCCGCGCGGGCGAAGACCCGGACCGGATCGCCTACACCTTCCTGGAGAACGGGGAGGTGGAGCAGGGACACGCCACCTACCGCGAGCTCGACCTGCGCGCCCGGGCCGTGGCCGCCCGGCTGCAGGCGCTGGGGGCCCGGGGGGAGCGCGCGCTCCTGCTCTACCCGCCGGGGCTGGAGTACGTCGCCGCGCTCTTCGGCTGCTTCTACGCCGGGGTGGTCGCCGTCCCCGCCTACCCGCCCCGCCGCAACAAGCCCGACCCGCGCCTGCAGGGCATCGTCGCCGACTGCGCGCCCGCGCTGGCGCTCACCACGCGGGAGCTGCTGGGCGAGGCGGAGCGGCTGTGCGCCCACACCCCGGAGCTGGCCGCGCTGCGCTGGATGGCCACGGAGGACGTCCCCGGCGACGAGGCCGGGGGGTGGCGCGACCCCGGGGCGGGGGCGGACACGCTCGCCTTCCTCCAGTACACGTCGGGCTCGACGGCCGCGCCCAAGGGGGTGATGGTCAGCCACGGCAACCTGCTCCACAACTCCGCGCTCATCGAGCGGCTGGCCGGCTACACGCCGCAGACCCGCTCGGTGATCTGGCTGCCGCCCTACCACGACATGGGGCTGATCGGCGGCATCCTCCAGCCGCTCTTCACCGGCTACTGGGCCGCGCTCTTTTCCCCCGTGGCCTTCATCCAGCGCCCGGCGCGCTGGCTGGAGGCCGTTTCGCGCTACGGGGCCACCAGCAGCGGCGGGCCCAACTTCGCCTACGAGCTGTGCGTCCACGCCGTCCGCCCCGAAGAGCGGGCGGCCCTGGACCTGAGCCGGTGGGAGGTCGCCTTCAACGGGGCCGAGCCCGTCCGCCACGAGACGCTGCGCGCCTTTTCGGAGACGTTCGCGGAGTGCGGGTTCCGGGCGCGGGCGTTCTACCCGTGCTACGGGCTGGCCGAGGCCACGCTGATGGTGACCGGCAGCCGCCCGGCGGAGGAGCCGGTGGTGCGCGCCGTGGACGCGGACGCGCTGGGCAGCGGCGACGTGGTGGCGGACCCGGAGGGGGAGTACCGCCTGGTGGGGAGCGGCCGGAGCGCGGAGTCGCAGCGGGTCCTGATCGTGGACCCGGCGACACTGCGCGAGTGCCCGGCCGACCGGGTGGGCGAGGTGTGGGTGGCGGGCCCCAGCGTGGCGCGCGGCTACTGGGGGCGGCCGGAGGTGACGGCCGAGGCGTTCGCCGGCTTCGTCGCAGGGACCGGCGAAGGGCCGTTCCTGCGCACGGGCGACCTGGGGTTCCTGGGCGACGGCGGGGAACTGTTCGTCACCGGGCGGCTCAAGGACCTGATCGTCATCCGCGGGCGCAACCACTACCCGCAGGACGTCGAGATGACGGCGCTGCGCAGCCACCCGGGGCTGCGCGCGGGGAGCGGCGCGGCCTTCGGCGTGGAGCAGGGCGGCGAGGAGCGCCTGGTGGTGGTGCAGGAGGTCTCGCGCCAGGCGGCGGCCGGGCTGGACGTGGAGGAGGTGGCGGCGGCGATCCGCCGGGCGGTGGCGGCCGAGCACGGGCTCCTGGTCCACGCGGTGGCGGTGGTGCGCCCGGGCGGCGTGCCGAAGACCACCAGCGGCAAGGTCCAGCGCCGGGCGTGCCGGGCACGGTTCCTGGCCGGGGACCTCCCCCTGGTGGGGGTGAGCGTGCGGGAGCACGCGGCCGTCGCGGCGCCGCGCTCCGCCTCCACGTCGATCACGCGCGAAGCGCTGGAAGCGGTCGCAGCGGAGGAGCGGCAGGCGCTGGTGGAGGCGCTGCTGGTGGAGCACGCGGCCCGGGTGCTGGGCGTGGACCCGGCCCGGGTGGACCGGGAGCAGCCCCTGGTGGCGCTGGGGCTGGACTCGCTGCGCGCCATGGAGCTCAAGGGCGCGCTGGAGGCGAGCCTGGGTGCGGCGGTGCCGGTCTCGGCGCTGCTGGACGACACGCGGCTGGACCGGCTGGCGGCGGAGCTGCTGGAGCAAGTGTTCCTGGCGGACGTGGCCGTGCCCGCGGGAGTGGCGCCCGCCGGGGGCGACGCGCCGCTCTCGTTCGCGCAGGAGCGGCTCTGGTTCCTGGACCGGCTGCAGCCGGGGAGCGCCGCGTACAACATCCCGCTGGCGCTGCGGGTGCGGGGGGGGATCGACGCGGGCGTGCTGGCGCGCGCCCTGGAGGAGATCGTCCGGCGCCACGAGGCGCTGCGCACCGTCTTCGCGAGCGTGGAGGGACGACCCGTACAGCGGGTGCGCGCCCCGGCGCCGGTGCTGCTCCCCGTGGACGATCTGCGCGACCTTCCGGCCGCCGGGCGCGAGGCCGAGGCGCAGTGGATCGCGCGCGGGGAGGCGGGCCGGCCGTTCGACCTGGCGGCGGGGCCGCTGCTGCGCGCCCGCCTGGTGCGGCTGGGCGAGGACGAGCAGCTGCTGGTGCTGGTGATGCACCACATCGTCGGGGACGGCGGGTCGGCCGGGGTGCTGCTGCGCGAGCTGGGGGCGCTCTACCCGGCGCTGCTGGCGGGGGAGGATCCCCCCCTGCCGCCGCTGCCGACGCAGTACGCCGGCTGGGCGCTGCGGCAGCGGGAGTCGCTGCGCGGCGAGACGGTGGAGGCGCAGCTGGCCTGGTGGCGCGAGCGCCTGCGGGGTGTGGCGCCGCTCCCGCTCCCCACCGACCGTCCGCGCCCGCCCGTGCAGAGCTTCCGGGGGGCTGCGCACCGCTTCGAGGTCCCCGCGGAGGTGATGGACGGGGTGCGCGCGCTCGCCCGCCCCCAGGGGGCGACGCCCTTCATGGCGCTCCTGGCCGCCTGGAGCCTGCTCCTGGCCCGCTACGCCGGCGAGGGCGACGTGGCGGTGGGGACCACGGTCTCCAGCCGCGACCGGGCGGAGGTCGCCGGGCTCGTGGGGCTGTTCGTCAACACCCTGGTGCTGCGGGTGGAGGTGGCGCCGGAGGACGGCTTCCGCGCGCTGCTGGCGCGGGCGCGCACGGCGGCGCTGGAGGCGTTCGGCCGGCAGGACGTGCCCTTCGAGCGGCTGGTGGAGGAGGTGCAGCCCGAGCGCGACCTGAGCCGCAACCCCCTCTTCCAGGTGATGCTCGCGCCCCAGTACGCCGCCGCGGAGCCGGTGGAGGTGGCGGGCGCGACCCTGGTTCCCGAGCCGCTGGACGCGGGCGCGGCGATCGTGGACCTGACGCTCTACACCCGGGAGCGGAGCGGGGGCGCGCTGGAGGCGGCGCTGGAGTACGCCACGGACCTGTTCGAGCCGGCCACGGCCGGGCGCATGGCCGCCCACCTGGTGCGGCTCCTGGACGCCGTGGCCGCGGAGCCGGACCGGCCGGTCGGAGAGGTGGGCTTCCTCCTCCCGGCCGAGCGCGCGCAGCTGCTGGGGGAGTGGACCGACACCGGCGCGGACTACCCGGCGGCCTGCCTGCACGAGCTGTTCGCCGCGCAGGCGGCCCGCACCCCGGACGCCGCGGCGGTCCGCTTCGCCGGGCGCGCCGTCACGTACGCCGAGCTGGAGCGGAGCGCGAACCGCCTGGCCCACCACCTCCGCGCGCACGGCGTCGGCCCCGAGTCGCGCGTCGGGCTCTGCGTGGAGCGGACGCCGGAGATGCTGGCGGCGATGCTGGCGATCCTCAAGGCCGGCGGCGCCTACGTCCCGCTGGACCCCGCGTACCCGGCCGGGAGGCTGGAGTACATGCTGGAGGACGCGGGCGCGCGCCTGGTGGTGTCGCAGTCCGCGCCGGCGGAGCGGCTGCCGGCGGGGGTCGCGCGGGTGCTGGTGGACGCGGAGGCGGAGCGGATCGCCGCGCAGCCGGACGCCGCCCCGGAGAGCGGCGTGGAGCCCGGCAGCCTGGCGTACGTGCTCTACACCTCCGGCTCCACGGGCCGGCCCAAGGGCGTGCAGGTGGAGCACCGCAGCGCCTCGCAGGTCGTCCACTTCCTGCGCGGCGCGGTCCGCCCCGAGGACCGCGCCGCCGTCCTGGGCTCCACCTCCGTGTCGTTCGACGTGTCCGTGGGCGAGATCTTCGGCACCCTCTGCTGGGGCGGGACGCTGGTGCTGGTGGAGAACGTCCTGGAGCTGCCGCGCGTGGCGGAGGAGGGCGTGCGGCTGGTGGTGACCGTCCCCGGCGCGGCGGCGGAGCTGCTCGCCGGCGGCGGGATCCCCGACAGCGTGCGCGCCTTCAACCTGGCCGGCGAAGCGCTCCCGGCCGCGCTCGCGCGCGGGCTGTACGCGCTGCCTCGCGTGGAGCGGGTGCTCAACCTGTACGGCCCCACCGAGGACACGGTCTACTCCACCTGGAGCGCGGTGGAGCGCGGCGCGGAGCGGGTGAGGATCGGGCGCCCGGTGCCCGGCTCGCGCGCGTACGTGCTGGACCCGGCGGGGAACCCGGCGCCCGTGGGGGTGGCGGGCGAGCTGTGCCTGGCCGGGGCCGGGGTCGCCCGCGGCTACCACGGCCGGCCGGGGCTGACGGCCGAGCGGTTCGTCCCCGACCCGTTCCCGGCGCAGGGCGGCGCCCGGATGTACCGCACCGGCGACCGCGCCCGCCGGCTGGCGGACGGGGAGCTGGAGTACCTGGGGCGCATCGACCACCAGGTCAAGGTGCGCGGCTTCCGCATCGAGCCGGGCGAGGTGGAGAGCGCCCTGCTGGAGCACCCGTCCGTGGGGCAGGCGGTGGTGGCCGCCCGCGGCGGCCCCGGGGGGACGCGCCTGGTGGCGTACGTGGTCCCCGCGGAGGGGGAGGCGGCCCCGGCGGCGGCCGGGCTGCGGGCGTTCCTGCGGGAGCGGCTGCCGGACTACATGGTCCCCTCCGCCTTCGTGGCGCTTGAGACGCTGCCGACGACGGGAAGCGGCAAGACGGACCGCCGCGCGCTCCCCGAGCCGGAGCCGGAATCCGCCGCGGCGGAGTCGGCCGCGCCCGGCACCCCGACGGAGGAGATCCTGGCCGGGATCTGGGCGCAGGTGCTGGGAGTCGGGCGGGTGGGGGCGCACGACGACTTCTTCGCGCTGGGCGGGCACTCGCTGCTGGGCACGCAGGTGGTCTCGCGCGTCCGCGCGGCGCTCGGGGTGGAGCTGCCGCTGCGGGCGCTGTTCGAGGCGCCCACCGTGGCGGGGCTGGCCGGGCGGGTGGAGGCGCTGCGGCGGGACGGCGGCCCCGTGGCGCCGCCGATCGGGAGGGCGCCGCGCGGCGGCGTGCTGCCGGCGTCCTTCGCCCAGCAGCGGCTCTGGATGGTGGACCGGCTGGAGCCGGGGAGCGCCGCCTACAACATGGCCGGCGCGCTGCGGCTGCGCGGGCGGCTGAGCGCGGCGGCGCTGCGGGCCGGCCTGGACGCGCTGGTGCGGCGGCACGAGACGCTGCGCACCACCTTTCCCGAGCTGGACGGCGCGCCGGTGCAGGCGATCCATCCGCCCGCCCCCGCGGCGCTGGCCGAGCTGGACCTGCGGCGCCTGCCGGAGGCGGAGCGGGAGGCCGGGGCGGAGCGGCTGGCCGCGGAGGAGGCGCTGCGACCGTTCGACCTGGCGCGGGGACCGCTGCTGCGCTGCGTGCTGCTGCGGCTGGACGAGGAGGACCACGTCCTCTGCTTCACCCTGCACCACGTCGTCGGGGACGGCTGGAGCCTGCGGGTGCTGGTGCAGGAGCTCTCGGTCCTGTACGCCGCCCTGGAGCGGGGCGAGGAGCCGCGCCTCCCCGAGCTCCCGGTGCAGTACGCGGACTATGCCGCGTGGCAGCGCGAGTGGCTGAGCGGCGAGACGCTGGACGCGCAGCTGTCGTACTGGAAGGAGCGGCTGGCCGGCGCCCCGCCGCTGCTGGAGCTCCCCACGGACCGCCCGCGGGCGGTGGGGCAGGGCGCGCGCGCGGGGAGCCACCGCTTCCCGCTGTCGGCCGAGACCACGGGGGCACTGCGGGCGCTGGCGCGGCGCGAGGGGGCCACGCTGTTCATGACGCTGCTGGCCGGCTGGCAGGCGCTGCTGCACCGCTGGGCCGGGCAGGAGGACGTGGTGGTGGGGAGCCCGGTGGCGGGGCGGACGCACGCCGAGACGGAGGGGCTGGTGGGCTTCTTCGTCAACCTGCTCCCGCTGCGCGGCGACCTGGCGGGCGACCCGAGCTGGGCCGAGCTGGTGGGGCGCGTCCGCGAGACGGCGCTGGGCGCGTACGCGCACCAGGAGCTGCCGTTCGAGCGCCTGGTGGAGGAGCTCGGGGTGGAGCGGAGCCTCGCCCACACGCCGGTCTTCCAGGCGACGTTCGCGCTGGAGCCCGCGGGCGGACACCACGCGGGGCTGTCGCTGGGAGAGGCGCGGCTGGAGCCGTTCGGGACCGGGACGGCCGACGCCAAGTTCGACCTGGCGCTCGTCGTCCGGGACGACGGGGAAGCGCTCGCGGGGACGCTCGAATACCGGGCGGCGCTCTTCGAGGCGGACACCGTGGCGCGGCTGGCGGGGCACCTGGGGATCCTGCTGGATGCCATGGCGGCCGAGCCCTCGCGGCGGCTCCGGGAGGTGCCGCTGCTGCGCGGCAGCGAGCGCCGGCAGGTGCTGGAGACGTGGAACGCCACGGCGGCCGACTACCCGCGCGGCTGCGTACACGAGCTGGTCTCGGCGCAGGCCGCGCGCACTCCCCGTGCGGAGGCGGTGGTCTTCGCGGGCCGGTCGCTCGGCTACGCCGAGCTGGAGCGTCGCGCCAACGCGCTCGCACACCGACTGCGGCGGCTGGGCGTGGGCCCCGAGGTCCGGGTGGGCGTGTGCCTGGAGCGCACCCCGCGGCTGGTGGTCGCCCTGCTGGCCGTGCTCAAGGCCGGCGGCGCGTACGTCCCGCTCGACCCGGCGTACCCGCGCGAGCGGCTGCGCTGGATGCAGGAGGACGCCGGCGTCTCGCTGGTCCTCACCTCCGGCGCCCTCGCGGGCGTGCTCCCCGCGGGCGTCCGCGCCCTCGCCCTCGACGCGCTCCCCGCCGCGGACGAGGCGGAGTCCGACGGGCCGCCGGAGCCGGGCGTGCTCCCCGAGAACCTGTCGCACGTCATCTTCACCTCCGGCTCCACGGGACGGCCCAAGGGGGTGATGATCCGCCACTCCTCCGTGGTCGTGCTGCTGCACTGGCTGCGGGAGAACGTCTCCGACGCGGAGCGTGCGTCCGTGCTCTTTGCCACCTCCGTCAGCTTCGACGTCTCGGTGGCCGAGGTCTTCGGCACGCTGGCGTGGGGCGGCAGGCTGGTGATGGTGGAGAACGCGCTGGAGCTGGCGGGGCTGGACGAGCCGGTCGTCGCCGCCGGCATGGTGCCCACCGCGGCGGCGGAGCTGCTGCGCGCGGGCGGGATCCCCGCCTCGGTGCGGACGCTGAACCTGGCGGGCGAGGCGCTGCCCGCCGACCTGGCGCAGGCGCTCCTCGCGACGGGCACGGTGGAGACGGTGAGGAACCTGTACGGGCCCACCGAGGACACCACCTACTCCACCTGCTCGCTCGTGGAGCGCGGCGCGGACCGGGTGACGGTCGGGCGCCCCGTCGCGAACACGCAGGCGCTGGTGCTGGACGCGGAGCTGCAGCCGGCGCCGGTGGGCGTCCCCGGCGAGCTGTACCTGGCCGGCGACGGGCTCGCCCGGGGCTACCAGGCGAGGCCGGACCTCACCGCCGAGCGCTTCCTGCCCAACCCGTACGGCGCGCCGGGGTCGCGGATGTACCGGGTGATGGACCGGGTGCGCTGGAGGACCGACGGGACCCTGGAGTACCTGGGACGGACGGACTTCCAGGTCAAGGTGCGGGGCTTCCGCATCGAGCCGGGGGAGATCGAGAGCGCGCTGCGCTCCCACCCCGCCGTGCGGGAGGCGGTGGCCGTGGTGCGCGAGGACGCGCCCGGCGACCGCCGTATCGTGGCGTACGTGGTCGCGGCGGAGGGCGCCGCGGCGGACGCGGCCGCGCTGCGCGTCCACCTGCGGGAGCGCGTCCCGGAGTACATGCTCCCCGCGGCGTTCGTCGCGCTCGCGGAGCTCCCGCTGACGCCCGGCGGCAAGCTGGACCGGCGCGCCCTCCCCGCGCCGGGGCCGGGCGGCGCGGGGGCGGACGCGTCCGCCGCGCCGCGCACCCCGAGCGAAGAGCTGCTCGCCGGGATCTTCGCGGAGGTGCTGGGCGTCGGGACGGTCGGCCGGGACGACGACTTCTTCGAGCTGGGCGGCCACTCGCTGCTGGCCACCCGCGCCGCGTCGCGGGCGCGGCGGGCGTTCGGGGTGGACGTGCCGCTGCGGACCCTCTTCCAGGCGCCCACCCCGGCGGCGCTGGCGGAAGCGGTGGACGGGCTGCTGCGCGGGGGCGCGCGCGCGGCCGCGCCGCCCATCGTCCCCCTGCCGCGGGACGGCCGCCCGCTGCCGCTGTCGTTCGCGCAGCAGCGTCTCTGGTTCATCGACCGGCTGCAGCCCGGCGGCGCCGCGTACAACATCCCCGCCGCGCTGCGCATCCGCGGCGCCCCGGACGTGGGGGCGCTCCGCCGCGCCTTCACGGAGCTGGCGCGCCGCCACGAGGCGCTGCGCACCGTGCTGGTGGAGGCGGGCGGCGAGGCGGTGCAGGTGGTCCTGCCGCCCGCGCCGGTCCCGCTCCCCGTGCTGGACTTCTCCGGGCTCGCGGGGGAGTCGCGGCGGGCGGAGGCGCTGCGCCGGGCGGGGGAGGAGGGGCGGCGCCCGTTCGACCTGTCGCGCGGGCCGCTGCTGCGCCTGGCGCTGGCGCGGCTGGCCGACGAGGAGTGGCTGCTCTGCTTCACCATGCACCACGTGGTGAGCGACGGCTGGAGCATCGGCGTCCTGGTGCGGGAGATTGCCGCCCTGTACGGGGCCTGCTCGCGCGGCCTGGAGTCGCCGCTGCCGGAGCTGGAGGTGCAGTACGCGGACTACGCCGCCTGGCAGCGGGAGCGGCTCACGGGCGAGGTGCTGGAGGAGCACCTCCGCTTCTGGCGCGAACATCTGGCCGGCGCCCCCCCGCTGCTGGAGCTGCCCACGGACCACCCGCGCCGCGGCGGGCTGGGCGCCACGGCGACGGGCCGGGGCTTCACCCTGTCCGCCGAAACGGCGCGCGCGCTGCGCGGCCTGGGGCGGCGCGAGGGCGCCACGCTCTTCATGACCCTGCTGGCCGGGTGGCAGACCCTGCTGGCGCGCTACTCCGGGCAGGACGACGTGGTGGTGGGCACCCCCATCGCCAACCGCCCGCGCGCGGAGGTGGAGGGGCTCATCGGCGTGTTCGTCAACACGCTGGCGCTGCGCGCGGACCTGCGCGGCGACCCCGCCTTCCGGGAGCTGCTGGGCCGGCAGCGGGAGGCCATGCTGGGCGCGTTCGCCCACCAGGACCTGCCCTTCGAGCGGCTGGTGGAGGAGCTGGCGCCGGAGCGCAGCCTGGCGCACAACCCGCTCTTCCAGGTGATGTTCGTCCTGCAGAACCTGGGGGTGGCGGCGACGGAGCTGGGCGAGCTTGACACGGAGGCGCCGGGCGGGGGCGCCGCCGGGGCGCAGTTCGACCTGGCGGTGACGTTCTTCGAGGACGGGGAGCGCCTCCAGGGCCGCATCGACTTCCGCACCGACCTGTTCGACGGTTCCACCATCGAGCGCATGGCGGAGCACTACCGCCTGCTGCTCGAATCCGCGGCCGCCGACCCGGACCGCCGCGCATCCGGGCTCCGCCTGATGAGCGCCGCGGAGGAGCGCCGGGTCCTGGTGGAGTGGAACGCGCCGCGGGCGTTCCCGGAGGACAGGCTGGTCCCGCGGCTCGCCGCGGAGCAGGCGGAGCGCACCCCGGACGCGCCCGCGGTCACGGGCGGGGGCGCGGCGCTCACCTACGCCGACCTGGAGGCGCGCGCCGGCCGCCTGGCGCAGGCGCTGCGGGAGCTGGGCGTGGGGCCGGAGGTCCCGGTGGGCGTCCTGCTGGAGCGCGGGCCGGCCCTGCTGGAGGCGGTCCTGGGGATCTGGAAGGCCGGCGGCGCCTTCCTGCCGCTGGACCCCACCTACCCCGCCGAGCGCCTGGACTACATGCTGCGCGACGCCCGGGTGCCCGTGCTCGTGTCGCAGGAGCGCCTGGCCGGGAGCCTGCCGTCCCACGGCGCCCGGGTGCTGCTGCTGGACGCCGATGCCGCGCGCATCGCCGCCCGGGTCCCGGCGCGCCCGGTCGAGCCCGACGGGAGCTGGCTGGCGTACGTCATCTACACCTCCGGCTCCACCGGCCGCCCCAAGGGCGTGCGGGTGTCCCACCGCGCGCTGCTGCACACCCTGCTCGCCGAGCAGGAGGCCTTCGGCGCCGGCGCGGGCGAGGAGTCGGCGTCGCTGACGAGCTTCGGGTTCGACGTGTGGCTCGTGGAGGCGGTGCTCCCCCTGCTCAGCGGCGGCGTCGTCCGCATGGTGCCGCGCGAGACGGTGCTGGACACCCGCAGGCTGGTGGAGGAGCTCGCCGGGAGCGCCACGCTGCAGGCCGTCCCGTCGCTGATGCGCGAGATCGTCCGGGCGCTGCGGGCCCGGGGGAGCACCCTCCCGGGGCTGCGGCGGGCGTTCGTGGGCGGCGAGGCCGTGTCGCCCGAGCTGCTGGACGAGATGCGCGAGGCGTTCCCCGCCGCAGAGCTGCACGTCATGTACGGCCCCACCGAGGCGGCGGTCGACTGCGCCGGGCACCGGGTCCGCGAGGGCGAGGCGCGGCGGCACTGGGTGGGCCGCCCGCTGGGCAACGCTTCGCTGTACGTGCTGGACCGCGCAGGCCGGCCGGTCCCGGCGGGGGTGCCGGGGGAGCTGCACGTGGGCGGGGCGAGCCTGGCGCGCGACTACCTGGGCCGCCCGGAGCTGACGGCCGAGCGGTTCGTCCCCGACCCGTTCTCCGGCGAGCCGGGCGCGCGGGTGTACCGCACCGGCGACCGCGTGCGGTGGACCGCGGAGGGCGAGCTGGAGTTCCTGGGCCGGGTGGACCACCAGGTCAAGATCCGCGGCCTCCGCGTCGAGCCGGGCGAGGTGGAGGCCGTGCTCGCCGGCTGCCCCGCCGTGTCCGAGGCGGTGGTGGCGGTGAGGGAGGACGCCTCCGGGGGGGCGATGCTCGTCGCGTACCTGGTGCCCGCCGCCGGCCAGGGAGGGGCCGCGCTGGTGGACGAGCTGCGGGCGCACCTCCGCGGGAGCCTGCCGGAGCAGATGGTGCCCGCCGCCTTCGTGCTCCTGGACTCGCTCCCCCTGTCCCCCAACGGCAAGATCGACCGCGGGGCGCTCCCCGCTCCCGCCCGCGGCGGCGGGTCGCGCGAGGGCGGCGCGCCCCTCACCGCGACCGAGCGCGCGCTGGCGGCCGTCTGGGAGGAGGTCCTGGGCGTGGGCGACGTCGGCGTCGGCGACAACTTCTTCGACCTGGGCGGACACTCGCTCCTCCTGGTCCAGGTCCATTCCCGCCTTCAGGAGCGCTTCCCCGACCGGGTCGCGCTGGTGGACCTGTTCACCCACCGCACCCTGGGGTCGCTGGCCGCGTACCTGGACCGCGCCGGCGCGCCGCCGGCGCCCCCAGCGGCGGCGGTCCGCGACGCGCCCGCGCTGCCGGACCCCC
>JBFMFL010000099.1:0-21296 GCA_040752145.1 Gemmatimonadota bacterium
TTCCCCCGCAAGCGAGGGAAGGGGGAGCACGACGGATCCGGCGCAGTTTCCCCTCCCTCGCTTGCGGGGGAGGGGTGGCGCGCAGCGCCGGGGTGGGGGGCCCGGCGGACGCCAGCACCAGCCCCGCGTGAGGGATGCGAGCGCGAAGCGGCGAGACCCGCGGCTGTTTGCGGGGCTCGACTCCGTTACGCAGCGTTGTTTGCTGCGTTACGGAGCCGCAGCCCGACCCCGGCGCAGCCGGGGGCACGCCCGAACAGTCGGTCGTCTTTTCGGAAGAGAGGAGCATGGAGGTCCAGATCTTCGGCACCAAGAAGTGCAAGGAATCCCAGAAGGCGCTGCGCTTCTTCAAGGAGCGCCGCATCAAGACGCACTTCGTCGACCTGGCCGTGAAGGCCGCGTCGCAGGGGGAGCTGAAGCGCTTCGCCCAGAAGTTCGGCGCGGAGGCGCTGCTGGACCGCGACGGGAAGCGCTTCCGCGAGCGCGGGCTGCACGTGGCGCACGTCCCCGAGGCCCGCATCCTCCCCATGCTGGAGGACGACCCGGCGCTCCTGCGGACGCCGCTGCTGCGCGCGGGGAACCTGCTCTCGCTGGGCTGGGACGAGGCGGAGTGGAAGGACCGAGTCAGGCAGGAGGCGACGTGAGGATCGTCGGGGGGAAGTGGGCGGGGCGGCACCTGACCTCGCCGCCGGACCGCCGCGTGCGCCCCACGGCGGAGGGGGTGCGCGACGCCTGGATGAAGCTGGTGGAGCCGTACCTGGAGGGCGCCCGCCTGATCGACCTGTTCGCGGGGACGGGGGCGCTGGGGCTGGAGGCGATGTCGCGCGGGGCGAAGTTCGCGGACTTCGTGGAGGACCGCCCCGCCAGCCTGCACGCCCTCAAGGCCAACGTCGCCGCGCTGCACGTGCGGGAAAAGACGCGCATCTTCAAGAAGGACGCGCTGCGCTTCGCGGCGGCGCTGGAGCCGGGGAGCTACGACCTGGCCTTCGCGGACCCGCCCTACGGCTCGCGGATGCTGGACCGGCTGATCGAGGGGTGGCAGGCGCGCCCCTTCTCGCCGATCCTGGCCGTCGAGCACGCCGCCGACCACGAGCTGCCGGCGGGTGGCCGGCGCTACCTGCTGGAAGAGACCACCGCCGTCACCCTGTACCGCGCGCCCCGGCGCGCCGCCGCCTCTCCGCCCGCCGACGACTCCGAGCGTGACTGACGACGCCCCGCGCATCCGCCCCGCCTCCGCCGCCGACGCGGACGCGTTCCTGGGGCTGGTGGACGCCCTCGCCGACTACGAGAAGCTGGACCGCCCCACCCCCGAGGCCCGCGAGCGGCTGCTGCGCGACGCCTTCGGGCCGGAGCCGCGCATCCGCGTGCACCTGGCCGAGCTGGACGGGCGCGCCGTGGCGTACACCATCACGCTGGACACCTATTCGTCGTTCCTGGCGCTCCCCACGCTGTACCTGGAGGACCTGTTCGTCCTCCCGGAGGCGCGCAGGAGCGGGGTGGGCTCGGCGTTCTTCCGCTTCCACGCGGGCGAGGCGGCGCGGCAGGGGTACGGGCGGATGGAGTGGGTGGTGCTGGACTGGAACCAGCTCGCCATCGACTTCTACGAGAAGCTGGGCGCCCAGCGGCTGAGCGACTGGTACACGTACCGGCTGACGGCCGGGCAGCTGCGGGAGATCGCGGGCGAGGCTCGGACGGGGACCTGACCGGGACGGAGGCACGGATGACGGCAACGGGCGGCGGGGTGGCGCTGTACCACGAGGCGGCGGGCGAGGGCGATCCCGTGCTCTTCCTGCACGGCTTCCCCTTCACGGGGGCGCTCTGGGAGCCCGTGGTGGAGCGGCTGGGCGGTGGCTGGCGCTGTATCGTCCCGGACCTGCGGGGGATGGGGCGCAGCCCGGCGGCGGCCGCGGCGGGGATGGACGACTACGCCGACGACCTGGCGCGGCTCCTGGACGCGCTGGGCGAGACGCGGCCGGTGGTGTTGGTGGGGATGTCGATGGGCGGCTACGTGGCCTTCGCCTTCGCGCGGCGCCACCCGCGGCGGGTGCGCGCGCTGGCGCTGGTGGCCACCCGCGCGCAGGCGGACACGGAGGAGGGCGCCCGCGGCCGGCACGCCACGGCGGACCGGGTGCTGCGCGAGGGGAGCCGCGTGGTGGCGGACGACATGCTGGGCAAGCTGTTCGCCGCGTCCGCGCCGGAGGACTTGCGCGCCCGCTGGCACGCCGTGATGGCGGCGACCCCGCCGGAGGGCGTCGCCGCGGCGCTGCGGGCCATGGCGGCGCGCCCGGACTCGTTCGGCACCATCGACCTGCTCGCCCGGCCGGTGCTGGTGGTGGCCGGCGAGGAGGACGCCATCGCCCCGGTGGCGGACGGCCGCCGCATGGCGGACGCGGCCCACGACGGCCGGCTGGTGACCGTTCCCGGCGCGGGGCACATGGTCCCGGTGGAGCGCCCCGACGCCGTGGCCGACGCGCTGCGGCGGTTCCTGCGAGGCCTTCCGCCCCTGAAGCGCTGACCGGCGGCTCCCGGGAGCCGCGGGCGGGCGAGGCTTCCGCAGCTTTCCAGGGGGGCGGGCGCTCTGCAAGTGCCCCCTTCGGCGTTGTGGCGCGGGCACCTGGAAGGAATCGCAGGTTTCTCGAAAGCCGCAGAATGCGGCCGGACCGTGGCCTGTTCCTTGCCAGGCTCTTTCGCGCCACCGAATGGCGGATTGTCTGTCCGCGCGCGGTGGATCGGGCCCGGCGATGGGATTGGGAGGCACACCGGCGGGACGGGGGACGCCCCGGTGGGAGTGCGGTTCGAGCGACTGCGAGAGAATCGATCCAGCCGATACCAGGAGGCGACGATGCTGAAGACGATCAGGGCGATGGGGATGGCGGTGGCGCTGCTCGCTGCGGCGGGGAGCGCGCAGGCGGCGGCGGTGCCCGTCACGGACGGGACGGACGGCGTGGCCGTGGAGCGGCCGGCGGACCGGGGCACCCTCACCTTCTCCAGCACCGCGTCGAGCGAGGGCGGTCAGGCGGAGTCGGCCACGGGCGGCACGGGGAGCATCAGCTTCCAGGGGAGCATCCAGACCAGCACCCCGTGCTTCAACGTGACCGGCAGCCACCGCGAGCGGGGAAGCCGGATCGTGGTCACGGTGACCGCCGCTCCCACCGACGGCATCTGCGCGCAGGTGATCACCTACCACAACTACAGCGGCGCGGTCTCCGGCCTGGCGGCGGGGACGTACGACTTCCAGATCGTGGAGGCGGTCGGCGGCCGCTCGACGACGGTCCTCTCGCAGCAGGTGACGGTGAGCTGAACCGCTTCGACGACCCGGTTCGGGCGTGCCCCCGGCTGCGCCGGGGTCGGGCTTCGGCTCCGTAGCAGACGATACGACCGTCTGCAACGGAGTCGAGCCCCCAACGATACTGCTGTTGGGGGCTCGCCCCTTCGGGCCGAAATCCCTCACGCGAGGCATCACGCTGGCGTCGACGACCGCGCCCCCACCGGGAGATCCCGGCGGGGGCGCTTTTCACGTACTGCGTACTTCGTACTCCGTACTGCCGTTCACTTTCGCACTCCCGCACTTTCGCACTCCCGCACTTCCGTTTCCGCCTCCAGGATCCGCTGCTTCCGCTCCGCGCCCCAGCGGTAGCCGCCGTGGGCGCCGTCGCCGCGGACGGCGCGGTGGCAGGGGATCACCAGGGCGACCGGGTTGCCGGCGCAGGCGCGGCCCACCGCGCGCGCCGCCCCGGGGCTCCCGATCGCGGCGGCGATCTCGCCGTAGCTGCGGGTGCTGCCGCGGGGGATCTCGCGCAGGGCCCGCCACACGCGCAGCTGGAAGGCGGTGGCGCGCAGGTCCAGCGGCAGGTCCGGGGTGGGGGCGTGCCCCCCGGCAGCGTCCACCACGGCGCGCGCCCAGCCGTCCAGCTCGCCGGCGGCGGGCTCCAGCTCCGCCCCCGGGAACTCGCGCCGCAGCGCGTCCTCCAGCTCCGCGTCCGTGTCGCCCAGCGCCACCGAGCACACGCCGCGCTCCGTGGCGGCCACCAGCAGCCGCCCCAGCGCGCAGGGGACCAGGGCGAAGCGGATGCGGACGCCCCGGCCGCCCCGGCGGTATGCCGCGGGCGTCATCCCCAGCCGCGCGGCGCCGTCCTCGTACAATCGGCTCCCCGACCCGTACCCCGCGCCGAAGCCGGCGCGGCTGACGCTCTCGCCCTCGCGCAGGCGCTCCCGCAGCCGCTCGGCGCGGCGGGCGGCTGCGTACTCCCGCGGCGACACGCCCACCAGGCGCTTGAACACCCTCTGGAGGTGGTGCGGGCTCATGGCCGCCACGCGTCCCAGCTGCTCCAGCGTCACGCTCTCCTCCGGGTGCGCGTCCAGGTGCTCGCGGGCGCGCCGCACGGACTCGGCCGCGGGGGAGGGGCGCGCCCCGCGCGGGCGGCAGCGGCGGCACTCCCGGTAGCCGGCCGCCTCGGCGTCGTCCGGGGTGGGGAAGAAGGCCACGTTCTCGCGCCGCGGCTTTCGCGACGGGCACGAGGGGCGGCAGTAGATGCCGGTGGACGCCACGGCGTACACCAGCCGACCGTCCAGCAGCGCGTCGCGCGCCTGCACCGCCTCCCACGCCGCCCCGTCGTCGATCCGGCCCGCCGCCGGGCCCGCGCTCGCCGTCGCCGTCATGGTGCCTCCCTCCCGTGGCTGGTCGATCCGTTCCGCGAGAGCAAACGTAGCGTCCACGCCCGGCCCGCAGCCACCCGGATCTTGCGCTGGTATTCGCCGCCCCTTTCGGCGGCGTCCGCCGTCCGGGAGATTGGGGTGCATCGCATCCCGCAGACCGACCCTGACCCGCCCCCGGCCCGGAGGCCCGCGTTGACCACCCGCCGCCGCGACGTCGTGCTCCCCGCCCCCGAGGCCGTCGCCCACCTGCGCGCCGCGGACCCCGTGCTGCGCGGCGTCATCGACCGCGTGGGGACGTTCGAGATCGCCATGGAGCGCGACCTGTGGTGGGCGCTGGTGGACGCCATCGCGAGCCAGCAGCTCTCCGTCAAGGCCGCGGCCACCATCGTGGGCCGGCTGCACGCGCTGGGCACAGATGGGCGCCCGCCCACGCCGGAGCAGGTCCTCGCCCTCCCGGACGAGACGCTGCGCGGCGCCGGCCTGTCCCGAGCCAAGACGGCCTACGTGCGCGACGTGGCCGCCCGCTGGCTGGACGGCTCCCTGCGCCACGACGAGATCCCCGCCCTCCCCGACGAGGAGGTGATCGCCGCGCTGACGCAGGTCAAGGGGATCGGCCGCTGGACCGCCGAGATGATCCTGGTGTTCTGCCTGGACCGCCCGGACGTGCTCCCCGTGGACGACCTGGGGATCCGCGTGGCCGCGCAGCGCTGGTACGACCTGCCGGAGCGCCCGGGGAAGGAGCAGCTCACCGTGATCGCGGAGCCCTGGCGCCCCTATCGAACGCTGGCGTCGCGCTACCTTTGGAAGAGCCTGAACGTGACGCCGGTAACGGGGACGGAGAGCTGAGGAGACCGGGAGGTCTATCCACCAAGGTCCTGAGCGGGCGGGCAAGGAGCTAGACTTTGAAAAGGAGGGATCGGGTTGGCGATAGAGGGGCGTGGGCACCAGAAGCCTGATCACACTGGCGCTCCGCCATACGCAGAAAAGGGCGCACCGACTGGAGCGCCCTCATTCACCACCGCCCAGGGTTACTGTCTGCGCTTCCGCTGGGGAGGCAACCAAATCTCGACAGCAGGTACCACTCCCACACCTGTCACGTGACGGGGCTCCGCCGCTTGGAGATCATTCAAAACCCGCCCGGCCCAAGGCACCGGTCGCGGGGTTCGTCCAGCGACTTTATTGTGCTGACGCAAGCGTACAGCACCACCCGCGGTTGCCGTGTCCCCAGTGAGGGAGCGTAACACGAGTAGGTCCCCGACTGCTTCTGAGAGCACGGCTGGGTCAGCACCAGATCGCAACAGGATCACGTCATGTGGGGCTACATCCACGCGACGAAGGATCCGGAACGGAGCCGTGCCTCCGGGGATGCTGTCGACGAGCGCGAGCGTGACCGGGACGCGGGACGGTAGCCTGGGCGCCTGACCTTGCTGCGCTTCCAGTTGACCTATACCGGTAATCGGTGTCACGGGCCCGAGCAAGGCCACGAGAAGACAGGACCGCAGGATTATGCGGCTCATGGTGGGTTCCTTTCTAGTCGGAAGGTGTCACGAGCAAACGGTAGTCCAACCTTCCCAGAACGTGGACCAGGTGTTGCCACCGTCGTTGGAGACCTCAATGGTGAGAAATACGCTTTGACAGCCTCCACTGCCTCCTTCTATCCCTGTACCCCCCCCACCCGTACAGCCTTCGCTCGTGGACGTTGTTCCATACGGATCCGAAGGGTCATAGCCCGTTGCGTACGGTTCGTTCAGGAAAGGGTCGGGTGAGCCACCTCCGCATGCTACTGAAAGGTCCTTGATGAACCCACCTTCCGACCGAATGACCATGAATGGTTGGTTCAAGCCCCATCAGTATTTACGGACGTAGCACTGTACCGTGATGGAGGGGAACTCCCATGCTTTAGACGCGTTCACGGATACCAGAGTTCTACTGCCAGTTGCCGGCCACATCTCTGCCCAATCTGACCTGCCACCAAGATACGTGCGGAGTTGAAACGGGTTTGCATCGAAGTAGTACCCTGAGCTTCTGTACTCGTAGTAGGGTGGGTTTTTATGGCTGTAGAAAGTGGCCGGTCCCCAGCACTGATAAGGCTCGACCACGGCACCATCCGGCTCCTGATAAGTTTGGGCACCCATGGGAACCGTGGAGAGTAGCATCAGCAGCATGGCAAAGGCCCACTGCTGACACAACGAGCGATGCTTAGTCGGTAGCATGGCAGTTCTGCCCAGCGGCGATGTGGGTGGTTGTAGATCGTCTTGATCGCGCCATACTCTGACCGAAAGCCAGGGGGGTAACTACGACACAGGTACAGCCTGCGCTCCACCCCTCACCCAGAGTGATCTACGGCCTTCACTGTTCACCGGGAGTGTCAGGAATCCGAGTTGGAGTCCGCAACTCCTTTACAATCTCCTGGATCTGCGGATGATCGACGCTCCATGTGATCTCGCCTACTGCCACTTTCTCACCGCGTGCGGAAATGCTGCTCGCTTGAAACGACGCGAGTACCTCCGCGCGATGCTCTGCCCGGGTCCACCTAAGTAGCTTTTCGACTGCATCGGCATTGTAGGCTGGATGCACACCTGCTCGCTGCTCCCACGACAGATGGAAGTCGGTATCTGCAACGTTCAAGAACACCGGCTGATTTCTGGGGGAACTCACGAGCGCGTTTCCGGTTGGGTTGGATTCGCACGCTCCGGCAACGAGCGTCAGGGCGGTAAATGCTGCGAGTGAGCGCATGCTCAACTCTCCTTTGAAGAGCGACACGCCGACCAGTGAACACGTGAGCGCAACTCAGTATTATGTTTATTTTGCACGTAGTCAAGCGCATTTTTCGAAATAATGCCAGTTTAAGGCGATCGTGCCATAAAGATCTCTACTACTTAGGAATTCTACCTTCCGACGCAGTGAATGGCCGCTTCGTTCTCGGAGGACGCGGCCGACAGTTCTGGCACGATGATTGATAGCAGCGAGAAACAGCCACGACGAAGTGGTTGGGAGTCAACACGTTCAGCTCACGCGACGGGGCGTCCTTCGGGGCGCCCTTTTGCATTCACCCCAGGAGGTGGACCATGCGCTCGCTGCTCACGACGGCGGTGGCCGTCCTTTCGATCGCGGCGCTCGGCGGGGGGTGTGCCCCCGCGGCTCCGGGCGGCGCCGGCGCGCTGGCGCCCGAGCTGTACGGCGGCTCCGCGGCCCCGCCCACGGTGCGGGTGACCAACAACAACTGGTCCAACATGACCGTGTACGCGGTGCGCGGCACCGCGCGCTTCCGGCTGGGGATGGTGACCAGCATGGCGACCGAGGTGTTCCGGCTCCCCGCCGCGCTGGCCGACGCCGGCGGCGTGCGGCTGCTGGCGGACCCCATCGGCGGCCGCGAGCAGTTCATCACTCCAACGGTGCAGGTGCGGAGCGGCGACGAGGTGAAGCTGGAGCTCCAGAACCAGCTCCAGATCTCCAGCATCAGCGTCTTCGCGCGGCACTGAGGCGGGCGCGGCGCGGGGCGCCACTTGTTCCGGCCCGGCGAGGCTGTACCTTACGGGCCTCGAACGAGCGGGTGACCCCGGACGCCGAAAGGGCCGAGAGTGCCGACGCTGGACGCGCTGATCAACGGGCTGCCGGACCGTCCGGACCCGGAAGAGCTGCTGGACTCCTTCGTGCCGCCGCCCCGCTTCGCCGGGAAGCGGTTCGAGGACTACGCGCCGGACCCCCGCTTCCCCTCGCAGCGGGCGGCCGTGGAGCGCCTGCGGGCGTTCGCCGCCTCGATGCGCGCGAACTCGCTGGACGGGTGGATGCGCCGGGTGCGCGCCGCCGTGGGCGGGGCCGAGCGCGGGAGCGGGGTGTACCTGGACGGCGGCTTCGGGGTGGGGAAGACGCACCTGCTGGCGGCGCTCTGGCACGCGGCGCCCGAGCCGCGGGCGTACCTCAGCTTCGACGAGCTGGTGTACACCATCGGGCTGCTGGGGGTGGGGCCCACGCGCGAGGCCTTCCGCGGGATGCGGCTGGTGGCGGTGGACGAGTGGGAGCTGGACGACCCCGGCAACCTCAAGCTGGCGCTCGCCTTCCTGCGCGGCGCGCTGGAGGACGGCGTGCGGGTGGCCACCACCTCCAACACCGTCCCCGACGAGCTGGGGCGCGGGCGCTTCTCGCAAAAGGACTTCCGCGCCGAGATCGAGGAGCTGGCCTCCGCCTTCGAGACGGTGAGGGTGCAGGGCGAGGACTTCCGCCACCGCCGCTTCGCGGCCGACCCGGGCCGCCGCTACTTCCTCCCGCGCGAGGAGCTGGCCGCCGCCGCGCGGGCGGCCGGGCCGGGGGCGCTGTACGCTCCCTTCCCGGAGCTGCTCTCCGCCCTGGGCAGGGTGCACCCCATCCGCTACGCGGCGCTCGCGGAGCGGATGAACGCGCTGTACGTGGAAGGGCTCTCCGCCGTCCCGCTGCTCCCGGACGCGCTGCGCTGGGTACACTTCGTGGACAAGGTGTACGACGACGCAGTGTCCTTCGCGGCGAGCGCGGCCATCGACCTGGGCGCCCTGTTCCCGGCCGACTTCCTGCGCGGCCCCTACGGGAAGAAGTTCTCCCGCTGCCTGTCGCGCATGGAGGAGCTGCTGGGCGAGCGCGAGCCCGCCGAGCAGCGCGCCGCGGGCTGACCGGAGCGCCCGTCGTTCCGCCGTTGCAGGCTGTTCCCTGTCACCTGTTCCCTGTCACCTGTTCCCTGGCCGCTCCCGGATGAGATCGCAAACGACCCCGAAGCTCGTGGCCGCGCTGGCGGCCCTGGCGCTGGCGCTCCCCGGCGCACTCCCCGCGCAGCACGCGCCCGAAGCGCGGGGGGACACCTCCGTCTTCCGCCCGCTGGACCTCGCCACCCCCAACCAGTACCGCTCGGCAAGCGGGGCGCCGGGGCCGCGCTACTGGCAGCAGCGCGCCGACCACGTCATCGCGGCGTCGCTGGACACGGCCACGCACACCGTCCGCGGCACGGAGACCATCCGCTACCGCAACAACTCCCCGGAGACGCTGCGCTTCGTGTGGCTGCAGGTGGAGCAGAACCTGTATCGGCCGGGGAGCAAGGGGTCGTTCCAGAACCCCTCGGACTCGCGCTGGGGTGCGCGCGACTTCGCGGGCGGGGTCGACTTCTCGTACGTGCGGGCCGGCGGCCGCACGGTGCAGCCGTACGTGGACGACACCATGATGCGGCTGGACCTGCCGCGCCCGCTGGCGCCCGGGGCGAGCGTGGAGCTGGAGCTGGGGTGGTCGTTCCCGGTGCCGGAGCACGGCTCCGACCGGATGGGGCGGCGGGGGCAGCTGTACGAGATCGCGCAGTGGTTCCCGCGCATGGCCGTGTTCGACGACGTCAGCGGGTGGAACACCGAGCCGTACCTGGGCCAGGGCGAGTTCTACCGCGAGTTCGGCGACTACGACGTGGCGATCACGGTCCCGGCCGGCTTCGTGGTGGCCGCCACTGGGGTCCTCCAGAACCCGGGCGAGGTGCTCACCGCGGCCCAGCGCCAGCGCCTGGCGCGCGCGGCGAACACCGACGAGCAGGTGGCGATCATCACCGCCGAGGAGGCGGGGACGGCGGCGGCCCGGACGCGCTCCACCGGGACCGTGACCTGGCGCTTCCGCGCGGAGAACGTGCAGGACTTCGCCTGGGCGGCGTCGCCGCGCTTCCGCTGGGACTCGGAAACGTGGGACGGGGTGCGCTGCCACGCGTACTACGAGCCGGACGCGGAGAACTGGACCACGGCGGCGGACATGACCTGCTTCTCCATCAAGGAGTTCTCCGAGCGCTGGTTCCGCTACCCGTACCCGCAGGCCACCAGCGTGGCCGGGCCGGTGGGGGGGATGGAGTACCCCATGTTCGTGATGGTGCACTCCACGGGCACCGAGGAGAGCGTGTTCGCCACCATCGCCCACGAGCACGGGCACGAGTGGTTCCCCATGATCGTCGGCTCCAACGAGCGCCGCTACGCGTGGATGGACGAGGGCTTCAACACCTTCATCGACAGCTGGGCGACGGGGCTGCGCTACCCGGGGAAGACGGTGCAGTACACCAAGCCGCAGACGCGCTCCGCCTACGAGTCGCTCCGCGACCGCGGCGGCGACCCGGTGGTGAACACCCCGCCGGACCGCCTCCCCCGCACCTCGCTGGGGGTGGGGGCGTACTACAAGCCCGCCCTGATGCTGCACGTGCTGCGCGACGAGGTGGTGGGGCCCCAGGCCTTCGACGCCGCGTTCCGGGAGTACGTGCGCCGCTGGGCCTACAAGCACCCCACGCCGGCCGACTTCTTCCGCACCATGCACGACGTCACCGGCGAGGACCTGTCCTGGTTCTGGCGCGGCTGGCTGTTCACCGACCAGCCGCTGGACCAGGCGGTGACCAACGTGACCAGCGCCGCGGCGGAGGGCGGCGGCTTCACCGCCACCGTGGAGCTGGCGAACCTGACGCCCGTGGTGATGCCGGTGCGCCTGCGCCTGACGCTCGCCAACGGCGAGACGCGCGACGTGGAGCTGCCGGAGACCATCTGGTACGGGGGGATGCGCTACAGCTACGTCACGCGGGTGCCGGCCGGCGTCGCCGGGGTGATGATCGACCCCGCGGACGCGCTCCCCGACCGGAACCGCGGCAACAACGCCTGGGGGACGGCGCGCCCGCAGCGGTAGGGGGAACGGAAGGGAACAGGGGATAGGGAACAGGGAACAGCCTGCAACTGCAACGGCGCCCCCGCCTCGGCATCGAGGCGGGGGCGCCGTTTTGGCCCTCACCCGGCTCGCTTGAGGCTCGCCACCCTCTCCCAATTCTGGGAGAGGGGGCAACTGATGGATATCCAGGTACGGCAGGCGGTTGCGTGAGGGATGCCGGCCCGAAGGGGCGAGACCCGGCGGGGCTGTTTCCGCCGGGGCTCGACTCCGTTGCAGACGGTTGTTTCGTCTGCTACGGAGCCGCAGCCCGACCCCCGCGTCAGCGGGGGGAACGCCCCAACCCGGCTGTTGCTACGCCACCGAGCCGCGCAGCTGGCGGGCGTCGCCGCCGAAGAGGACGTCGCCCTCCAGGTGGGCGGCGCGGGCGGGATGGCCCACGCTTTCCACGCACTGCTCCCACTCGCCGCGGCCCATGACCCAGAAGTCCACCCGCGGGCGGGCGGCGGGGATGCGGCGCTGGAGCTTGGCCTCCAGGGCGAGGGCGTCGTCGGCCTCGTCGCGGAGCACCACGAACGCGTAGAAGCCGTGCCCCTCCGGCGGGGACACGGGGCGCAGCCCCACGATGCGCTCGATGCGGTGGACGCCCACCACCCGGCCGATGGCGCGGGCGAGCTCGTCCGGGGTGCGAGGTCGGTTCGAGTTCGACATGAACTTCCGCTCGGTGTCAGCTCCGGCGCGCGGGGGCGGCCCCCGGGATCCCGCCCCCCGCCTGCGCTTTCCGGACCTGCGGCCGGGCCCCTCCCGCGCCGCCGCCGGACGCCACTTGCACAGGGTTGACGGCCGCGATGCAAAACGGCGGCCCGCAGATCGGGGCCGCCGCTGGAGAAACGGTGCGGAGAGACAAAACAGCTGTCTTTTACCGCCGTTGCATGAGGGATGTCGGCCCGTCAGGGGCGAGACCCGGCGGGGCAGTTTCCGCCGGGGCTCGACTCCGTTACGCACGGTCGTATCGTGCGTTACGGAGCCGCAGCCCGACCCCGGCGCCAGCCGGGGGTATGCCCTCACCCGCAGTTCAGTCGTTGGTCTTCTGCTGACCCCGGGGCGGCGCGTTCTTGACGTGCCGGTCCATCCAGTCCACCATCTCGGCCAGCGTGTGCAGCACCGACTCGCGCGCCCGGTACCCGTGCGCCTCGTACGGGAGCACCACGTAGCGCACCGTGGCCCCGTGCCCCCGCAGCGCCGCGTAGAACCGCTCCGTCTGCACGGGGAAGGTGCCCGAGTTGTCGTCCATCTCGCCGTGGATCAGCAGAAGGGGCTCGTCCACGCGATTCGCGTAGTTGAACGGGCTCATCCGGCCGTACACCTCGGACGCCTCCCAGAAGCTGCGCGGCTCCGCCTGGAAGCCGAACGGCGTGAGCGTGCGGTTGTACGCCCCGGAGCGGGCGATGCCGGCCCGGAACAGGTCCGAGTGCGCCAGCAGGTTGGCGGTCATGAAGGCGCCGTAGCTGTGCCCGCCCACGCCGATGCGGTCGCGGTCCGCCACGCCCATCTCCACCACCTTGTCCACTGCCGCGCGCAGGCTGCTCACCAGCTGGTCGACGTAGGTGTCGTTGGGCTCGGCGCCGCCCGCGCCGATGATGGGGACGGAGGGGCCGTCCAGGATGGCGTACCCCTGCGTGAGCAGGAACAGCGGCGACGCGCCGCCCAGCTGCGGGAAGCGGTTGGGGGAGTCGGCGAGCTGGCCGGCCGCCGCGGCGTCGCGGAACTCGCGCGGGTACGCCCACATCAGCACGGGGAGCCGGCCGTCGCGCCGGGCGTCGTACCCGGGCGGGGTGAACAGCGTGGCGCTCAGCGCGACGCCGTCGGCGCGGCGGTAGGTGACGATCTGCCGCCCCACGCCGGCGAGCTGCGGCGCCGGGTCGGGGAAGTCGGTGGCGGCGGTCGCCGTGCGGCGCGCCAGGTCGCGGACGTAGTAGTTGGGCGGCTCGGTCAGCGACTCGCGCCGGGTGAGGATGCGCCGGCCGTCGCGGTCCAGCACGGAGACCAGCGTCTCGTAGTGCGGGTCGCGGGCCTGCCACACGCGCTCCGCCTTTCCCGTGGCCACCTCCATGCGGTCCAGGAAGGGGTAGCTCCCCCGCGCCGAGGCCCCCTCGCCGGTCAGGTAGATCCGCCGGCCGTCCGGGGAAAAGAGGAGCACCGGGAAGCCGGCCGCATTGCGGGTGGTGACCGGGTTGCCCGGGTCGGCGTAGCGGTCCTCGGACGAGCGCTCCCAGAGCACCCGCGCTGCGGTTCCCGGCGCGGAGGGGTTCACCGCCTGGGTGCGGGTGCGGCTGGCGGTCTGCCACCCGGAGCGGACCAGCGCCAGGTCGGCGCGGCCCCAGGTGGTCCCCTCGTAGCGCTGGTCCAGCTCGATCAGCGTGCGAGGCTCGCCGGTGAAGGGGGCGTCCAGCATCAGCACGCGGTCGCGCACCCGGGCCTCGCGGCGCGGGTCGCCCTCGTCCTGCGCCTCGGCCCACACCAGCGTGGCGGGGGCGTCGGCGCGCCAGGACACGGAGCGCGGCCCGGTGCGCACCCGGTCCCGGCCGATGGGGGGCGGGCTCGCCTCGGTCCGCTCGGACACCCGGTGGACCCTGCGCCCGCTCATGTCCAGCACCACCGTCTCCCCGGCGAAGGAGCCCATGGGCACCAGGTAGCTGAAGGGGCGCTTCACCAGCTCCACGCGGACGTACTCCCCGCCCGGGGCCACGCTGAAGCTGTTGACGATGGCGGGCTCGCCGATGGGCGTGGCGGCGCCGCCGTCCAGCGGGACGCGGGCGAGCTGCGAGGTGAAGTGGTACTCGAAGAGCCGCTCGTCGTGCGGGGTGGCGAGCAGGTCCTGGTAGGTGCGCGCGGGGGCCGCCCGGCCGGCGCTCTCCTGCACCACGGGGCCGGCGGGGACGCCCGGCGCCACGGGGGGCTGCCCCCGGCCCGGGTCCTTGCGGGTGACCAGCAGGGAGCGGCCGTCCGGCATCCACTGCAGGGGCGAGCCGGCCGCCGCGTTCAGCTCGGGGCCGGTGAGGCGGCGGGCGCGCGCGGTGGCGGCGTCGGCCACCCACAGCTCGATCCCCGCCGGCGTGGTCAGGGCGAAGGCCAGGTGCGACCCGTCCGGCGACCACTCCGGGGAGGAGACCCGCGCCCCCTCCGGGAGCTGCACGGCGCGCCGGCCCCCCGCGCCCACCGGCCCCAGGGTGACGGCGTCGTAGAACGAGGCGCGGCTGGGGCCGCCCGTGCGCGGGTCGATGCGCTCGCCGGCCAGCCGCAGCTCGGGCGCGGCCAGCGCGGCGATCCCGGGCATCTCCTCGCGCCCCAGCAGCGCCATGCGGTCGCGCCCCGGGGACAGCAGGACGGTGGGCGCCGGGGCGACGGCCAGGATCTGCGGGATGGGCGCGGGCGGGGTGCGGTAGGCGGCGGGGTCCTGCGCGGCGGCGGGAGCGGCGGCGAGCAGGACCAGCGCGGCGGCCGCCCGGGCGGAGGCGAAACGGTGCATGGGCCTTCCCTTCGGGGGGACGGTGCGTGCCGGGCGGAGGGCCGTCCGGCGCGGAAACGGGAGTGTGCGGCGAGAGGGCAATGTGCGCGTCCCCGGCGGCGCGCGGCAAGGCCGGCGGGGAGGTGCGCGCGCCGCGTGCTTTGCGCGCCCGGCGCGCCGCCGTAGATTGCGCGCATCGCCGCCGCGCCCCGAACGCCCGAGAGACCTCCCGAAGCGACCGTGGAAAAGCCCGAGAAGACCCGCCCCCGCCTGTACCTGATCGACGGCTACGCCCTGATCTACCGCGCCTTCTTCGCGCTGATCTCGCGGCCGCTGATCTCCGCCCGCGGGGAGAACACCTCCGCCGCCTGGGGGGTCACCAAGTTCCTCCTCAAGGTGATCGAGCAGCACGAGCCCGACTACCTGGGGATGGTGTTCGACGCGGGGACCTCCGACCGCCACGTCATCTACCCGGAGTACAAGGCCACCCGGGAAAAGATGCCCACCGAGCTGGACGGCTCGCTGCCGCGCATCCGCCAGCTGGTGGACGCCTTCCACGTCCCCATCGTGGAGCTCCCCGGCTTCGAGGCGGACGACGTCATCGGCACGCTGGCGCGCCTGGCCGCGGAGCAGGAGCTGGAGACGGTGATCGTCTCCGGCGACAAGGACTTCTACCAGCTGATCCGCCCCCACGTGTGCCTGCTGAACCCCGGGCGCGGCGGCCCGCAGGCGGTGGAGGAGGAGTGGGTGGACACCCGCAACGCGCACGAGCGGCTGGGCGTGGCCCCCGAGCACGTGGTGGACTACCTGGGCCTCATCGGCGACACCTCCGACAACGTCCCGGGGGTGTGGGGGATCGGGCCCAAGACGGCGATCCAGCTGATCGAGCAGTTCGGCGGCATCGACCAGATCCTGGCGCGCACGGGGGAGATCACCGCCAAGCGGGCGCGCGAGGCGCTGGAGGCGCACCGCGACGACGCGCTGCTCTCCCGGCAGCTGGTCACCATCCGCACCGACCTCCCCATGGAGCTGGACCTGGAGGCGCTGCGCCGCAAGGAGCCGGACCGCGCCAAGCTCAAGGAGCTGTTCCTGGAGCTGGACTTCCACTCGCTGGTCCGCGACTACGGCGCCCCCGCGCCCGAGGCCAAGCCGGCCATGGCCACCAGCTACCGGCTGGTGCAGACCGCCGAGGAGGCGCGCGCGCTGGCGGAGCGGATGCGCGCGGCGGGGAGCGTGTCGCTGGACACGGAGACCAGCAGCACCGACCCGGTGCGCGCCGACCTGATCGGGATCTCGGTGGCGCTCGAGCCGGGGGAGGCGTACTACCTCCCCTTCGCGCACTGCCTGCCGGGTGGCGGGCAGGGCGAGCTGCTGGAGGAGGGCGGGGGGGAGGAGCGGCCCGCGCCGGAGCCGCCGACGTGCCTGCCGCCGCTGCTGGGCGAGGAGATGGCGCCGCTGGTGGCGGCGATCGAGTCGCCGGAGGTGGAGAAGGTGGGGCAGAACCTCAAGTACGACCTGCTGGTGTTCCGCCGGGCGGGGGTGCGGCTGGAGGGGATCGGCTTCGACACCATGATCGCCAGCTACCTGCTGGACCCGGGGCGGCGCGAGCACGGCATGGACTCGCTGGCGCTCCAGTACCTGGACCACCGCACCGTCACCTACGAGGAGGTGGCGGGCAAGGGCAAGGCGCAGATCCCCTTCGCCTGGGTGCCGCTGGAGCGCGCCCGCGACTACGCCGCCGAGGACGCCGACGTCACCCTGCGCCTGCGCGACGTGTTCGCGCCGGAGCTGGAGAAGCTTCACCTGGACGACCTGTTCCGCCGCATCGAGATGCCGCTGGTGGAGGTGCTGGCGGAGATGGAGTGGAACGGCATCCGCATCGACGAGCCCTTCTTCCACGAGCTGCACCGGCGCCTGCTGGGGCAGCTGGAGGCGGTGCGCGCGCAGATCCACGCGGAGGCGGGCGGCGAGTTCAACATCAACTCCAACCCGCAGCTGCGGGAGATCCTCTTCGACCGGCTCAAGCTGCCGGTCATCAAGCGCACCAAGACCGGGGCCTCCACCGACGTGGAGGTGCTGCAGACGCTGGCCGCGCAGGGGCACCGCCTCCCCGAGCTGCTGATGGAGTACCGGCAGCTGGACAAGCTGGTCTCCACCTACGTGGACGCGCTGCCGCGGATGGTGAACCCGGAGACGGGGCGGATCCACACCTCGTTCAACCAGACGGTGGCGGCCACCGGGCGGCTCTCCTCCACCGACCCCAACCTGCAGAACATCCCCATCCGCACGGAGCTGGGCGCGGAGATCCGCCGCGGCTTCGTGCCGCAGGAGGGGCACGTGTTCTTCTCGGCGGACTACTCGCAGATCGAGCTGCGCATCCTGGCGCACTACTCGGAGGACCCGGCGTTCGTGGAGGCCTTCCGCCAGGGCGAGGACATCCACCGGCAGACGGCGGCGCTGATCTTCGGGGTGGCGAAGGAGGAGGTGACGCGCGAGATGCGCGACCGCGCCAAGACGGTGAACTTCGCCGTGATCTACGGGATCGGCGCGTTCTCGCTGGGGAACCGGCTGGGGATCAGCAACGCGGAGGGGAAGCAGTTCATCGACGCCTACTTCGAGCGGTTCCCCGGGGTGCGCGCCTACCTGGACCGCCAGATCGAGCTGGCCCGCGCGCAGGGCTTCGTGGAAACGCTCACCGGCCGCCGCCGCTACATCCCCGAGATCACCGCGCGCAACTTCAGCGTGCGTGCCTTCGGCGAGCGCGCCGCCACCAACGCCCCCATCCAGGGCTCCTCGGCGGACATCATCAAGATCGCCATGATCGACATCCACCGGGAGCTGAAGCGGGGAGACCTGCGGGCCAAGATGCTCCTCCAGGTACACGACGAGCTCCTGTTCGAGGTGCCCCGCGAGCAGGTGGACGACCTGCGCGCCATGGTCAAGGCGCGGATGGAGGGCGCCATCGAGCTCAAGGTGCCGCTGCTGGTGGAGACCGGGGTGGGGACCAATTGGCTGGAGTGCAAGTAGGGGACAGGGGACAGGTTACAGGGGACAGCCTGCAACGGCCCCCCATCCCCCCGGCCCCTTCCCCCGCTCGCGGGGGAAGGGGGAGCACGGCAGTTCGGTGTGGTTCTCCCCCCGGGTCAGTCGACAGCCCGCTCCCGGCGTCCCACCTTCCACCCTCACCGGATCCCGCCATGCTCCGCTCCCTCTGGGTTTCCGTCCTGCTCGCCGGGGTCCTGGGCGGCGCCGGCTGCGCCCCCGCGGTCGCCTCCACCGGACCCGTCCCCGCCTCGCCGGAGGCCCGCTACCGGCAGGCGATCCGCGACGCGGCGGTCCTCCACGGGCTGGGGCTCCGGGAGCTCTTCGTGCCCCGCGCGGACAGCGCGCTGCACGTGCGCGTGGTGGCGTTCAGCAGCTGGCCGGGCTACGCGGATTCGGCGCGGGCCGGCAGGGACGCATTCGAGCTGCAGCGGGACGTGTGGGTGACCGTCGTGCCCGAGGTGCGCGACTCCTGCGCCCGCTTCGAGCGGGAGGAGCTGGGGCTGGAGATC
The DNA here is from genome assembly GCA_040752145.1 of Gemmatimonadota bacterium. Lineage (GTDB taxonomy): Bacteria > Gemmatimonadota > Gemmatimonadetes > Longimicrobiales > Longimicrobiaceae > JAFAYN01. The sequence continues at coordinate 18,349 of JBFMFL010000099.1, forward strand.
GCCGCCCTGCTGGGCCTTCCGCCCGGCGCGGCGGGGGGGAGTTTCGCGGAGTTCGAGGTGCCGCTCGCGGCGCTCTTCCGCCCCACCGCGGACCCGGTCGCGCTGCGGCCCCTCCCCTGCGCCGACGCGGGCGCCGGGGTGGGGTGCGCGACGCGGTTCCCGGAGGAGACCCCCGCGGAGCACTACGCCTTCATCGCGCGCACCGCGCTCGCCAACTGGAACGAGAACGGCGGCTACCCCTGGACGCGGCTCGGGTACACGTACAACTGGCGGCAGGGCGCCCCGCCGTACGGCGCCAGCGAGTACGTGGTCCGCGGGGGCACGCGCCTGCGCCGGCTCACGGTGCAGAGTGCGGAGGAGTATTGCCGGGTGCCGCAGGGGAGCTGACCACCGAGCCGTTTCCGCAGTATCCACATGAAGCTGTTCGGAGGGAGACAGGCCGGTAGTTTGGCCTGGCTCACTCCGGCGCAGGGAGACCCGCCGGCAGTTTGGCGGGGCTCCCGGAGCCCGCGGAGGAGACGGACGGCAGTATCGTCCGGCTCCGTAGCGGCCCGCCGAAAAACCCGACGGAGCGGCAACCAGCCCCGCCCTGAATCCGTCCAACGAAACAATCGGGAAACATCCGCGAAACATCCTGCTTTCGCGCCGCGGACCCGCGCACTAGTTTGGATCCCCTGTCCAACTCTCGCTTCGCTGGAGGCCCCATGGCCACGATCGCAGGTTCACCGCTCGCCGCGGGTGGCCATGCCGGCGCCCACGCCTGACGCCCCCCGCCCGCTCCCGTTCGTCCTGGGCGTCGTCGGCGACTCGGGGAGCGGCAAGAGCACCATCGCCCGCGGCGTCCGGGCGCTGATCGGCGCGGACAACGTCACCTCGCTGGAGCTGGACGACTACCTCCGCTACACCCGCGCGGAGCGGGCGGAAAAGGGGATGACGGCGCTCAACCCGCAGGTGCACAACCTGCCGCTGATGCAGGAGCACCTGCAGCTGCTGCGCCGCGGCCGCCCGGTGCGCAACCGCGCCTACGACCACACGGACGGCTCCTTCGGTCCGGCGCGGGTGGTGGAGCCTCGCGACGTGGTGCTGGCCCGGGGGCTGCTGGGCTTTCCCAACGACGAGCTGGGCAAGGCGTACGACCTGGCGGTGTTCGTCCACCCGGAGCCGGACCTGCTCTTCCGCTGGAAGCTGCGGCGCGACGTGCAGATGCGCGGCTACTCGGAGGCCGAGGTGCTGAAGCACATCGCGCAGCACCTGCTGGACTCCAAGCAGTTCGTGGCGCCGCAGGCGGAGCGGGCGGACCTGGTGGTGCGCTACGAGATCCCGGAGTGGGACGCGCCGGACACGGAGGCGCGGGTATCGCTGGTGCTGCGCCGCGGCGCGGCGGAGGCGCTGCGCGGGGCGGCCGTCGAGCGCTTCGGCGACGCGGCGAAGATGGAGGAGCGCGAGGGGGAGCGGGTCATCCGGCTGGGCGCGGACCTGCCGCTGGAGAGCGTGGACGCCTGGGGGCGGGAGCGCTTCCCGGACACCTTCTCGCCGGACGCGGTGGGCGCCTTCTGGAACGGGGAGGGCGGCACGTCGCGCCTGGCCTCGCTGGCCTTCGTCGAGGTGCTGATCGCGGCGCTGACGCAGCGCCTGCGCCGCGTGGAGGAACCGCCGCCGCCGGACTGACGCGCGGGCGTCCGGCCACGGGCGAGAGCCGCCGCGCGGGTCGCCCGGCGGCGGCTTTCTTGCGTACGGCCGGCGCATCCCGACCGCCGTCCCCCGACCGACCCGGAATGCCGCCGCACGCCCGCAGACGTAGCCGCCCGCCGGCCGCGCGCCGCCCCCGGCCGACGACGGCCCCGTAAGGATGGCGTTTCCTCCCGCGCACCTGCTGGTGGGGGCCGGGGTGGCGGAGGTGGTGCGGGCCGCCGCGCCGCCGCTGCCGCGCCGCCGGGCCTGGATCCTCGCCGCGTCGCTGGCCGTGGTCCCCGACCTGGACCTGGTGCTGGGCCTGGCGACGGGCCGCGGCGCCGAGTACCACGGCACCTTCACGCACAGCATCGTCGCCACGCTGGCGGTGGGTATCGCCGCGGCGGTGGCGGCCGGCTGGCGCTGGGGGGTGCTCTCGGGGGCGGGGTACGGCTCGCACCTGCTGGTGGACCTGCTGGACGACCGCGGGCGCACCAACGTGCTGCTGGGGTGGCCGTTCACCCTGGAGCGCCCCTTCGCCATCGCCCGGGTGTTCCCGCCGGTCCCCTTCGGCCGGGCCGGCGGCCTGCGCGAGTCCATCCTGGCCCTGCCGCGCCCGGAGGCGATGCTCGCCCTGGGCGAGCAGACGCTGATCGGCGTGCTCTTCTTCCTGGCCCTGCTCGTCCTGGCCGGGGCCGTCCGCGGCGTCCGCTGGGCGTGGCGGGCGCGGCGCGCGCGCCGCCGGCCCTCCCCCTGACCCCTCGCTCCGCCATGCACACCGACCACGCCCCCGCGGAGAACGCCGTCCGCACGTCGCCGCTCGCGTCGCTGGCGCGCGACGTCCGGCACTCGTCGCGCGCGCTGCGGCGCGCCCGCGGCTTCGCGGCCACCGCGCTCCTGACGCTCGCGGTCGGGATCGGCGCGGCGGTGCCGATGCTGGGGCTGGCGGCCGCGGGACGGGGGCGGCCGCTGCCCGCCGCGCCCCCCGCGGCGCTGGAGCCCATGGAGGGCGGGCGGCTGGCGTGGGGCGCCGCCGCGCGGACGGTCGCCCGCATCCAGCACGACGGGGTGGACCTGCTGCTGGCGGTGCTGCTGGGGCTGGCCGCGGCCGCGCTGGCGCTGGCGTGCGCCAACCTGGCCGTGCTGCTCCTTTCCCGCGCCACGGCGCGCCGCCACGAGATGGCGGTGCGGACGGCGCTGGGCGCGGGCCGCGGCGCCGTCGCGCGGCAGCTGCTGGCGGAGGGTGCGCTGCTCGCCGCCGCGGGCGTGGGGGCCGG